>NZ_CP116339.1:686666-1030000 GCF_028198165.1 Pseudoxanthomonas sp. JBR18
AAGCTGGACGCGCCCGCGCGCGTAGCCTGGGCGCTGGAACATGGCCCGGGCGTGGCCGCGCTGTCCTCCAGCTTCGGCGCGCAGTCGGCGGTGGCCCTGCACCTGTTGACCCAGCAGCGTCCGGACATCCCCGTGATCCTGGTTGATACCGGCTATCTGTTCCCGGAAACCTACCGCTTCGCCGACGCCCTGATCGACCGGCTCAAGCTCAACATCCAGGTGTTCCGCCCCCTGGTCAGTCGCGCCTGGATGGAAGCGCGTCACGGCCGGCTGTGGGAGCAGGGCGTGGTCGGCATCGAGCAGTACAACAACCTGCGCAAGGTCGAACCGATGCGCCGTGCGCTGGACGAGCTAGAGGTCGGCACCTGGTTCACCGGCCTGCGCCGCCAGCAGTCCACCAGCCGCACCGACACCCCCATCGTGCAGCTGCGCGGCACGCGCTGGAAGGTCAGCCCCATCGCCGATTGGACCGACCGCGACATCTGGCAGTACATGAAAGCCCACGACCTGCCCTACCACCCACTGTGGGATGAGGGTTACGTCTCCATCGGCGACATCCACACCACCCGCCGCTGGGAGCCGGGCATGCGCGAGGAAGACACCCGCTTCTTCGGCCTCAAGCGCGAGTGCGGGATCCACGAGCAGCTTTGACTCGCACGTACCGTCCTATCTCCCTTTCAGGGCCGGCCTCATTACCGGCCCTTTCCATTCCAGCCCGCCCTGCCGAGCTGACGCAGAGGCAGGGCGGCCCAGATCAGCGATGCGCACGCTCGCGCACATCGTCCAGCGCCAGCTTGGTGTCCTCGTCAGCCTGATCGTCAGCGGGACCGACGTTGCAGGCAATGATCATGCGCGGCCGGCCGTCGGCGCTTGGCGTCGCCACATTGAACACCGAATGCCTCGTCCGGTTGTCGCCGCAACCGCTGCCGCAGTACAGGTCAAGCTGTCGCAGCCTGGGGCCGCGCAGGGTTTCGAGCACCTCAAAGCGCACCAGGTCGTAGGTTTCGGGCATGCCCGCAATGCGGGAATACGGCGTGAGCACGTGCCCACGGGACAAGACTTCATGGGGAACGATGACATAGACGTCCTCCGCACGGCGAAGGCGGGTCGGATAGTGGTCGCAACTGAGCGCTAGGCTGTTAAACGACCACGCCAGGAACATCACCAGGCCCACGAGGGAAACGACCCGTCGTCCACGCTTTTTCATGACACCTCCGTGCGCCACCTCGGGTGCGCAGCCTGACATGGATCAGGCGTGCATGTCCCGAATGGACAGCCCTGGCCTCGCCCGACCGATGTGCGCACCTTGAACGATGCCATGGCGGCGAGATGTCGCTGACAACGATACGCCAGCGCACTGAACCGGTTACTGTTCCGGACAATGGATTCCGGACACATGGGCATGGTCAAGCGCGATTACTTCGAACACCTGCGTACCTTGGACACCACGCCCGCGCCGGGCCCGGTCAACGCCTGGCAGACCTGCGTCGGCGCGCACCTGGGCCGGCAGCGCGAGGCGCTGTGCTGGATCGACCTGCAACGCGTGGTGCGTCGCTATACCTTCGAGCAGTTGGACGCGTGGTCGGCCCAATTCGCCCACTTGCTGCTGTCCCGTGGTGTCGGCCCGGGCGAGGTGGTGGCGGGCCTGCTGCCGCGGCGGCTGGAGTTGCTGATCGTGGTGCTGGGCACCTGGCGCCTGGGCGCGGTCTACCAGCCGCTGTTCACCGCCTTCGGCCCCAAGTCGCTGGAGCACCGCCTGTCTTCCAGCGGCGCCAGGCTGGTGGTGGCTTCGGCCGACCAGCGGCCCAAGCTGGACGAGGTGCCGGGCCATCCACCGGTGCTGACCCTGGGTAGCGGCGATGCCGAGGATTTCTGGGCCGCGCTGGAAGGCCTGCCGCAGGCGTTCGATCCGGTCGCCCGCGACCGCGAGGACCCGTGCATGGTCATGTTCACCTCCGGCACGGCCGGCGCGGCCAAGGGTCTGCTGGTCCCGCTGCATGCGCTGGACGCGATCGCCACCTACATGCGCGAGGCGGTGGACGTGCGCGAGGACGACGTCCTGTGGAACATCGCCGATCCGGGTTGGGCCTACGGCCTCTACTACGGCATCACCGGTCCGCTGGCGCTGGGCCATTCGGTGACCTTCCACGAAGGGCCGTTCACCGTGGAGAGTTGCTACCGGACCATTGCCGAACTCGGCGTGACCAACCTGATGGGCGCGCCGACGGCCTACCGCATGCTGATGGCCGCCGGTGACGCGGCCGCCGCGCAGGTGAAGGGCCAGCTGCGCGCGGTCAGCAGCGCCGGCGAGCCGCTCAACCCGGAGGTCATCCGCTGGTTCGACAAGGCGCTGGGCACGATCATCCACGACCACTACGGCCAGACCGAAACCGGCATGACCCTGTGCAACCATCACGCGCTAGCGCATCCGGTGCAGGCCGGCAGCGCCGGCTATCCGCTGCCCGGCTATCGGCTGGACGTCTTGAACGAGGACGGCCAGCCGCAGCCGGTCGGCGTGCCGGGGATGCTGGCGGTGCACATTGCCGATTCCCCCGCGCTGTTCTTCCGTGGCTACTGGAAGGCGCAAGCGCAGCCGTTCAAGGATGGCTGGTACCTCACCGGCGACACGGTCGAGCGCAATGCCGATGGCAGCATCGCCTTCGTCGGCCGCAGCGACGATGTGATCACCTCGGCCGGCTACCGCATCGGCCCGTTCGACGTGGAAAGCTGCCTGCTCGAACATCCCGATGTGGTCGAGGCCGGCGTGGTCGGCAAGCCCGATCCCGAACGACGCGAGCTGGTCAAGGCATACGTGGTGTTGCGGCCGGGCGTGGAAGGCAGCGATGCGCTGGCCACCGAGCTGGCCGGATACGTGAAAAAGCGTCTTTCCGCGCACGCCTACCCGCGCGAGATCGCCTTTGTGGCCGAACTGCCCAAAACCCCCAGCGGCAAGATCCAGCGCTTCCTGCTGCGCCACCAGGCCAGGGCGGAAGTCGAAGGCGTGCAGGCGTCAGCGGCGGACTGAAGACCGCCGCTGCCAGTGGCTCATTCGGCGACGGCCGGGGCGGCCAACGGTACCTTTTCCCCGCAGGCCAGGCACTTGCGATACGCCACACCGCGCTTGCGACGCGGGCGCGAGAGCAGGCCGCCGCAGTGGCACCTGCCCTGCTCCAGGCCACGCAGCCACAGATAGAGTCGCCAGCTGGCGAGCATCGCCCAGATGAATCCCAGCGCAGTCCCCAGCAGCGAAAGCAGGGACGCCGCATGGTGCGCGCCCTCCACGCCGAGCACGCCACGCGCGTGCTCGGCCGCGAAGGACAGGCCCCAGCCAGTGGCGACCAGCACCGGCGCCGGTGCGTAAAGACGCGCCACCATTCGCGAAAGACGCTTCATGCCCGCTGTTCCCCGGTCGGCGAGGCGGACCACACCGGGTCCGCTTGGCCTCGACCTTAACCGGTCACATGTGCATGTCGTGCATGTCGTGGGGACCGGCCGCGCCCAGCGGCATCACCTTCAGGTGCACGACTAGGTCCGGCGCGTGGGCGAAGGACAGGGTGACCTCCACCTGCTGCCCGGCCACCAGCGGCCCGGTGGGGGCGACCAGCATCAGATGCGTGCCGGACGGGGCCAGCGACACGGTTGCGCCGGCAGGCAGATCCACGCCATCCACCTGGCGCATGCGCATGACCCCGCCCTGCATGGCGCTCTCGTGCAGTTCCACGCGCGCCGCCGCCGGCGAGCGCGCGCCCACCAGCCGGTCGGCCTGTGCCGCGGTGTTGACCAGGGTCAGGTATCCGACCGCCGTCGGTGCATGCGGCGGTGTGGCCCGCGTCCAGGCCTCGCGCACCTGGATGGCCGGCGACGGCGTGGCGGCCTGGGCCACGGGCAACAACCCCAGCAGCCCCGCGATAACGATGGTCTTGAACATGCGCCTTGCCCTCTCCTTCAAGGTCGATGGCGGACGACGCCGCCGTTGGGGACAGCATGCCGGCACGGTCGCCCGCTGTCTGTCCTACGTTGTGTGCAGACGCCGCTGCCGGCGCTGCATCCAGCCAAGATCGAACACCAGCACCAGCAGCAGTGAAACGCCCACCAACGGGAACAGCACGCCTCCCACCGCCAGCAGCGCCACGACCATCTTCAGCGCCCGCGGCTGCGCGGGCAGCGGCGGCACGCCCAACCCGGCGCGCGGACGCCGCTTCCACCACATCACCGCCGCGCTGACACAGAGCAGCAGCGTGCAGGCACAGGCCAGCACCAGCAGCAGCCGGTTGGCATTGCCGAACTCATCGCCCATGTGCACGTTGATGCCCCACTCAAACGCCTTGGCCACCGGGCCGTAGTCGGCATAGTCCATATCCAGCAGCACCTTGCCGCTGTACTGGTCCAGGTGGATCACCCGCTGCTGATCCAGGTGTCCGTTGTAGAGCGAGGCGGTATACACGCCGCGCGCACCCTGCGGCATCGACACGCTGTAGCCGGCGCCGATGCCGCGCGCAGCGAAGATCGCCAATGCGCGGTCCAGCCCGATCGCACCGACTTGCGGCGCGGTGCCAGCACTCCTGGCGTGACCCGGGTGATTCATGCCGGGCATGTCGGCCATCGCATCCTTGGGCATCGACTGCGGCAGGCGCGCCTGCGCCAGCGACCAGGCCGGCACCGTGGTCTGCGCCAGGCGCGCCTGCGACATCGGCACCTGCACGCGCACGCCGGCCGGATAGCCGAAGTTGTGTCCATTGACCCACTGGTTGACCTGCGCGCCCCACAGCCACGACCACGGCATCCCGGTCAGCGCCAGGAACAGCACCGCCGCGCCCGCGCCGATGCCAAGCACCGCATGCAGGTCGCGCCAGAACAGCCGCTGCGTCGGCCTGCCGCGCACCGTGACCACGCCGCCTGTCCTCCCCCTCGGCCACCACAGGTAGACGCCGGTCAGCACCAGCAGGATCGTCCAGCCGGCGGCCAGTTCGATCAGCGCGCTGGCCCAGGCGCCGAGCAGATCCAGGCTATGCAAACGGCGCAGCGTCCAGCCGAAGGTGCCGCGATCCGGTAACGACCCCAGCACCCGCGCATCGGCCGGATCCACATAGACCACGCGGCGCGCACCGGTCGCGGTGATCACGCCGACTTCCGCCGACGCATCGGCCTGGGCCGGGGTGGTATAGCGGAACACCTGGCCCGGCTGCGCGGCCAGGGCAGCATCGGCGATGCGTTGCGGCGTCGCCTGCGTCGCGCTCGGCTGCACGACCAGCAACGCGTGATGCACCAGCCGGTCCAATGGCTTGTGATAGACAAAGCCCGCGCCGGTCAGCGCCAGCCACGCCAGGAACGGCAGCACCAGCAGGCCTGCGTAGAAGTGCCAGCGCCACACCGCGCGATACAGCGAAGCGGCACCGATGCCACGCCGGGTCGTCGTCGCAAGCGCGGCCATCAGAAGCTCCAGGTCCAGCTGGCATAGAGCGCACGCCCGTCGCCAGGCGAGAAGCCATAGCTGCCGCTGTCGTACCACGCGTAGACGTAGAAGCGATCAGTGACGTTCTTCAGCTGCAGCGAGACTTCGTTGCGCGCGTCCAGCGTCCAGGTCGCGCCGAGGTTGGCCAGCGCGTAGCTGCCGTAGCGGCCCAGCGTATTGGTGCGTTCGAGATAATAATCGCCCTGGCCGTTGCCCCAGGCGCTGAGCTTCACCCGGTCGGTGACCTGCCAGTCCACGCCGGCGCTCGCCAGCCAGCGCGGCACGTTCTCGATCTGACGGCCTTCGGTCAGCGGCGCATCCGGTGCGGCCTCGGCCACCGTGGCCTTCTGCCGCGAGTAGGCGAACCACGCACTCCAGCGTTGCCCCGGCTGCAGGTTGGCCTGCAGATCCCAGCCACGCCGCAGGGTGCGGCCGACATTGGTGACATCGCTGCCGGTGCCGGTGGCGCCTAGCACGGTGGCGACCTCACCGGAGGCGCGCTGCTCCCAGTACGCCACTCGCCCGCTCAGCCACGGCGTCGGCACCAGCTTGAAGCCCGCTTCCCAGCCATCGTTGATCGACGGACCGAGATCGTGGACGGTGGTGCGATACGCACCATCGCCGGCTCCGATCTGGAAGGTGCGACCCCAGTTGGCGTAGGCCGTCGTGGCCTCGTTCAACGCATACGAGGCGCTGAACTTGGGTTGGCGGATGGTGCCGTAGCCGTAGGTGTCGTAGCGCAGGCCGGTGATGCGGTCGTGCAGGGCGCCGTCGACACGGTCGATGCGATATGCCGGCACCAGCTTGAGCCCTTCGATCGGCTGCAGCACCGCCTGCAGATAGGCGCCGCGCGTGTCGAGCGTGTAATCCCAATCGCGGGTCAGCGCCAGGCGGGCCTGTGACGCGGTCCGCCAGCGCCGCGCGGTGTTGTCCTGCCATTGTGCGTCCGCGCCACCTTCCAGCGCGAACATGCCGCTCGGGCTCCAGGTCGCAGTCGCGAGCAGGCCCCGCTGGGTCTCGTCGTTGTCGCGCTCCTGCTGGCTGCCGGTCTGCGAGAAGCGCACGAACCGCGCATTGGTGTAGCGGTTGACGTAGGCCTTGCCGCTCCAGGTCCAGGCCTGCCCAAGGCGACCGTCCAGGTGCAGCGCGGTCTGCGCAGTCTGGCGCTGCCCGCCGTCTGCCGCCGCGTAGGACACCGCGTCGCGCGGGGTGGCCTTCGCCAGCGCATAGGTGCTGAAGTAACCCGGCTCGCGCGCGTCATTGCGGTAGTAGCGCGTGCTCAGCAGCGCGCGCCAGCGATCGTCCTGTGCGTTGTAACCCCACTTGGCGGCGAAGTTGCGCTTCACCGCGTCGGCATGATCCCGGGCGCCATCCGAATCGCGCCAGCCGAGGAAGTAGTTCTGCGTCCAAGGGCCGGATTCGAAGCCCTTGGACAACTGCACCTCGCGCGTGCCGTAGCTGCCGAGGGTGAGGTTCAGCCGGCCCTCGTTGCCGCCGGTGCGGGTGACCAGATTGACGTCACCGGCGATGGCGTTGAGCCCGTAGCGCGCATCGTTGGTGCCGCGCACGACTTCGATGGCGGCGATGTCGCCGGACATCACCGCGTCCAGGTAGGGCATCGCGCCAGCGTTGTCGTTACTGGGAATGCCATCGATCAGCAGCTTGACCGCGTTGATGCGCCCCTCGGCATTGAACCCGCGGAACGAGAAACTGCCCCCCACCGTGCCCATGCGGAACGGGGTGAGCTGCATGCCCGGCACCTTGCCGAACAACTCCCAGGTGTTGTCCACATGCTGGTCGCGCACCTGATCGGCGCCGACCACATCGACCGAAGTGATGACCTTGTGCGCAGGCAAGGCGCCGCGGTTTGCGGCCTGGACCTGCACTTGGCCCAGGGTGAGCACGGCATCGTCCTGCTCCAGGGCGGCGGCTTGGCCGGTGCAGGCCAGCAAGGCCAGGCCGAGGCAGAACGGTCGCGTCGGCGCACGACGCCACGATACCGCCCGATCGGGCGGCAAACGGAAGGATTCCACGGAATAAAGCTCCAGCGAACACGGAGTGGCCGCCGCTGGCCCACGCGAGGCCGGCAGCGGATCAAGAACGGCGTGTATCAGGCGTGGAGCGGTGGGCCGCGCGCGGCGTGGGCCGGCCAGGCCGCGTGCAGGCGCGGCAGAACATGTCGCAAGGGAAGCGCACGTGACGCGGGCTGAAGCAGCGGCAGGATCAGCGCCAGCAGCACGAAGGGCAGCAGGTTGGCCGCCAGCACACAGTAGCCACAGGCGGCGCCGTCGTGCCCGGCCGGCATGGGCATGCCGTCGCCGTGGTCCATGCCCGCGTGCTCCATCGCTACGGCCGGCGCGCGCGCGCCATCGGAGAGGTGATCCAGATCGACCAGCCGCAGGCCCTGCCCCGTGCACAGTTCCACCAGGTGCGCGACGTGCGCCTGCGCGCCGTGCCACTGCATCCAACGGCTCACCGCCGGCGCGATGGCCATCATCAGCACACCTATCAGGGCGAGCCGGTGCATGGCGAGCAGGAAGCGACGGTGACGCAGCATGGCGTGCAGTCTAGACCATGGTCCAGGTCGGGTCGCTCTTCGAACGCCATTGACGTCGCCGCATGCGCCGGTGGCTTAAGCTCGCGGCCCCGCTTTTCCGGCGCCCCTTGTGACCATGGATTCGACGAACCCAGAGCCTGCCCCCGAGGCCATCGCCGAGACACCGACGCCAACTTCTGAAAGCCTGCGCCTGGAAGCCTTGCGCAGCTACCGGATCCTGGATACGCCAAGCGAGCCGGCCTTCGACGACATCACCCGTATAGCGGCGCTGATCTGCGGCACGCCCATGGCGCTGGTCAGTCTGGTCGACCACGACCGGCAATGGTTCAAGAGCCGGGTGGGATTGGAAGCGCCGCAGACACCAAGGACCTCTTCGATCTGCGCCCATGCGATCGCGCAGGACGCGCTGTTCGTGGTCGAGGACACGCTGGAAGACCCGCGCTTCGTCCGCAATCCACTGGTCACCGGCGACCCGCACCTGCGCTTCTACGCCGGTGCGCTGCTCAAGACTTCGGACGGATTGCCACTGGGGACCGTCTGCGTGCTCGACACCCAGCCGCGACGGCTTTCGGAGGCCCAGCGCGAGGCGCTGACCGCGTTGGCACGGCAGGCCATGGCCCAGCTGGAACTACGCCGTACCCTGGCCTATGCGCAGGAAGCAGCGCATTACCGTGGCCGGCTGATGGCCATCGCCGGGCACGACCTGAAGACGCCGCTGCGCGCGGCCTCCTACACGATCGAGAAGGTCCGTCGCAGTGTCGAGCCACCGTTGGCCGCGCAGCTGGAAAGCGCCAAGCAGTCCCTCGCTGGCATCGCCAAGGACTTCGAGCAGTTGGCCACCATGGCGGCGGCGGGAGGCTCGGGAACCTCGCCGCGCATGACCGAGTTCCCGATCGCCCAGGTGCTTGCGCCGGTGCTGGAAACCTGGCGCCGCCAGGCCGAGCAGCGCGGACTGGCACTGCACGCGGTCCACACGGACCTGCGCGTACGCAGCCATCCCACGCTGCTGGCCACGGTGATCGGCAACCTGGTGGGCAATGCGATCAAGTACACCGCCACCGGCAAGGTGCTGGTTGGCTGCCGTCGACGTGGCGATCAGGTCCTGCTGGAAGTCCTGGACACCGGCCAAGGCATGGACGCGCAGACCACCCATGAGGTCTTCAATGCCTTCCGTCAGGGCGACCCGGCCAGCGACGGACTGGGCCTGGGCCTGTGGATCGTCAGCCGCACCGCCCAGACGCTGGGCAGCGAAGTCCGCCTGACCACCCACCCCGGCCGTGGGACTCGCTTCACCGTGTCCATGGCCCGCGCCTGAATGCATCGCTGAGCAAGCCATTTCTGCTGCCTGGCAGGTCTTCAGCCCAGGACATGGTCTGCCGATAAGACAACGCGGCGTCATCCTCCCTGACGCTCCTGCCGTCTTTCGCCGGCATGGAGCGTCTTGGATATGAGTGCCCGGCGTTGCCGCCGGGGTGCTCGCGGAAGGGCGCAATCGCGGTCGGCTTCTTTCCTCTTCAAGGCAGTTCACCATGTCCCGCATCTCTCCGCCCCCCGCCTCCTTCTGGCGCAACTGGCTGCGCTTGCGGCCGCGCGGCGATCAGCGCGCGCAACTGGCCGCCGTGGATCGGGTCATGGCCGTGATCGAATTCGATCTGGACGGCACCATTCGGGCTGCCAACGACAACTTCCTGCAGGTGATGGGTTATCAGCGCGAGGAGATCATCGGTCGGCACCATCGCCTGTTCGTGGCTCCGGGCCAGGCCGATAGCGAGGACTACCGCCAGTTCTGGCAGCGCCTGGGCAGTGGTGCGTTCGACAGCGGGCGCTATAAGCGTCTGGGCAAGGACGGGCGCGAGGTATGGATCAGAGCCTCCTACAATCCGGTGCTCGACGCCGCCGGGCGTCCCTACAAGGTGATCAAGTACGCCAACGACATTACCGACGCGATGCGCCGCGCTGCCGAGATGGAAAGCCGCATCACTGCGATCGACAAGGCCATGGCGGTGATCGAGTTCGACCTGAACGGGCACGTGCTGGAGGCCAACGAAAACTTCCTCAAGGCCATGGGCTACACGCGCGAGGAGATCCTGGGCAAGCACCATCGTCTGTTCGTCGATCCGGCCGAGCGCAAGGACCCGGCCTATCAGAGGTTTTGGGAAAAGCTCAGCCGGGGCGAACTGGATGCCGGCCGCTATCGACGCATCGACCGGCACGGCCGGGAGGTCTGGCTGCGCGCCTCCTACAATCCCATCCTCGATGCGGACGGGCGGCCCTACAAGGTGATCAAGTACGCCACCGACATCACCGACCAGGTGACCCGGGCCGCCGACTGCGAAAGTCGCATCGCGGCCATCGACAAGGCCATGGCGGTGATCGAATTCGATCTGCGGGGCAACATCCTCCATGCCAATGCCAACTTTCTGGACCTGTTGGGTTATCGCCTGGAGGAGGTGCGCGGCCAGCATCACGGCATGTTCGTGGACCCCGCCACCCGCGCCAGCGAAGACTATCGGCGGTTCTGGGCCAAGCTGGGGAGCGGTGCACTGGACGCCGGCCGATATCAGCGCCTGCGCAAGGATGGGCGGCCGGTATGGATTCAAGCCTCCTATAATCCGGTGCTGGACGGCGCCGGGCGTCCTTACAAGGTGGTCAAGTACGCCAGCGACATCACCGCCCAGGTGAACGATAGCGCGCGCATGACCACGCTGGTCGAGCAGGCCGGCGCCGTGGCCGCCCGGGTCGACGCCAGCGCGCGGCATATCGCCGACAGCAACCGCGATCTGTCCACGCGTATCCAGGCGCAGTCCGCCTCGGTGCAGCGCACCGTGGCCTCGATCAATGCCCTGGCCGAGACGGTGCGCGACAACGCCCACAATGCCGATGCCGCCCGCGACGGCGCCGAGCGCTCGGCTGCGGTGGCGCGGCAGGGCGCCGAGGTGATCGCAGGCGTGGTCACCGGCAGCGGACAGATCCGCGCCGCCAACGACCGGATCACCGACATCATCCAGGTCATCGACGGCATCGCCTTCCAGACCAACATCCTGGCGCTCAATGCCGCGGTCGAGGCCGCGCGTGCAGGCGAGATGGGACGGGGCTTTGCCGTCGTGGCCAGCGAAGTGCGCAACCTGGCGATGCGCTGCACCGCTTCGGCTCGGGAAATCCGCACGCTGATCGAGGACGCCACCGCCCGCGTCCACGACGGCGAACGCCTGGCCGGCGAGGCTGGCGCGGTGATGCAACAAGCGTTGTCAGCGGTGCTGGAGGTCAGCCAGTCAGTCGCTGGCATCGCCAGCTCCAGCCGCCAGCAACTGGAGGGAGTCGTGCAGGCCCGTCAGGAGCTGCAGGCCATCAACGACCGCAGCCAGCAGGAGTCGACGGTGGTTCAGGCCATCGCCGCCTCGGCCGGCGACCTGCAGCAGCAGTCTTCGCGCCTGTACGCCCTGGTGGGAAGCGAGACGGACAGCGAGGCACCGGCGTCTGCTCTGGGCAAGCACGTCGCGCTCCCATCGACCTGCTGACGCCAGTGCGCCAGCGGCAGTGAGCATTCACCGGCGCCGCGCGACGTGCCGGCGCCAGCACCGCTTGCGGCCACACGACCCGGCGATGATCGCCGGTGGGGGCCGGACCCGCCTTACCCGCACAGGACGCCACCAGCGCGTTCGCCGTAGGCCCGCCTCAAATGGTCTGGACGCCGTAGTCCAGGATCGACGGCCGCTTCAAGTCCGCGTGTTCCTCCTTGGAGGACGCGCAGACTGGGGTTGACCAGACCGATCACCCTCCACACGAGATGCCCCCGGGCGGGACCGGTCAGCTGGTGATGGTCTGGGTGAGCGATTCCCAGGTTGGCGGCAGCGGCCAGTCAGGCTCCCGATTGCCGTCCATCACCTGGCGCAGGTCGCGCTTGTCGATCTGCGGGGCGAGCACGTTGACCAGGTCCAGCGCGTAGTCGCGCAGGACGCGTTCGCGCGGCAGCACGGCCCAGGCGATGCACTCGCTGATCTCCCTGGGCGCTGGCCACGCGCGCAGGTCGGTATCGCCGATGCTGACCGCCATCTCCGCCAGCAGGCCCACGCCCATGCCGGTGCGCACGTAGGTCTTGATCAGGTCCGCGTCCAGCGCGGTCAGGGCGATGTCCGGTTCCAGCCCGGCCTCGGCGAAGGCCCGCTGCAGGGACGAGCCGGGCCGGGTGGAGGATTCGTAGCTGATCAGCGGCTGCGCGGCCAGGGTCGCCAGGTCCGGCGCGGGCGCGCCCTTGCGATCCAGCGCGTGGCCGCGCGGCACCACCACCAACCGCCGCCAGCGGTACAGCGGAACGGCCAGCCCGGCCGGCGGTACGTCGCCGGAGGTGCTGATCACCGCCATGTCGGCGTCGCCGCGCCCCAGCAGGTCCAGGGCATCGGACTCGGCCGCCTGCTGCAGGTGCACGCTGACCTGCGGATAGGCGCGCTTGATCTGCGCCACCGCGTGGGGCAGGACGAAGCGCGACTGGGTATGGGTGGTGGCCAGGACCAGCTGGCCCTGGCTCTCGCGGCGCTGGTTGGCCGCGTAGGTGCGGATGTTGTTGGCTTCGGCCAGGACCAGGCGCGCGCGCTGGATGACTTCCTCGCCGGCCGGGGTCACCGACTCCAGGCTGCGCCCCTTGCGCACGAACAGCAGGAAGCCCAGCTCGTCCTCCAGTTGCTTGAGCTGCTTGGACAGCCCGGGCTGGGTGGCGTGCACGCGCGCGGCCGCCACGGTGATGTTGAACTCCGCATCGGCGATGGCGACCAGGTAGCGCAGCTGGGTCAGGGTCATCGGGAAGGCTCGCGCGTCCGCCGGCGCGGGTGGGAAGGGGATGCCGACTCTACGTGCTCAAGCCGTGCGCGCTTATAACGTAGGGTTATCTGAACGCAGCGGCAAGTCATTTCCGATGGCCATGGGCCGCGCGTAGCGTCGTGCCCCCGGACCACCCGACGCCCTGCCCGTGAGCGCTGCCCTGTTTCCCCTGTTCGCCGACCTGCGTGGCCGCGCCGTACGCGTGGTGGGCGGAGGTGCGGTGGCCGAACGCAAGATCGAGGCCCTGCTGCATGCCGGCGCCCTGCCCCGCGTCGGCGCGCCCGCGCTCACCCCACGCCTGGCGCAGTGGGCTGCCGAAGGCCGCATCGCCTGGCAGCGCGGCGACTTCACCCCGGACTGGCTGGACGCGGTGTGGCTGGTGATCGCCGCCACCGACGATGGGACCGTCAATCGCGCCGTGGCCGCCGAAGCCGAGGCCCGCCGCCTGCTGGCCAACGTGGTCGACGACGCCGAGCTGTCCAGCTTCCAGGTCCCCGCCCTCGTCGAACGCGGCGACCTGCAGATCGCCATCTCCAGCGGCGGCCATGCGCCGATGGTGGCGCGCCACATCCGCCGCCATCTGGAAACCCTGCTGGACGACTCGTGGGGCGCCTTGGTCTCGCTGCTCGGCCGCCAGCGCACGCGCATCCGCGCACGCTTCCCGGAGATGGGCGCGCGCCGGCGCTTCTTCGAGCAGTTGCTGGCCGGCGCGGTGCCGCGCCTGCTGCGCCAGCGCCAGGACGCCGCCGCCCTGGCCGCGTTCGACCAGGCCCTGGTCAGCGCCGCCGCCGCGCCCGCCGTCGGCACCGTGACCCTGGTGGGCGCCGGCCCCGGCGATGCCGGCCTGCTCACCCTCAATGCCCTGCGCGCGATGAACGAAGCCGACGTGATCCTGCACGACCGCCTGGTCAGTGCCGATGTCCTGGCGATGGCGCGTCGCGACGCCACCCGCATCGAGGTCGGCAAGTCGGCCCGAGGCCACAGCACCCGCCAGGAGGACATCCACGCCCTGATGCTCGAGCACGCCCGTGCCGGCAAGCGCGTGGTACGGCTCAAGGGCGGTGATCCGTTCGTGTTCGGCCGCGGCGGCGAGGAGCTGCAGGCGCTCAAGGCGCACGGAGTGCCATTCGAAGTGGTGCCCGGCATTACCGCGGCATTGGCCTGCGCGGCTTACGCCGGTATTCCGCTCACCCATCGCGACCATGCCCAAGCCGTGCGCCTGGTCACCGCCCACTGCAAGGACTCGATGGACACCCTGGACTGGCAGGCGCTGGCCCAGGAGCGCCAGACCCTGGCCGTATACATGGGCGTGGCCGGGCTGGCGACCTTCCGCGACCAGCTCATCGCCCACGGCCGCGCCGCGACCACCCCGTTCGCGCTGGTGGAAAACGGCTCGCGCCGTGAGCAGCGGGTGGTCACCGGGACCCTGGCCGACCTGCCCGACACCGCACGTGCGTTCGACGTGCATTCGCCGGCGCTGCTGATCCTCGGTGAAGTTGCCGCGCTGGCCCACACCCTGCACTGGTACGGCGCCGCGCCGTTGTCAGCCCCCAGCGCCCCGTCCAACGTTGACGCGCCTTCCCTGTCGCGCGCCGCCTGATTCCACGCTTCGCAACGGAGACCGTTTCGCATGGCCATCTACGACAACATCCTGGACACCATCGGCCGCACCCCGGTGGTCAAGCTCAAGCGCCTGGCACCAGCGGGCAAGACCGTCTACGTCAAGGTCGAGTCCTTCAATCCGGGCGGCTCGGTCAAGGATCGCCTGGCCCTGGCGATCATCCTGGACGCCGAGGCCAAGGGCCTGATCAAGCCTGGCGACACGGTGGTCGAGGCGACCTCGGGCAACACCGGCGTGGCCCTGGCGATGGTCTGCGCCGCGCGCGGCTACAAGTTCGTGGCCACCATGACCGAGACCTTCTCGGTGGAGCGCCGCAAGCTGATGCGCGCCTACGGCGCCAAGGTCATCCTGACCCCGGCCGCCGAGCGCGGGAGTGGCATGGTCAAGAAGGCCAAGGAACTGGCTGACAAGCACGGCTGGTTCCTGGCCAGCCAGTTCACCAACCCGGCCAACCCGGCCTATCACCGCAACACCACCGCGCCGGAAATCCTGCGCGACTTCGCCGGCCAGCGGCTGGACTTCTTCGTCAGCGGCTGGGGCACCGGCGGCACCCTGACCGGGGTGGGCGAAGTGCTCAAGGCCGCGCGTCCGGAAACCAAGATCATCGCCACCGAGCCGGCCGGTGCCGCCCTGCTCAAGGGCGACGAATGGAAGCCGCACAAGATCCAGGGCTGGACCCCGGACTTCATCCCCGAGGTGCTCAACCGGGACGTCTACGACGAACTGGTGACCGTGGACGATGCGCGCGCGATCGAGACCTCGCGCCGGTTGGCGGCCGAGGAAGGCATCTTTGTCGGGATCTCCTCCGGGGCGACCCTGGCCAGCGCGCTGGACATCGCCGAAAAGGCGGTGGACGGCTCGGTGGTGCTGGCCATGCTGCCCGACACCGGCGAGCGCTACTTCTCAACGCCGCTGTTCGCCGACGTCAACGATGGCAGCGACGACGACTGGCTGGCCGGCCTGCCGTAGTCCACGGCAACGCTTCCCAAACGCAGACGGGCCGCATCGCGCGGCCCGTCTGCTGTCGTACTGGAGGACACCCGCTACTTGAGCGGCTCGGCCGCGCAGGTCGGACGATTGGTCACCAGCGCATCGATGTGGTACTTGCCCACATAGTCCAGGTAGGCCCGGCAACCGTCCTTGGCGACCTGATCGGCGAGGATGTCGGTGCCGGTCAGGGCGTCCTGGTTCACATCGCTGATGACCACCGCCCCGGCGTCATGCGCGTCGGCATAGCGCGAGGACTTGGCCCCCTGCGGGACATACATCGCCAGGGGACGGCCCGCGGCGATGCGCTGGTAGTAGGCGATGTCCGAGCCGGTGTTGACCAGGACCGAGACCATGGCACCGTTGGCATGACGCAAGGCCTCGATCGCATGGGGCCGATCGAAGGTCAGCAGGATCGTGCGGCCAGCGAGCTGGCGCGCCTGCAGCAACGGGGCGACCTTGGACACCGGCGTGCCCTTGAGGTCCAGCATCAGGAGCACGTCCGGGACACCGGCGGCCCAGTCCAGCACCTGGGTCAGACGAGGCAGCGACTGCGCGGTCACCTGACCCTTGCCGTCCTTGAGGTGCAGCGCGTCCAGGGCGGTGCTGTCCTGCGCACCGATCGGCCCGTGACCATCGGTGGTGCGGTCCAGGGTGTCGTCGTGCAGCAGGTAGAGCACGCCATCGCGGCTGCTGGCCAGGTCCATCTCCACGGCGACCTTGAGGCCGGCGACCTGCTGCATCTGGGCCAGGCTGTTCTCGGGCTGGTCGGCCGAAGCCCGGCCGCGATGGGCCACGATCAGCGGGCGCTGACTCAACCGGGCCTGTGCCCAGGCATCGGCCAACGGGGTCAACAACGCCAGGGTGAAACAGGACAACAGGATGGGACGCAACGGGCGCATCAGGGAATCACTCCTTCGGCACGCCCCGCGCCCAGACATCCCAGCGCGCGAGGATGTCGGCGACCAGCGCGTGCCCAACACGGTAGGCATTGTGGGTAGCTGGCAGGAAGCCACCCGATTTGGCTGACAACGATGCCCCGACCTCCTGCCCGGGCGCCTCGCGGTCGAAGTTGGAGGCCGTGCGCAGCAGCGCGATGCGGTCGAACCGCAGCTTGCCGGCCTCGGCACCCCGCTTGAGCGCGGTCAGCGTGGCATTGTCCTCCATCTGCGTGGTGCAGTAGTTGCCCTTGCCCTCGGTAGTCAGCTGCACGTAAGCCTGCAAGGCCTGCGCGATGAGGCTGCCATGCCAATAGGTGTCGCCGGTCAGCGTGTCGCAGATGCCAACCCCCGGTGAACTGTGCGCGGCGGTTTGCGGATAGCGCTGGCGGTAGGCCTTGGCCACATCGCTGTCCTCCAGCGGGACCTGGGCGCTGAGCGCATAGGCCTTCTGCAGCAGCGCTTCGTCGAGCTGGAACAATTCGTTGTCAGTCCTCCAGGTGCTCTTCTGCCCCGGTGCGTTGGCCCCCAGCATCAGGACGTTGGAGGACCAGCCGGCGGGCTGCTGGCGCGGATCGACCAGGTGCACCAGGCCACCGTCGATCGCATAGCGCGCCCACAGGGCCGAACCCAGCGTGGCATCGTCCGGATCGACGCCGCCGATGCCCGCGATCAGGAAGTAGGTCTGGCGCAGGTCGAAGTCCGGCGAGACCACCAGGGCCGTAAGCGTGCTGGCCGCGTTGGCCTTGCCCATGTCGGTGGTGACCAGGCACAGGCCGGCGTCCGTGCAATCGACCTGCGGGTAGCGCGGCGACAGCCCGACGACCTCGACATGCCGGGTGAAGCTTTCCGCCTCGCGCCAGGGGGCCGCTTCCGGCCCGAACATGGTGATCACCATGACCTTGGGCGCCAGCGGCGCCGCGCGGGCCGGCATGATCGCCGCGGCGAACAGGGCCAGCAGGCAGATGAGCTGGGTGGGACGGGACATGCGCACGCTCCGGTGACGTCGAACTTGGATAAAGCGATGCCTGTCGCCCGGGACGCGCGGACGCGATGGACGGCAGGCATCGACGAGAAAGGCGCGCCACGTCCCGGAGACACCGGGCCGTGGCGGTGCAGGGTCCGGGCGGCGATCGAAGCCGCCACGCCGGGCCGTGCGGGACAACGGTCTTACAGGTCGAACGAACCGCCGAAGGTCACCATGACCGTGCGGTCCTGCAGCAGCTGCCAGGAGGCCGCCGCCGCGCTGGTGCTCAGCGAGGTCGTCGACGAATAGGTCAGCGCCTTGCGGTCGCCCAGGTTGTACAGGTTCACCTTCACGTACGGCTTGTGCAGGCCACCGAAGTCCTGGAAGTTGTAACCGCCGTTGAGGTTGACCACCGCGAAGCCACCGGCATCGGACCCGTCGTAGTTGAGGAACGTGCCCCAGATCTTGCTCTGCGCGTTGACGCTCAGGCTGGCCCAGAAGGCCGCATCGGTGAAGTTGACCGAGGCGTAGCCGACGTTCTTGGGGGCGTTGACCATGGTCTTGCCGTCGGTGGCATAGGTCGTGGTGCCCAGGGTGACGTCGCTCTTCATCTCGTTCTTGTTGTACGCATAGGACGCGTACACCGACCAGTTGTCGTCGAACTTGTAGCTCAGCTCGGTGTTGACGCCGCGCATCTGGGTGCTGCCCAGCTGGTAGTACACCGGCGCACGGGTCACCGGGTCCGAGCCGCTGAACTGCTTGTGGTCGAAGTTGGTCGCATACAGGTCGACCACCGCGCTCAGGCTGTCACCGTAGAAGCGCCAGCCGATGTCGGCGGTCAGCGACTGCTCCGGCTCGGCATCGCTGAGCGAGGGCTGGCCGCCGATGGCGTTGGCATAGGCGGCGTTCCAGAAGTCATACAGCGCCGAGGTATTGATCGGGGCGCGATAGGCCTGGCCGACGCCGGCGAAGAACTGGTTCTGCTCGTTGGCCTGGAACTTCACGCCCACCGACGGGGTGAACTTCTTGTAGGTGTGCGAGCCGGACGCATAGAGCGTGCTGGACGCGGGCGAGGTCAGGCTGATGCCGTTGTCCGCACCCGGCCAGGTCGAATACCAGCCTTCACGCTTGACCCAGGTGTAGGCGCCGCCGGCGGTGATGGTCCACTGGTCGTTGGGCGTCCAGGTATTGGTCGCGAACACGCGATAGGTCGGGGTCGTCGAGTAGAAGCGATACGCCACCCGCGGGGTGCCGTTGGCGTTGTGCGAGTAGTACTGGCTGTCGTGGCCCCAGATGTCAGCCGGATTGCCCTGATCGTCGGCCGGCAGATAGACGTTGGAGCCCTGCTGACGCGGGCGCTCGGCCAGGAAGCCGAACTCCAGGCTGTCGTTCATGCCGAAGTCCTGCTTGAACTTGACGTGGATGCCCGGGCGGTAGGTGTCGGAGGTGAAGAACACGTAGGTGTTGGCGAAGCCGTAGCTGCCACCGCCGTAGCCATAGACCATGTACGGTACGACCGACAGATGCAGGCTGTCGTTGAGGGTGAATTCCCCGTCCAGGCTGGCGATCCAGCTGCGGAACGGATTGACCTCGGTGCCCACCCAGTCGCCCGCATTGGCCGACTCGTAGGACTCGGTGTAGCCGTAGTGGTAACCGTTGGCGGCGATCTGCGCCTTGGTCAGGTTGCGGTAGTTGTTCTTGACCTCGCGGTTGTACTGCACCGAGCCGGTGATCGAATCGCCGTCGTCCATGGTCCACACCGACTTGGCGTCGATCTTGGTGACCTTGGACTGACCGGCACCGCGCCACAGGTCGGTCTGGTTGTTGGAGTAGGAGATCCACGAACGCACCGGGCCGGTGTCGCCGGTGTTGTAGCGCAGGAAGGTGCGCTTGTAGTTGTTGCTGCCGAAGCTCTGGCTGAAGTCCAGGCCGGCATCGTGGGTCGGATCGACGGTGACCCAGGCGATGTTGCCGCCGGCCGCGCCGATCACCGGCGAGGTCACGCTGGGGTAGCCCTGCTCGACGGTGATGTCGCCCATGTTCTCGGTGTCGCCGTACTCGGTGGCGTACATCTTGTAGTTGCCCGAGTCGTTGATCGGCACGCCGTTGACGGTCACACCGACTTCGTCGGCCGGGAAGCCACGCACGGTGAAGTTACCGTCGTTCAGGCCGGTCACGTCGTTGGTGGCCGAGACCGCGCCCGGGATGCTGGTCAGCATCTGAGTGAAGTTGGCGCCCGGCGCGGTCTTGAGGATGGCTTCGCGGCCGATGGTGGACACCGCCTTGGGCGCGTCCTGGATCTGCATGTTGCCGCCACCCAGCGACAGCGTGGTGCCGGAGACCTTCACCGTGTCCAGCTGGCGCGCGCGCTGGGTGGCATTGGAGTTGGTGGTGTTGGAGGTGGTGGTGACGCTGGAGCGCTGGGCGCTCTCGTCGCCCGTCGCTTCCTGGGCGAAGGCGACACCGGCGGTCGCATACAGCGCGGCCGTCACGGCGAGGGTCAGGATGCCTTTGTTCATGTGGGGATTGCCTGTGTGGGGAAGGGTTGGAGCGATGGAAATGTCGGCCTCCCGCCTGTCGCACCGGCGCTGCGTCCGGTGACTTCATGCGGTGCGCCCTGTGGGCCATTCCCTGGGCCAGAACTGCTGAAAACTCCTGCTTTACTTCGCCTGCGTGGCCGCGCCGGGCAGGACGTCGCGGTACTGGTCCCAGTGCCGCAGGAGCTGGTGCACCACCGGCACGCCCACGCGGTAGTTGGCTTCGTAGGCGGCGACCTGGCCGGGCGTCTCATCGCCGATGGTCGCCAGCGGATCCTGGCCCGGCGGTGGCATCGAGGGGTTGCTTGCGGTGCGCAGCACCAGGACACGCTGGGGATCGACCAGGCCCATCTGGCCGTAGCGCTTGATCCGCTGCGCGGCGTTCTGGCTTTCCATGTTGGTCATGGCAAAGCGCCCCTTGCCGCCGGTCCACAGCTTCACCCAGTCCTGCGCCCACTGGTTGCGCATGGAGCCATGCCAGTAGCGCTTGGAACCCAGGGTCTCGCCCAGGATCACGCGCGGCGGCCGCTGCGCGTTGGGGAAGCCCACCCAGGCCTTGCGCCGCGCAGCCAGCGCGGCGGTGTCGGGGATCTTCACGTCGCGGGTCAGGGCATAGGCCCACTGCACCAGCGCGGGGTTGAGCGTATAGGCCATGCCCAGCTGCTCGGGGGTTTCCACGCTGCCAAACCCGTTGGGGTCGGTGGGCAGGGCGTTGGGCTTCATCGCACCGATGGCGAACAGGCCATACGGCCAGTTCTTGGGAATCTGGCGGTCGTCGAACTCGCGCAACTGGTCGCCATTGACCACCCAGCGTGCCCACGCCGCGCTGCCAACCGAGACCAGGTTCGGGTCGCCACCGGAGATGCCGGTGAACAGCCAGTAGGTATGGGTGAGATCGAAGCGCGGGTCGATCACGAACGCGTCCATGTCCCCGAGCATCAGCCCGTACAGGCCATCGGCGTTGCGCCGGATCGGATGCTCGGCGCCGCGCACGGCGATGGTCTGGTCCAGATGCTCGCGCTCGACCCAGAACTGGTACTCGCCGGGCTTGTCGCCGGTGTCCTGGCCGTTCTCGAAGTTGGCGACCACCACCATCTTCACCGGGATGCGGGCGCTGGGTTGGACCTGCGCCGGCACCGGCGGCTCGGCGGCCTGGAGCAGCGGTGCGACCAACGCCAGGACAGCCATGGCCAGGCCACGGCGGAACATCGACCACGACATCGGAATTCCTGCAAAGCGAAGGGTGGACACGGGCGTGCCCAGAGAGGAGAGGACAAGACTCACGGCACCGCTGCTCCCACCGCCGGCGGCTGCGGCCGGGTGAGCAGGCGCGTCATCAAGGCCTCGAAGCGCGGCACGTCGATCTGGCGCACCACCGTCTCGCGCTGCTCGCCCAGGCCCGGCGCGTAGGGCGGGCTCCAGGACAGGATGTCGCCATAGCCGGGGCCGTGGTCGATGTTGGTGTCGACCATCAGCTGCTCGGATTCGGTGATCAGCGATGGGTCCAGCCACACCGCCACGGCCAGCTCGTCCCACAATGGGAAGCCGGTGGCGCGGCTCGCCAGGGCCTTGGCGATCGGCGTCTTTGCATCGCGCATGCGCGCCAGCAGGTCGGGCGTGACTTCGGTGGCGGTGGACGGATCGACCGGCACCATCACGATCTTCTTCCACGGCGCGCGCATCACGATGCTGGCCGCCTCCGGGTCGAAGCGGATGTTGAACTCGCGCCGCGGCGTGTTGACGAATTCGCGCGCGAACTGCCTGGCCGCCGCGCTGTCACGCGCCTGCCGTGGCTCCAGCGAGCCGCCCATGTACACCAGCTGCTTGGCCAGCGAGGCGAACTGCGGGTCCAGGCGCTGGGCCAGGGCCAGATTGGTCAGCGGCCCGGTGGCGATGATCGTGACCTGACCGGGATGGGCGTGGACCATGCGCAGCAGGAACATCGCCGCAGGTTCGGCGGCGGCCTTGACCACGCTCGGATTGCCCAGCTTCAGGTCCGGAACCACCTCCGGGCCGTGGTAGGCGGGGTCGCCCTGGAAGTTCGGCTCGACCCAGTGCTTCATCCACGCGCCCTTCCACACCAGCTTGCCGTACAGCGCTTCCCAGCGCTCGGTCTCGGTCTCGGTGTTGACCAGCGGATTGATCGCCCCCTGCACCGCCGGCACCTCGGGATGGCCGGTGATTTCCAGCATGCGCCGGGCATGGGCGGTGGCCTCGTTGGCCCAGACGTTGCCGCTGACGGTGGTCAGGCCCAACACCTGCACGTCCGGCGCTTGCAGCGCCATCACCTGGGCCGGGGCAAAGCCATCCAGGTCATCGTCCAGGATCACCAGCTGCTTGTCGCCCGCCCGCGCCGGCAGCGTGGCCAGCATGGAGAGCAGCCACAGCGCACCGGCAAGCAGGCCGTGGGGACGCCCCATCAGCGGGCCTCCCGCAGCTGCGCGGTCTCGAAGGCGGCCAGGTCGCGCTCCAGCTGCCACTGGCGGCGGGCCTTCTCGCTCTGCTTCAACAGCGCGGCGCAGCCTGCATCGGTGCGCCCGGCGGCCAGCGACGCCGCGCAGGCCTTGCCGGGCGTGCGGCCGTCGGCGGCCCACAGGCTCTGGCCGGGGATGAAGGCATAGGTCAGGCCGTTGCGCGCGATCTGCTTGAGCGTGGCGTAGTCCAGGCCCTGCTCGGTGACCGCACGCTGGTATTCGTGGGTCATGTCGCTGCGCGAGACGCCTTCGTCATCGGTGGACAGCACCACCGGCACGCCAGCATCCAGGTACATGTGCAGCGGATGCTCGGTGCCTTTCACGCCCAGGATCCCGTCGTTGCTGGACAGGTTGATCTCCACCGCGACATGCCGGTCCCTCATCTCCCGCAGCAGGCCGGCGGCATCATCCTCGTAGCCGATGTCCACGCCGTGACCGATGCGCCGGGCGCCCGCGTCGACGGCATCGCGGATGTGGAAACGCAGGTCCGCCGGCGGCACCAGGCCCAGGGTCAGCTCACCGGCATGCAGGGTCAGCGGCACCTGCGGGTAAGGCCCGGACAGGAACCGGAACATGTCCATGTGCAGCCGGTAGTCGCGTAGCGCGACCGGGTTGTCCTCGGGCGCGACGATGTTGAGCGCGGCAAAACGCTGCGGGTCGGCCTGGACCAGCGCGTAGCCCATGACCATCTGGCCGAACACCACCGGCGGTGGCAGCACGCGCAGCACGTAGGGCTGGTAGCGGTAGCCGACCTGGCAGCCCGGACTGGCATCGGCCTGGCCGCAGCGCAGGAGTTGGCGCACGCGCGCATCGAGTTCGGCGAAGGAGGCCCGCGCCTGTTCCACCAGCGCCGGCAGCTCGGCCTGCAGCGGCGCCAGGTCGGCGGCGAAATCCTGGCCGTTCCAGGCCAGTGCGCCGGCCTTGGCGCCCAAGGTCTTGGACTGCGCGGGATTGGCGATGAGCTCCACATACGACACGTGGTCGCGCGCGGCCTGTTCCAGGGTCACGGCCACCGCCTCGGCACGACGATCTTCCAGCCCACTGAAGCGCCCGAAGGTGCTGAAGAACTGGTCGTGTCCCGAGGCCGCCGGATGGCCGGGGATGTAGTTGCGCATCGACAGCGCGTCGACCGTCTCGGCATAGAAGGCCGGGTCACGCGCGTCCAGGCCCTTGGCCGGCACCTGGCCGTCGCCGCACGGCGGCATCACCAGCGCGTGGTCGGCCACGCTGATGCAGGCATCGTCCTGCGCGGCCCACTTGAGGAAGTCCTCGGCGTAGACGCTGCCACCCAGATGGTTGTGCAGGTCGCCGCCCTTGGGCATGGCCTGCAGGAAGGCGCGCAGCTGCGCGCCGTTGCCGGCGACCGCCTGCATCCGCGCGGCGACCTGTGCCTCGCGGGTGGACATCGCGCGGCTACCGTCGGCGGCCCACGCCGGGCCGGCCAGCACCGCGCCCAACACCACACCCCAGATTGCCTTGCTGCCTACCACGTGCATCCAGACCTCTTGAGTTTGCTTGCGAAAGAACCCACGCCCTCGGCGCGGGCACAGGTGCGCTACAGCGCGAAACGCAGGACGAACAGCGCGGCCACCACCCAGGTCGCCACATGCACGCCACGCCAGCGGCCGGTGCCCAGCTTTAGCAGCGCGTAGCTGACAAAGCCCAGGGCCAGGCCGTTGGCGATGGAATAGGTGAAGGGCATGGCCAGCGCCGCCAGACAGGCCGGCATCGCCTCAGTGACGTCGCCCCAGTCCAGGTCGATCAGCTCGCGCAGCATCAGGCCGGCGACGTAGATCAGCGCCGGGGCGGTCGCATACGCGGGCACCATGCCGGCCAGCGGCGAGAACAGCAGCGCCAGCAGGAACAGCGCGGCCACGGTCAGCGCGGTCAGGCCGGTGCGGCCGCCGGCCTGCACGCCGGCGGCGCTCTCCACGTAGGCGGTGGTGCTGGAGGTCCCAAGCAGCGAGCCGGCCAGGATGGCGGTGCTGTCGGCCACCAGCGCCCGGTCGAAATGCCGACGCTGCTCCGGCCTTTCTAGCAGGCCCGCACGCTGGGCCACGCCGGCCAGGGTGCCGGTGGCATCGAACATTTCCACCAGCAGGAACACCAGCAGCACGTGCAGCAGTGCGAGCACGCCGCCGTGCTGGGTCAGCGCGCCGGCGATGTCCAGCTTGAACAGGGTCGGAGCCAGGCTCGGCGGCAGCGAGATCATGCCGGCGTAGTGCACCTTGCCCAGGGCCAGGCCGGCGCCGGTGACCGCCAGGATGCCAATCAGGATCGCGCCGCGCACGCGCAGCGCATCCAGCACGCCGATCAGGATCAGCCCGGCCAGTGCCAGCAACGGCTCGGCCTGGTGCAGGTCGCCCAGCGTGACCAGAGTGGCCGGACTGTCGACGACCAGTCCCGCCCCCTGCAGGCCGATGAAGGCCAGGAACAGCCCGATGCCGGCAGCGATGCCGCTGCGCAGCGACACCGGGATGCCATCCACCAGCCAGCGCCGCGCCCCGGTCAGGGTGAGCAGCACGAACACGCAGCCGGAGATGAAGACCAGGCCCAGCGCCTGCGGCCACGGATACCCCATCGCGCCGACCACCGAGAACGCGAAGAAGGCATTCAGGCCCATGCCCGGGGCCAGGCCGATCGGCCAGTTGGCCAGCAGGCCCATCAGTGCCGAACCCAACGCCGCAGCCAGGCAGGTGGCGACGAACACCGCCCCCTTGTCCATGCCGGCCGCGCCCAGGATGTCCGGGTTGACGAAGACGATGTAGGCCATCGTCAAGAAGGTGGTGAAGCCAGCCAGCAGTTCGGTGCGGACCGAGCTGCCATGGGCGGCGGGGGCGAAACCGGACCAGCGGGTCATGCGACCCAGCCCTGGCGGCGGCGCACGGAGGTACGGAAGGGAGGGAATGCGGCGGGTGCGTCGGGCATGCAAGGGGTCCGGGCAGACAACGGCAATCAGGGCGCCAGCGCCTCGTTGTCTGCGGGACGTGTCCGTCATCGCCTGGCGCGCTGTCCCTGTCGCGTCCCGGCCGTCCGTCCCGCGTGTGCTCAACGAATGCTGCACAGCAGCACAGCGTTTTCACACTTTACTTACGAAAATGCAAGTTACCCGTACCGTTTTTCGTGTGTCAGCATCGACACATTCACAGCCAACCGCCGCAAGGCGCGCCGTCAGGGCATTTCGACCTGCTGGCCCTGGGTGGGCAGGATGAAGTGCACGCCGAGCCGATTGCCCGCCTGCAGCTGCGCGGCGATCTGGCTGCGTGGATCGCGCCCGGCCTTCAGGCTGGGCTTGGTGTGTCCGACCAGCACCTTCAGGCCCTTGAGCGCCTCCGGATCACTGCTCGCCTCGGCCAGGGCTCCCAGCTCGCGTTCCAGCCAGGCCGGAGTGAGATGGCCGAACAGCTGCGCATCGGTCACCTCATTGGGATAGGACGCCTCGATCAGCAAGCCCTTGAGCGCGTGGCGTCGCACCAGCGGGGCCAGCGCCTGCCAGATATCGGCCAGGTGATGACCGCCGCCGGACAAGGCATCCGGCCCGGTGTCGCCGAAGTAGGCGAAATACGCATCGCCATGGCGCAGCAGGATCATCGAGGAGGTGATCCGGTCGTGCCACAGCGGATAGACCTGGGCCGAAAGTGTGGTGTCGGGAATGTCGAACCACTGCCCGGGCGCGGTCTCGGTGAGCCGATAGCGTCCCAGGGCCGGCTTGGCCCCGCGATCGCCGAAATTGGGCCAGGCCTGCCAGTTGAAGTAGTCATCGCTGAGCACCTGCAGGGTCGAGGGCAGGCCGTAGACCGGCTTGTGCCCAGTGTCGTCGGTGGCGGCGATGAGCAGGCCGGCGACATGGTCCAGATGGGCGTGACTGATGAAATAGCCGGCGATCAGGTCGTGGAACACATGCCCCTGCGCCGTGTCGCCTCCGGCCGGCCCGGCATCGGCGAAGGCCCCGCGCGCCAGCGCCCGGTCGATGCCCGGCAGCAGCGTGCCCGCATCCAGCGCCAGGTAGTGCGCATCGCCTTGGGCGCGGATCAGGTAGGAGGACAGGTTGCTGTCGTCCAGGCCGCCGCGCACGCCGAGTGCAACCAGTTCGAATCCGCCCGACGTCTCGGCGCGCGCCGGCGCCTGCGCGACGCATAGCGCCAGCCCGGTCGCCAGACAGCACGTGCCCAGCACGCTGACGAAACGGCGGACGAGGTGCGACATGACGCGACAACCGGCAGCAGGGGCTGTCCAGTGTAAGGGCGATAACCAGGCCGCCGGCCCGCGTGGTGCGCCATGCAGGCTAAGATGGCGCTTCAATGAAGCAGGGAAGACCGCAGGGCGTGCTGGAAGAACGGATGATGGAGCGGGCCGGTGCCCGGCGTGGGACGGCTCCCCTGCTGGTGCGTCTGACCTCGCCGCTGCATTTCATGGCCGCCTTTGGCGCCGCCGCATTGTTGCAGCGCGTGCTCTCGCTGCCCCTGCCCCGCGACCTGCCGCTGCTGGTCATGCAGTGGGCCGGCTCGCTGCTGGCCACCGCCGCGCTCGGCCTGGCCGTGGTCTGTTTCGTCCTGTTCGGGCTGCGCCGCACGACCATCCTGCCCGGCGGCCAGCCCTCTGGCCTGGTCCTGCGCGGTCCGTACCGCTTCAGCCGCAATCCGATGTACGTGGCCCTGGTCCTCAGCTACGTGGGCCTGGCCGGCTATCTGGTGGTGCCGTGGGCCTTGGCGCTGCTCCCGCTTCCGCTGCTGGCGCTGCAGCGCGTGCTGATCCCCTTCGAGGAAGCCCGCCTGCGTCGGGAGTTCGGCGCCGCCTACCTGCAGTACTGCGCGCGGGTGCGCCGCTGGCTGTAGGCAAGCAGGCCGCATCCGCCAGCCCCATCTCCATGCTGCGGCGGAGATAATGCCGACATGAGCCAAACCTGCATCGGCCTCACCGGCGGCATCGCCTCGGGCAAGAGCGCATTGGAGCGCGCGTTCGCCGCGCGCGGGATCTTCGTGGCCGACGCCGACCGCATCGCCCGCGAGGTGGTCGAACCCGGCACCCCGGCGCTGGCGGCCATCGCGGACCACTTCGGCAACACCGTGCTTGATAACCAGGGCCGCCTGGATCGGGCCGCAATGCGGCGCCGCGTCTTTGACGACGCGCAGGCGCGCCAGGCCCTGGAGGCCATCGTCCACCCCGCCGTGCGCGCCGGACTCCAGGCGCAGTGCCACGCGGCCGCCGGCCCCTATGCGGTGGCGATGATCCCGCTGTTGGCCGAAGGCGGCGGACGCACGCGCTATCCCTGGCTGCATCGGATCTGCGTGGTGACCGCGCCGCTGGACGTACGCATGGCGCGCTTGCTGGCCCGCGACGGGATCGACGAAGCGCTGGCCACGCGGATGATCCAGGCCCAGGCCAGCGACGCACAGCGGCTGGAGATCGCCGATGACATCGTCCGCAATGACGGGGACCTGGACGAGCTCGACCAGGCGGTGACCGAACTGGATGCGCGTTACCGGATGATGGCCGCCGCGTAGGCGTGCGCCGGGCGCCCAGCGCCTTCCGTGACTAGGCCTGCGCCGGCCACAGGCCGCGCATCGCGGCCACGCCCTGGGCGCCGTGCTGGCGCGCGATACCGATATCGTCCACGCCCAGGCCGCCGGTCGCGTAGATCGGCAGGGCCACGCGCTCGCGCATCCGCGTAAAGCCGGCCCAGTCCAGCGTCGGACGCTCAGGATGGCCGGGCGTGGAGTGCAGGTCGCCGAGAGTGACGAAGTCGCAGCCCAGCGCCTCGGCCTGCTCCAGTTCGGCCAGCGAATGGCACGAGGCCGCCAGCGGGACGCCGCCCGGCAGCGGGCGCGCACTCAGCCGGGCGAGTTGTTCGCCGCGCAGGTGCAGGCCAGCGCCCAGCTCCCGCGCCAGCTTGGCGGTGCTGTTGACCAGCACCTCGGCACCGGCCCGCCGGCACAGGGCCACGGCCTGCGCGGCCAGCGCCGGCCACGCCGGATCGGCTTCCATCGAACGCGCACGCAGCTGCACGCGGCCGATGCCCTGGGCCAGCGCGACCTCCAGCGTGGCCAGCCAGGCCGCGTGGTCGGCACCCGGCTCGGGCGTGACCAGATAGCGGTCCGGCTGCTGCAGGACGGCCACCACCGGCTTGTCGGCGGCGGGCATGGGATAGCGGGTCAGCTTGTCCTGCGCGACCCAGGCCAGCGCCTGGCCCTCGACCCCGCGCGGGACGCCTTTCCACGAGGTCACCCGGCGCACGTCCAGCAGCAGCGACTTGTCGGGATAAAGGTGCGGTACGCGCATGATCGGCGCGCCGACCTGCACGGTGATGCCCAGCTCCTCCTGCAACTCGCGGATCAGCGTGTCTTCCGGCGTCTCGCCCGGCTCGCGCTTGCCGCCGGGGAACTCCCACAAGCCGGCCAGGTCGCGCCCGTCACCGCGACGGGCCAGCAGCAGGCGTCCGCGCGCATCGGTGATGGCGGCGGCGACGACATGAATGGAGCGCGACGGTCTGGGTTCGGTGGACACGGTGGGACGTTGCTCGGTGGGGAGAGGACAGGCCGCAGTCATGCCCCGGCGCCATCGGACGGCATGGCACGCGGGTGAGACAGGGCGACGACAGGCCCATGGTAACGGACGCCGGTTCCGGCACCGGCGCCGCGCCGGCGGTCAGCTGCCGCTGGCGTAATTGGTCAGGGCCAGTTCCAGCAGCGACTTGGCCTGCTCGCGCAGCATTGGCGGGCTGACGATCTCGGCATCCGAACCGTAATGCAGCACGTCCATCAGCAGCTCGCGCGAGGCGCTGTAGGGCACCTTCAACTCGTAGCGCCCGTCGGCCAGGAAGCGCCCTTCCTGGCGCGCATGCCATTGCTCGTCGGCGACCCAGCGCGCGGCCTTGGGGCTGAAGACGATGGTCGCCCAGCCCTTGGGTTCGCCGGAAAAGATGCCGTAGCTGGAGGCCAGGTGCTGGCTGAGCTCGTCCTTGCCCATCTCGCGCGCGACCTCGTCCAGCGCGCGGGCGTTGTTGATGCGATCCACCGCGAAGCTGCGCAGCGCCTCGCGCCCGTGGTCCCAGGCATCCAGATACCAGTTGTCACGATAGTGGGTGATGCGCTGGGGCGAGACGATGCGTCGGGTGCGCTCGTCGGTGGAGCGGGCGCGATACTCGAAGCTCAACTGACGCCGTTCCAGCACGGTGCTGGCCACGCAGCGGAAGGCGGCCTCGTCCAGCTTGCGCCCGCGATGTGGGATCACCCGCACCCGCTCCACCGGCCAGCGCTCGGCGCCGGCATGGTCGGCCAGCAGGCCCTCCAGGCGCTTCTGCAAGGGTGCCAGCGCGCCGGCGAGCACGCCGCCACCGGTGCGCAGCAGCAGCTGCTGCGAGGCGACCAGGGCGTAGAGCTCATCGGAACTGAGCCACAACCCGGGCAGTTCGAAACGATCACTCTCGCCGGCCGCATAACGGAACCCAGCCTCGCCATCGCCCTCCACCGGCGCCATCAGCGCATCGCGCAGATAGGCGAGGTCGCGGTAGACGGTGGCGCGCGAGCACCCCAGTTCGTCCTGCAGGCGCTTGACGGTGACCGGGTAGCGCGCCCCCTTGAGGATGCGATGCAGCGCGGTGATGCGTTCGATCTTGTCCATGCCCGGGATTATGGCCGAGCGCGGCGTGAATGCATCGGCCGACGTTCACCGCGCAAGACGCAAAATGGCGCGGGCGCCCTTGCCCCCACCGGAGTTCCGTCATGCGTTCCGCCGTCCTGCCCCTCCTGGCTTGCCTGCTGCTGGGCGCCTGCCAGGATGCCTCCCAGCGTCCCGAGCCCACCTCCGGGCCGGGCCAGGCAACAGGCGCGGGCCAGGACACCGCCCTGGCGCGGGTGGAGCAGTCGATGGAAGCCTTCATGGACGCCCGCAGCTTCCACGCCGAGATGACCCTGGAGGGCGCGCGCGAGACGGTCAATGCGCTGGACTTCGTGGCCCCCGACCGCTATCGCATGACCATGCCCATGGGGACCCAGGTCATCATCGGTGACGTGCTGTACCTGCAGTCGCAGGGCCAGACCCGCAAGATGCAGTTGCCCGAAGGCACCGTGGCGCAATGGCGCGACCCGATGCGGCTGCACGACCATCATGCCGAACTGGAGGTCCAGGCGCAGGGCAGCCAGACGCTTGATGGCGTGCGTGCCCGCGAGTACCTCGTGCGCAATGGCCCGACCGACCAGCCGGTGACCTTCACCTACTGGATCGGTCCCGACGGTCTGCCCTTGCAGCTGCGCCATCAGGGCCAGTCGCAGGGGCAGCCTTATACGATGACCGTGCGTTACAGTCGTTTCAATGATCCGTCCATCGTGATCGACACGCCGGTCGCATCGGGATGATCCGGGCCTATTTCACGGCGATTCAAGTAGGAAAACCGAAGATGCGTCCGACAAGCCGGCTGAACACCGGCTTTTTTCGTCTTCGTTCTCCATGTATTCCCCCACTCAAGCATTCCCCACCCAAGGAGCCCTGACCATGCCCCACCGCCTCGTGCCTGCGCTGCTGCTGGCGATGATCGCCCCCCTGCCCGCCCTGGCCCAGACGGCCGCCGTGACCTCCAGCGTTCCCGCCGTGGGCGGCGGCAACGACACCGGCTGGGCCGGCACGGGCGAGCTGGGCTTTTCGATGTCGCGCGGCAACACCGAGAACGATTCGTTCGTGGGCAAGCTCAACTTCGCCTACAGCAGCTCTCAGTGGAAGCACTCCTTCGGCGCCAGCACCCAGTACGCCAAGGACGACGGCGAGGAAACCGCGCGCCGCTACGAGTTGTTCGACACCAGCGGCTTCCGCGTCTCCGACCGCAGCTACATCTGGGGCTCGGTGCGCAACGAGCGCGATCACTACACCAGCTACGAGTACCAGTGGTCGACCGCCATCGGTTATGGCTACGAGGCCATCAAGACCGACAAGCAGCACCTGACCCTGGAAGCCGGCCCGGGTTACCGCTGGTCCAAGGACCAGGGCGTGCAGGTTCACCATAACGAGGCCATCGCCCGCGGCCTGGCCGACTACAGCCTGCAACTCACGCCGACCACCTCGCTGGTGGACACCTTCCTGGTCGAGTCGGGCAGCGACAACACCTTCCTCAAGAATCTGTTTGGTCTGCAGGTGGCGATGACCGAGAAGCTCGCCCTCAAGGCCGGACTGGAAACCCGCCACAACACCGAAGTGGACGAAGGCACCAAGAAGACCGACAACCTCACCACGGTCAACATCGTCTACAACTTCAAGTAAGCCGCGCTAAGCGCGATCGGGAAGGCCGGCCGGGCAACCGCGCCGGCCTTCTTTTTTCCAGGTCCCATGGATCTCGGGCTAGAGCCAGCGACGCACGCGCTGGCGATACGCGGTGTAGGCCTCGCCGAAGCGCGCCTGCAGCGCACGCTCCTCCGGCACGATCTGCAGCCAGGTCAGCCACAGGACCTGCACCAGCAGCGCGGGCACCACCAGTCCGGTGCGCAGCCCGACGCCCCAGCCGGCCAGCACCAGCACCTGGCCCACGTACATCGGATTGCGGCTGCGTGCGTGCAGCCCCGTGGTGACCAGCGCACGGGCCGACTGCGGACGCATGGGATTGACCGTGGTCGCCGCGCGCCGGAAGCGGCGCTTGGGCGCCACATTCCAGTACCCCCCCCCCAGTGCGATCGCCGCCCCGATCCAAGGCGCGCCCGACCACGCGCTGGTCCAGTCCGGCCAGCGGCGAGCGGCCCACCACAGCCCGATGCCCAGCAACCCAAGCAGCACCGGGGGTGGCAACCGGGTTTCCAGCGCACGCGGCATCGTGACGGCGCGCCGGGACGCTCAGGCGTCCAGTTCGGCCAACAGCGCGTCGGCGCCGTTGGCCAGCAGCGCCTGGGCGACCTGATGGCCCAGATTCTCAGGCGACAGATCGCCCGAACTCGCTTCGGCCTTGACCAGCAGGCCGTGCGTGGCCGAACCAACCAGTCCGCGCAGCGTCATGCCGTCCACACCTTCTTCGGCGAACGCGCCCACCGGCACGTGGCAGCTGCCGTGCAGGGCGCGGTTCATGGCGCGCTCGGCTTCCACGCAGCGCCGGGTCGGGACATGGTCCAGTGCGGCGAACAGCGCCAGCACCTGCGGCGCATCGCTGCGGCATTCCACTGCGATCGCGCCCTGCGCTGGCGCCGGCAGCCACGCGGGCGCCGCCAGGCGCGCGGCGATGCGCGCTTCCAGGCTCAACCGTTGCAAGCCGGCGCAAGCCAGGATGATGGCGTCGTACTCCCCGGCATCGAGCTTGGCCAGGCGGGTATTGATGTTGCCGCGCAGGTCGGTCAACTGCAGGTCCGGACGCAGCGCCCGCAGCTGCGCCTGGCGACGCAACGAGGAGGTGCCCACGCGCGCACCGTGCGGCAGCGCGTCCAGCCGGCGGTAGGCGTTGGAGACGAAGGCATCGGCCGGATCGGCACGCGGCAGGATCGCCGGCAGCGCGAAGGGCCCGTCCAGCTCCATCGGCACATCCTTGAGCGAATGCACGGCGCAATCGGCACGGCCGTCGAGCATGGCCAGCTCCAGCTCCTTGAGGAACAGACCCTTGCCGCCGATGGCGGCCAACGACCGGTCCAGCACCTCGTCGCCGCGCGTGCTCATGGGCACCAGTTCGACGGCCAGACCAGGATGGGCCAGGCGTAATTGTTCGGCGACGTATTCGCTCTGCCACAGGGCGAGCGCGCTCTTTCGGGTGGCGATGCGCAGCGATCTCATCGGCGCATTATCGCCGCAACGCGAGGCTGCCAGGGGGGCCATCACTCATGCCGGGCGCCGCTAGAGCGTCTTGACGGTCTCGCGCAAGGCCGGCACACAGCGCCGGCTGACTTCCAGCGGTGCCGGCGCGTGGCGCAGGACGGCCTGCACCTTGCCATCGTCGACCCGACGCAGCTCCATCAGTTCGTGCCGCGCCACCAGGCAGTTACGGTGGATGCGCACGAAGCGACTGGCGAATTCCTCCTCCAGCGATTTGAGCGATTCCTCGATCAAATCCTCGCCGCGGGCGTGATGCACCACCACGTACTTTTCCTCGGCCTGCAGATAGTGGATCTCGTCCAGCGGGATCAGGCGCAGGCTGCCACGCAAGCGCGCGCACAGATGCGTGCGCGCCTGTTGGCTGGTGGGGGCGGGCGTGGACGCGCGGCCAGCCAGGAAGGTGCGGGCGCGCTCCAGCGCCGAGGCCAGGCGTTCGGCACGCACCGGCTTCATTAGGTAGTCGATGGCCGCGGCTTCGAACGCCGACAGCGCATGCGCGTCGTAGGCCGTGCAGAACACCACCGCCGGGCGCGGATCGAACGCGGCCAGATGCCGCGCCGCCTCCAGGCCATCCACGCCGGGCATGGAGATGTCCAGCAGCACCACATCCGGACGATGCTCGGCGCAGGCCTGCAGCGCGGCCAGGCCATCGCCGGCCTCGGCCACGATGGTCACATCGGGCTGACCCGCCAGCAGGCTACGCAGGCGCTCACGCGCCAGGGGCTCGTCGTCGGCGACCACCACGGTCAGGGGCATGCGCACCTCAGGCCAGGGGAATGGCGAGTTCGCAGGCATAGTAGCCCTGCGCCCAGAGCCCCGTCACCTGCGCACCGGCACCGAAGCGATAAGACAGGCGATGGGCGATGCTGCGCTGCGCGTGGCCAGCGCCGCGCCCCACCGCCAACGCGGGCGCAGCGGCGGGATCCGGTGCCGGGTTGCGGACCACGATACGCAGCATGCGGCCCTCCACCCGCAGCGCGATCTCGATCAAGCCACCGGCCGGCAAGCGCGAAATCCCGTGCAATACCGCGTTTTCCACCATGGGCTGCAGGACCAGACGCGGCAGCACCAAGTCCCAGGGCAGCGGCTCGGGTCGTTCCCAGGACACGCTCAGGCGTTCCCCAAGCCGCAGCGACTCGATCGACAAATAGCGCTCGGCCAGCTCGACCTCCTGGGCCAGGGTCGAGTTGTCCTCGCCCGCGCCGAGCGCGGCGCGGAACAGGTCGGACAGATCGAGCACCGCGCGCTCGGCCACCTGCGGCGCGCTATGCAGCAGGCTGGCGATGAGGTTCATGCTGTTGAACAGAAAGTGTGGGCGGATGCGTGCCTGCAGCGCATCGGCCTCGGCCCGGGCGCTGGCCGAGAGCTGCGCCGCCCAGCGGTCGCTGACGTAAAAGTAGCGCAGCGCCAGCGCGGTGATCAGCATGACGACCGCCGCACTGCCCAGCGTAAAGCGCCAGAAGCCCACGGCGCGCGCACCGATCTGCGCTCCGGTTGCGGTATACAGCGTGTAGAGCGCACAGGCCGAGAACATCGCCACAGCCCCGGCCACCAGCACCGCCGCCACGGCTCCAAGCCCCTGCGGCAGGCGCGACAGATGCGAGCGCAGCACGCACAGTAAGGCGGTGACCGCGATGGCCTGCCACAGCGCAAAGGCGCTGGCCGAAAGAAAATGCTCCAGCGTCCAATGGGGCGCGCCATCAGGCGACAGCCCCAACAGCACGATCACCAGTTCGGCCAGGCCCAGCATCACCATCAACCGCGGCAACGTGCACAGCTGCGGCAACCAGTCCTGCCCAGGCTCGGACGCGTCCATGCCTCAGCCCAGGCGCTGGGACATCCAGTCGCCGAGGTCACGGATCTCCTCGGCGCAGACCGAATGGGCCATCGGATAGCTGTGCCAGTCCACGGCGAACCCTGCGCCCTGCAGCGCCTGTGCGCTGCGGTGTCCGAACGCCTGCATCACCACCGGGTCCGCACTACCGTGCCCCATGAAGATTGGCTGGGCCTTGGCGGCTTCGGCCGCGAATCCAGCCAACTGGTCGGCGCCCGGCAGATAGGTGGACAATGCAATCAAGCCGGCCAGCGGCACACGGCGGCGCACGCCGGCGGCCAGGGTGATCGCCCCGCCCTGCGAGAAGCCCGCCAGCAGCACGTGGTCGGGCCCGATGCCGCGCTCGGCCTCGCGCGCCAGCAATGCCTCGACCTGGACGATGGATTCGTCCACGCCCGCCGCATCGGCCCGGTTGGCGAAGTCCATGCCAGCGATGTCGTACCAGGCGCGCATCGGCAAGCCATTGTTGATGGTGATCGGCCTCACCGGCGCATGCGGGAACACGAAGCGCAGCGCAGGCCAGCCAGGCCGCACCAGTTCGGGCACGATCGGGGCGAAGTCGTTGCCGTCGGCACCCAGGCCATGCAGCCACAACACGGTCCAGGTGGGATGGGCGCCGGTTTCCAGTTCGACGGCGTCGAGCAGCTCGGGCATGGTGTCCTCGGAGGTGTCGGGGAAAGGGGGACCAGCGCGCCGGCTCAGTCCATCTCCACCATTTCGAAATCGTCCTTGGTCACACCGCAATCCGGGCATGTCCAGGTGTCGGGAATGTCGTCCCAGCGCGTGCCGGGTGCGATGCCTTCCTCGGGAAGGCCATCGGCTTCGCGATAGATGAAGCCGCAGACCACGCACATCCAGTTGCGATAGGTGGTGTCGTCGGGTTCGCTCATCGGATAATCGCAGGACCTGGGCGCTCCATTGTCACACAGCCGCGCCCGCACCCCGGAAGCCGCCATGCCCTCCTCCGCCCCCCGTGGCCTGTACCTGATCACGCCCGACCTGGACGACACCACCCTGCTGACGCGCGTCCAGTCGCTGCTGGACAGCGGCGCTGTCACCTGGCTGCAGTACCGCAACAAGACAGCGGACACCGCCCAGCGCCAGCGCCAAGCGAACACGCTCCTGCCGCTGTGCCAGGCCGCCGGCGTCCCGCTGATCATCAACGACGATCCCGACCTGGCGCGGGCCATCGGCGCCGCCGGGCTGCATCGCGAGGACCTGGACACCCCGCTAGCCGACCTGCGTGACGCCCTAGGGCCGCAGGCGGTGCTCGGTGCCTCTTGCTACGACCAGCCCGAGCTGGCCGAGGCGGCGGTGCGCGAAGGCGCCAGCTACGTGAGCTTCGGTGCGTTCTTCGCCAGCCGCAGCAAACCGACCACGCACCGCGCTACACCCGCGGTCTTCGCCGCAACGCGTGATATGGGCGTCCCGCGCGTGGCCATCGGCGGGCTGACGCCAGACAACGCTGGGCCGGCCGTCGCGGCCGGCGCCGATCTTGTGGCCGCGATCGGCGGCGTCTTCAACGCACCGGACCCGGTGGCCACAGCGCGCGCGTTCCAGGCGCTGTTTGCCTAGAACGAACGTCGCCCGGCTTCAAGCCCTGCAGTGCCGGGCTTTCACCTAGCGAGGCGCGACACATCGCCCCCTTGGCCGTGGGGACCTGGCATTAGGCAACGAACATCGGCCCCTGCCCCAGGCCGATGCGCTACCGGCTTACTCCAGCGCCGCCTTCACCGCTTCCGGATCGGCCAGCGACTGCACCTTCTCGATCAGGCGTACCGTGTTGCCACCCAGGATCGCGGAGACCTGCGCGTCGTTGTAGCCCGCGTCCAGCAACGCCTGCACCACCTTGGGCAGTGCCGTGATGTCTTCGTAACCGACCACGCCGCCGCCGCCGTCCCAATCCGCGCCCAGACCGACGTGCTCCCAGCCGGCCACCTTGATGATATGCAGCAGGTGGCGCATGTAGTCGTCGAAGTTGGCCTTCTTGATGCCGTACTTCTCGTCCAGCGCGGCGATCTGGTCCATCGCCTGCTTGCGCGCGTCGGCATCGAGCCCGCGCCGACCGCCGAAGGACTGGTAGATCTTGCCCAGCTCGGCGCGATACGCCGGGGTGGCGCCGGTGTCGATGAGGTAGCCGCCCAGGGAGTTGACCTGAATCACGCCACCGTGCGCGGCCAGCACCTTCAGCCGCTTGTCGTCCAGGTTGCGCGGATGCGGGTAGACGTCCCAGGCGCCGCTGTGGGACAGAATGATCGGCGCCTTGGACAGGGCGATCATCTGGTCGAACACCTCCGGCGAGGCATGCGAGTGGTCCAGGATGATGCCGAGCTTGTTCGCTTCCACGATCATCTGCCGACCCTTGTCGGTCAGGCCCTCGCGCGCGGTCACCGCGCCCGGCGCGGTGCCTGCCGAATCGGCGAAGTCGTTGTGGCTGCCATGCACCAGCGAGAGCATGCGCAGGCCGGCCTTGTAGTAATAGCTCAGCAGGGTGGGATCGTGCGAGAGCGGATAGGCATTCTCCATGCTGATGTAGACCGACTTCTTGCCCTCGGCCTTGATCCGCGCCGCGTCGCCGGCCACGGTGGCCAATGCGAACTTGTCGGGGTTGGCCGCGACCATCTCGCGAATCTCGCCCAGGCGCTTGAGACCGAAGTCGCGCGCTCTGAGCTTGCCCATTTCATCCAGCGGCCCCTGCCCGGTGTAGACCACCCAGAAGCCGCCATCCAAGCCGCCTTCGACCATGCGCGGATAATCGATCTGGCTGCCGTCTTCGGCGCGACTGTGCCGGTCGGTGATCTTCCAGCCCGGCTGCCCGAACAGCGCCGGCGTATCCAGGTGGGTGTCCAGATTGATCGCGGCGGCCTGCAACTGGCGCGCGTGCTCGCCCACCACCACCTCACCGGCCTGCGCCGCAGTGCCTGACAGGCCGGACAGCAGAACCGCGGCCAGGAGCGTCTTTGTCTTCATCAATGCTTGCCTCGTGCTGAAAAAAAGGGCGCCGCCGAAAGGCGACGCCCCGCTGTGGGATTGCGGATATTTGATGCACTGCCACCCCGGAACTGCCCGCGTGGCGGCCTCACGAGTTACCAGTCGTAGTTCACACTCAGTCGTGCATAACGAGGCGGCTGATAGACCACGGGCTGGTTCCAGAGCGGATTGACGCTGCCGTCAGGCAGCTGCGAGAACGGATAAACGGTGCTTGCGGCGTCCTCGTTCGTGAGATTGAACACGTTGAGGTTGAAAGCAAGCTTTCCATCGGCAAAGTTCGGCTTGTAAGTCAGCCCCATATCAAGCTGGTTGATCCAGCCAAGCCGTCCATGTGACCCCGGAGGAGATGGCTCGCCTGTACCCGTTTCTGGGTTGTAGCAAAAGTGGTATGTCCCGCCTGTAATGGAACTACTGCCATAACCGCTACTCGGATTTCGGGGATTTTCACCCGGCTGATAATTGTCCCCGTAATAGTTGCCCAGGCACGGGCGCGGACCACCGGAGATCATGCTCAGATTTGCAGAGATGCCCCATTCGGGCGTCATCTGGTAATAGCCATAGAGCTTGAACTGGTGGCGGTGATCATTGGACTGGTCGCCATTGATGTGTTCCATCAGCTGCGAATAGTCCCAGCTCTGCGTCGTCGACACGGCGGCCTGTCCCTGATAGCTGCCCAACGCACCACCACTGCGATACAAGTCTGACCGCAGCTGCCCCTCAGTCGTGCCATAGCTATGCGACCAGACGTAGTTGAGCTTGGTGTACCACTTCCCGTCGAACGGTCGCTCCAGGTTGAACTCGATCGCTGAATAATTACGCTTAAGTTTTGGGAAGCCCGCAGCCTCGCGGGTCACGTCAACCTGATAGAACTGACCATCGGTGCCGATCACACCCCAAGAGTTCGTTTCTCCGGGATTGATCAATGCTGCACCGGAGACCTGCGACCAGTCGATGGTGATGCCCTGGGCCGCAGCAGCCTCCACCAGTGCCCTGTTGTTGCTGTCGTAGTTCTGATCGTCGATACCAGCATTCAGGCGGCGATGCGTCCCACGCATGCCAAAAATCCAGCCGTTCTCCATCTCTTTGGTGAAGCCCAAGATGATTTCGTCCTGGTTTTCTCCCTCGATGTCATCTACCACCGCAGTGCGCACATCCGCGATATTTCCGAAACGTGAGTTGGCCGAGACAGGCGCGGCTAGCTGCGTCGCCAAGACCGGTGTGCCGTCAGCGTTGATACCACTGTATGTGTAATAGGTACTGGTCGAGATTGAGGGCGTGAAAAGTCCAACTGGAGACAGAGGAAGCCCAAGGTAGTAACGCCCGACGTTGCCGAATACTTTGAGGCTTGAGTCACCGTGCACATCCCAGCTGAAGCCTAGCCGTGGCGCCCAGGCATTCTTTAAATTGATGTACGCCTGGCCGAAGGGTGTGTAGTTAGTGAACTCGTCGTTGCGCAATCCCAAGCTCAGCAGGACATTGTCAGTTACCTGCCACTTGTCTTCGATGTACCAAGCCTTCTGCTCGGCCTCGTACGAATAAAGGCTGGTATTGATGTTCTGGATGACGTAGTACCCCTCCGATCCGTAGGTCGGATCGGCCAGGCCAGGGCTAGGCACACCGGCGCTTCCGTCGGCGGCGGGATAATCATTCAGGCGGCCGTTGGTTTGAATTCCCAAAGGATCTCCAGTCTGCCCATAAGTCCACGAATATCCGGGCCCGGACAGCACGGACCCCACGTCAATTCCTTTGGATTTTTGGTTGTCGATACCGACGCTGACGGCGTGATCGCCCAGGCGCCACTCCAGATTGAGGCGCAGATTGGTTTTCTCGTAAGCACGGTCAGAGGCGCTCAGGGAGCCGACCAGCTGAGAATTTTGAATCGCCGATCCACCGTTGTATGCGGGATTTTGCAAACCAGGATCATTGATCAGCGGACCGTTTGCCGCGTCGTAATTGAACGGCGTCACCCGGTCAGGTGTGCGCATCTTGCCATACAGCGCCGTCACCGTAACGTTGTCGCCGAAGTAGCCCGTGTACTTACCCAGATTGAGTGTCGGACCGGTTTCCTGCTTCTGCTCGTTGGTGTTGTATGCCAGACGGGTCCGGTTGGCGTAGTCGTAGTTGTAGATGCGGCCACCAGTTTCGGACTTGTCGCCTGCGCTGGTGAATTCCAGTAAGTGGTCGTCGGTGATGTACCAGTCCAGCTTGGCGTACCAGCGCTTCTGGGTATAGTCGTAATCAGTTAGACCACCTACACCCACCCCGTTAGTTTGGCCGGTGGCCCCAGCGTCTCGGTTGCTCAGCATACGGATGCCGTCTGACTTGGCCTCTTCACCAGCCAGGAAAAAGAACAGTCGGTCCTTGATGATCGGGCCACCCACGTAGGCACTATAGGTCGTGCGACTGGCTTCTTCCTTGCTAAGCGGCTGGTAGAGACCGCCTGCGGCGCGCGCGTAGCGATAAGCCGTGTTATCGACCGTGGAAGCCTGGCTATCAGGACGCCAGTAAGTGTCACGCTGACTGGCCTTGAGGCTATCGGGCTCCCAAATGACCGAAGCACCGAACTTCCAGTCGTTGGTACCGCGCTTGCCGACCTGGTTGATCACGCCGCCATTGGAGCGGCCGTACTGTGCGCCGTAGCCGCCGGTGAAGATTTCCTGCTGGTCGATGGCACCATAGGGCAGGGTCAGGCCGCCCAGGTTGTTGGAGGCTGTTGTGGTATTGAAACCGTTGAGGTAGTACGCATTCTCCGACGCTGCAGATCCACCGAAGCTCGGCAGTGAACCACCCAGCGGACCGTTGTCGTAGCCGCCACTGTTGACCACCACGCCGGGCGCCAGCAGCGCGATGGCCTCGGCACTACGACCCAGCGGCAGCTGCTGGAGCTGCTCGGAGGTCACCACGGTGCGGGTGTCTACGCTGGAGACGTCGATTGGCGACATGCTCATGGCCGAGACCTTCACCGCGCCCAGATCGGTGGTTCCGGTCGCAGCGCTGGCGGCCGACAGGCCGACCTCGGTACCGGCACCGACCACGATCGAGACGTTCTCGCGCGAGTCGACCGTCTGCCCGTCGTGCATCAATGTGACGGTGTACTTGCCCAGCGGCAGGCTGCCGAGCGAATAGCGCCCGTTCTCCACTTTCACCTCGCGCGAGAAGCCGCCGCTGCTCTGGACCAGCACGGTATCCGCGTCTCCGGCCCCGCTGACGGTGCCGAAGATGCGGCCGGTGGTGGACTGTGCATAGGCGCCATTGACGGCCACGGTCAGTGCGAGCGCCAAGGCGCTCCTGCGGATGAGTCGGTTCATATCGATGCGGTTCCCCGGAAAGGTGGTTCGGCAAGACGCCGGAAAAAGGCGCCACTCCCCAAAGTGGCGCCGCACGCGCCAGCCTGACCACGGGACCGACACCGGCAACCCGTGGCGCAGCATGTCGCGACGCGACACGGATGCTATGCGCCGTCATGGGGCAAAGTTCGTTTCACGACGGGTAGGTGGCACCCGGCCGGGTAGGTGGGCAGGGTGGGCGGGGCTTCCGGGGTGGTCGCGACCGGGCCCAGCCGCGACAATGTCGGGCTTCGTCCCCGCGCGACGCCCACAGGACCCGCTGATGCACCACGATCGCTCGCACGCCCTTTTCGCCCGCGCCCAGGCGCTGATCCCCGGCGGCGTCAATTCGCCGGTGCGCGCCTTCAAGTCGGTCGGCGGCGAGCCGTTCTTCGTCCAGCGCGCCGAAGGCGCCTATCTGTACGACGTGGACGGCAACCGCTATATCGACTACGTCGGGTCCTGGGGGCCGATGATCGCCGGGCACAACCATCCGGCCGTCCGCGAGGCGGTTGAACGCGCGATTCGTGACGGCCTGTCCTTTGGTGCGCCCTGCCCGGCCGAAGTCACCATGGCCGAGACCATCACCCGCCTGGTCCCGGCCTGCGAGATGGTGCGCATGGTCAATTCCGGGACCGAGGCCACGCTCTCGGCCATCCGCTTGGCACGCGGCGCCACCGGCCGCCAGCGCATCGTCAAGTTCGAAGGGTGCTACCACGGCCATGGTGACTCGTTCCTGGTCAAGGCCGGCAGCGGCATGCTTACCCTCGGCGTGCCCACCTCGCCCGGTGTGCCGGTCGGGCTGAGCGAACTGACCGCCACCCTGAGCTACAACGATTTCGAAGGCGCCACCGCGCTGTTCGAGGACATCGGCGCTGAAATCGCCGCGGTGATCGTCGAGCCCGTGGTCGGCAATGCCAACTGCATCCCGCCCCTGCCCGGCTACCTGCAGCACCTGCGCGAGCTGTGCACCCAGCATGGCGCGGTCCTGATCTTCGATGAGGTCATGACAGGATTCCGTGTCGCCCTTGGCGGCGCGCAGGCCTACTACGGCGTCACCCCCGACCTGACCACGTTCGGCAAGATCATCGGCGGCGGCATGCCCGTGGGTGCGTATGGCGGCCGCGCCGAGTTGATGAACCAGATCGCCCCGGCGGGCCCGATCTACCAGGCCGGCACGCTTTCCGGCAATCCGGTCGCCATGGCCGCCGGCCTGGCGATGCTGGAACTGATCCAGGCACCTGGCTTTCACGACCGTCTATCGGAACGGACTGCGGCACTATGCGCCGGGCTGGAGGCGGCGGCCCGCCAGGCAGGCGTCGCCGTGACGACCAATCAGGTCGGCGCCATGTTCGGCCTATTCTTCACCGACCAGAAGGTGGAAACCTACACCCAAGCCACGGCTTGCGACACCGGCGCATTCAATCGGTTCTTCCACGCGATGCTCGAGCGCGGGGTCTTCCTGGCGCCGTCGGCGTACGAAGCGGGCTTCCTGTCCGCCGCGCATGACGAAATTGTCATAAAAGACACGCTCGAAGCCGCGCGCACGGCGTTTTCAGCCATCGCGTGAAGGCGAACGCGCGCATCGCGCGATGACCAGCCACTTTGCAAAACGCTACTTACGTGGCATATCTGTCATCGAAAGGTGCCCAGAGGATGGGCATGGGCGGGGGCCCCGACACAGGACCATGACAGATGCGCAAGTTCCACCGCGCATGGAACGGTCTTGTGCCATGCGCCGGCTTACCTGGGGGGAAGCCGGTCACATGCGGAGAGCTGTGTGCCTGTTGCCAAGCCCGTTGCACTGATCGGCCCGCGTCCGTCCCTCACCCGTGAGGGCACCACCAGCGGCGACTGGATCCTTCCCGACAAACTCGAGCCACCCCGTCTGCACGTCGATGCCATCCCGCGATCGCGGTTGATGGCGCAGTTGGATGCGAGCCTGTCGGTCCCGCTGACCCTGCTGCTGGCCCCGCCGGGATTCGGGAAGAGCACCCTGCTCGCCCAATGGCACGCGCATCTGCTCCAGCAGGGCCAGACCCAGGTCGCCTGGCTGTCGCTGGACGAGGATGACGCCGAGCCCGCGCGGTTGCTCGCGTATCTGGCCCTGGCCCTGGGATTGGGCGCCGGCGACAGCTTCACGCCCCCCTTGGGCGCGAGCCATTGGCGCGACCTCGATCTGGCCGCCACGCGCACCGTCCTGCTGCGCGCAGTCCGTTGCGCGCAGCAGCCGTTGGTCCTGATGCTGGACGACTACGATCGCGCCGCCAGCCCGGCCATCAATGAAATCATCACCCTGTTGGTCGAACACGGTGGGCCCCGGCTGCACGTACTGCTTGCGACGCGGCGCGCGCCTGCACTGCCGCTGTCGCAGCTGACCGTGCGCGGCGCCCTGCAGCGGATCGACGCCAGCGAACTGGCCCTGGATGCCGGCGAGACGCGCGCGGTGCTGGGGGCCTCCAGCGACGCCGATGCCGCTCGCCTGCGCGACAAGACCGAAGGCTGGCCCGTGGCGGTACGCCTGGCCGCTCTGTGGATCGCCGGCGACGGGCGTCGGGGCGAGGACGTGGCCCGGTTCTCTGGACGCTCGGCCTTGCTGGCCAACTACCTAGCCGAACAGGTCGTGCGCGACCTGGACGCCCCGCTGCGCGACTTCCTGCTGGAAACCTCCGGCCTGGAGCGCTTCAACGCAGATCTGGCCAACGCGATGCGCGGGCGCCAGGACAGCGGCCAGCTGCTGGTCTGCCTGGGTCACTTCCATGGCCTGCTGGTGCCGCTGGACGATGATCACGAGTGGTTCCGCTATCACCCACTGTTCGCCGATTTCCTCCACCAGCAGCTCGAACGCCAGGCACCTGCCCAGGCCCGTGCGCTGCACCGACGCGCGGCGCAATGGTGCGCCGATCACCACCAGCTGCCCGAAGCGGTCCGCCACGCCTTGCGCGCGCGCGACACCGAGCTGGCCGCGGCATGTGTAGCCCGCGCCGGCAGCTGGCAGATGCTGCTGCGGCATGGCACGGCCGCCGTGCGCGGCCTCCTGCGACAGTTCGATGTCCGGGTGATCCGCGATACCCCGGCCCTCAACCTGACCCAGGCTTACTTGCACATGCGCGTGGGCGAGTTCAGCCATGCGCAGACCCTGCTGGAGCGCTTCCGTGATTTCGGCGAGGAGCTGCGTGCCCCGCTGGAACGCGACTACACCGTGGTCGTAGCCTTGCTGCGCGACTTGATGGACCAGGTCTGCGGCAATCCACGCGGCATCACCCAACTCCATGCCCAGGCCTGCGCACTGGATCAGGATGACCACCTGGGACGCGGGACATTGCTATGCATCTGCGCCACCACCGCGCTGGGCCGTGGCGAGCTGGCCACGGCCGAGCGCTTGGCACGGGAGGCGGCCGAGACCCTGGGCCGCGCGCCAAGTCAGGAAAGCCTGGGCTATGCCCTGGTCCACCTGGGCCAGAGCCAGTTCTATCGTGGCGCGCTGGATGCCGCCGAGGACACCTACCAACGCGCGTTGGCGCTGGCCGGGCAGTCGCATGGCGGGGATTCCACGCTCATTGCGGCATGCCGCTGCCTGCTGGCCCAGCTGCAGGTCGAGCGCGGCCGCTACGATGTCGCCGCCGATCTGCTCGATGGCGCCCTGGAAACCCTCGAACGCGATGACGGGTGGGTCGATGTCTACGCCTCCGGCTACGGGACAGCGTTGACCCTGGCACGGCAGCACGATCGTAGCGGGCGCAAGGCCTGCGCCCTGCTCGATCGCATGGATGCCCTGGCTACCCGCAGGCACCTGGCGCGTCTGGCCGATCTGGCCACCGCCTGGCGCCTGGACGTGCTCATGGACTTGCCCGGACAGGCCGTGGCCGACGCGGTCATGGCCCGCTCCGGCGGGGAGGCCGCCTTCATCCATGCATTGTCCAGCGGCCATGGCTGGCGACAGGGCCACGCGCTGGGCATGGCCCTGGCACGCTGGCACGCCCAGGCCGGCCGTGCCGGCCAGGCGCTTTCGATCCTGCAACGCCAGCAGACCTTCGCCGTGGAAAACGGCGACGCGTTCCATCTGGCCCGCGTGCAGCTGCGCCTGGCCCTGGTTCGGCATCAGCGTGGCGAGATGGACCAGGCCCTGCCCCCCCTGCACGCCGTGCTCGACCATGTCGCCTCCATGCGGGCCTGGCAGGTCGCCCTGGAGCCAGGGCTGCCCACCAAGTCCCTGCTGCGCAGCGCCCGCCAGCATGATCCAGAGGCCGCCGCGGGAACCACGCGCGCCCTGACCATCCATATCCTCCTGGAGAAGCTCTCCTGCGAGGAAACCCTGGCCACCCAGCTGTTCAGCGAACGCGAGCTGGAAGTCCTGGGCCAGCTGGCCCGTGGTCAGTCCAACAAGCAGATCGCGCGACGGCTCTCGCTGTCGGAGAACACGGTGAAGTTCCATCTCAAGAACCTCTACCGCAAGCTGGAAGCCAGCACCCGCGAGGCCGCCCTGGGCAACGCCTTGCAGCGCGGCCTGATCGAGGCCGCCGGCGGCCCGCAATGAACGACGCCCGCCGCGGTCGACCGCGGCGGGCGTTGGATTTCCTGCGACCTCGATCCGGCTTGGGTCTCTAGACCACCATGAAGGTGCCGTCGCGACGTTCGTCCTGGAGCAAGGTCAGCTTCAGCGGCACCGGCCCGCGCTCACCGGCCATCACCTTGGCGAAGGCGTCCTTGAACCGGCTCATCTCTTCGGCCGTGCCCACAGTGATGCGCGAGGAATTCGGCCAGCCTTCCCAGCTGCGGCCCACGAACACTCCGTAGGTGGCCATCGCCTCCATGAACTCACGCGCCGGGCGCTTGACGTCCAGCATGAAGCAGTTGCTCTCCGATGGGCTGCACGCATAGCCCTGCTGGGTCAGCCAGGTGGCGACGTCCTCGCGGATCGCGGTGTTGGCCGCGCGCCGGGTCGGGACCAGCTTCGGGTCGCGCAGGCTGGCCAGGCCCGCGGCCATGGCGGTGACCGGCAAGGCATTGGTCCCGAAGTAGGTCAGGCGTTCGAGCAGATCCGGACGACCCACCGCGTAGCCCAGGCGGATGCCGGCCATGCCGTAGAGCTTGGAGAAGGTCCGCAGGATCACCACCTCCTTGTCGGCGGCCACCAGGTCCGCGCCGGTCACCGCGTTTTCCGACAGATGGATGTAGGCCTCGTCCAGCACCAGGATGCTGCCCTGGGGCTTGTGCGCCAGGGCGTACTCGATGTCCTTGCGCGGGGTGAGCGACCCGGTGGGATTGTTCGGATTGCAGATGTAGATCATGCCGGCCGCGGCATCGGCCGCGCACATGGCCGCCACGTCGTGGCTGTAGTCGGCCCGCAGCGGCACCTTGTGTACGGGCGCCTTGACCTGGCCGGCCGTGCGCCAGGCCGCTTCGAAGGTCGGATTGGCCGTCACCAGCGAGGCTGTCGGCGAGGTGAAGGCCAGCACCGTCTGGGTCAGCGGCGGGGTCGAGCCGGCATACGGGACGATGTAGTCCGGCTTGACCCCGAGCTGGGCGGCCATCTCCTGCACCAGTTCCCCCTGCATCTGCCCCAGATAGCGCCCGCCACTGGGCGCGATGCCATCGATCGCCTTGAGCGCCTCGGCGCTGGGGCCCAAGGGGTTCTCGTTGGCGTTGATCATCACCGGCTCCAGGCCGAGGGCCTTGGCCTGCTCGGGGTCCACGCGCGGCCGGCTGGGCGGGTTGCGCTTGGCGAAGGCCGACCCGGCCAGGCCGAGCAGCGGTGCGCCAACGGCGGTGCCGGCAGCCAGGGCGGAGCCACTGAGGAAGCGGCGACGGGAGAGCGGTGCTTTCATGGGGTCACTCCGATAGCAGGGCGGGGAACGGATGACTACGGACGTACGGCGATGACTTCGATCTCCACGCGCGCGGCCGGATTGCCCAGCGCCGCAATCTGGAAGGCCGAGCGGGCCGGCAGGTTCATCTGCTTGGCGTCCTTGCCGAAGAACTGGGTGTAGCCTTCCATGAAGCCCTTGAAGTCCATCTTGCCGTCGTTCTCCGGGCCGCCGACCAGGAAGGCCTGCATCTTGACCACGTCCTTCATGTCCAGGCCCATGCTCTGCAGCTGCTTCTGGATCTGGGTCAGCACGCTGATGGTCTGGACCTTGGTATCGCCATAGGCCTCAAGCGAGCCCTTGGGCGCATCGGGGTTGGCGACGGCTGCCAGCTTGCCGCTGAGATAGATGGTGGACTTGCCAGCCGGGACTTCGACCGCCGAGGCGATCGGGAAGTCGCTGCCGGGGATGCCGTGGCGCACGACATCCTGGGCCTGGGCGGCCACGGGTGACAGGAGGGCGGTCAGGAACAACAGGCGGGACAGGCGCATGGGAACTCCGTAGGAAAAAGGGAACAGGGACACGCGATCACTCGTCGGAGGTCGAAGCACTGTCCAGCGAGGCGCGCAGTGCCTTGACGTCGTCGGCGGTGACCGGGTCATCGTAATGGTTGCCGAAATGGGTCCGTACATAAGTGGTGACCTCGGCGACCTGCGCATCGTTGAGCATGCCGCCGAAACCCGGCATCGCGCCGTGCCCACCGAGCACCATCATCTCCACGTACGGCGCCGCACCCAGCTTGGGATTGCCGGCCAGGGCCGGATATTCGCCGGCGCCCTTGGCGCCCTTGGCGCCTTCCATGTGACAGGCCTGGCAGATGGTGCCGTAGATCTGCGGGCCGTCGGCATGGGAAAAGTCGCGCGACTTCAGGAAGCCGGTGGCATCGGAGGTCTGCGCGCGCGCCGGCAGCTGCTGCCAGCCCATCACGCCCAGCGTGCCGAGCAGGCCGATCACGGTCAGGGTCTTGGTGTTCATGCCTGTCCTCCGGTCGCCATGACCTTGCTGTGCAGACGCCCGATCACATCCAGCGCGGACAGCACCGCACCTTCCTGCCAGGCCGGGATGTAGGAGATGTGCTCGCCGGCCATCGCGATGCGGCCGTCGATCTGGGTCGCGGCCTTGTAGTGCTGCGCGCGCAGGTCCTCGCTCCACTGGCCAAAGCAGCCGTGGGTCCACGGCACGCGGTGCCAGCCCACCGACACGCCGTTATCGAACTCGGGCTTGTACTGCGGATGCAGCTGCGAGCCGTATTCCAGCGCCTGGCGCACCCGCTCTTCCGGAGTGTGCGAGGTGAAGTCGTAAGCATCCAGGCCCCAGATGTAGGCGCCCAGCAGCACGCCCTTGCCGGGGCTGTGGTAGTCGGTGCTGGGGTAGCTGATCTGGGTGATCGGCAGGTCGGTGTAGCTGATACCGCCGTAGATGGCCTCGTCCTCTTCCCAGAAACGACGCTTGAACTGCAGGCCGACCTTCACCGAGGCCGCGTAAGGCAGGTGGGTGATGGCATCGGACATCGCCTGGCCGACCTGGATCGGGATGCGGCTGAGCACCGAGAAGGGAATGGTGCAGATGCACCAGTCGGCCTTGGCGGTGCGGCGCGCGCCATCGGCGCCATGATCCTCGTAGGTCACCGTCACGCCGTGGTCGTCCTGGTCGATCTGCACCACGCGCGCGTTGTACTGGATGGTGCCCGGTCCCAACTCGCGGGCGAAGGCCTTGCCGATCTGGTCCATGCCGCCGACCGGCTGGAACATGGTGGTCTGCATCTCGTAGTTGTTGCCGGCGGCCAGGGCGGCCCACAGGTGCGAGTTGAGCACCTTGTCCATGCCCATCGGCTCGGAGAATTCGGGCTTGCCGGAGATGCCGCCACCGGGAAACTTGGAGAAACCACGGCGCGTGCTGCTGGCTTCGCCCTTGACGTAGGCCATGTTCTTGTCCAGCGCGCCCCAGCTGCGCAGCGACTCGAGCAGCAGCTCCTGGTCGTCCTTGGTCACCGCCTGGTCCAGCGCACCCTGCTGGCAGGCCTTGGCCAGCAGCTCACTGACGTGACCCTTGTAGTCGGCGTCGATCTCGCGAAACCGCTGCGGCTTGCCGCCAAAGGCCTTGGTGTTGTGCAGCAAGGCGTTGTAGTTGACCTGGTTGAACGACTCGAGCTTGACGTTGAACTGCTTGCAGTAATGCAGCAACCCGCGGTGGTGGTGCGGGATGCGCCACGGACCCGGGTTGAGGTAGAGGTTGGAATCGAACTGGCAATGCTGGGTGTGGCCGCCGAGCTCGGTATAGGTGTCCCCGCCGTGGATGGACCAGTTGCGACCGCCGGGACGGGCGTTGTATTCGAGGATCTTGACCTTGTAACCGGCCTTGCGCATCTCGTAGGCGGCGGTCATGCCGGCCACGCCGGCACCCAGGATCAGGACGGTCGCGCCCTTGGGATTGCCCTGCAGCTTCACCGGCCCCTTGTAGCTGGACTCGGCGGCATACCCCAGGCTGCTCATGGCCTGGTACATCATGGTGCCGCCCGCGGCCAGGCCGATTCGGCCCAGCAACTGGCGGCGGGTCAATGCAGTGGTAACGCCATTCATTGAAGATCTTCCTTTCGACAGTGGCCGGCACTTCCCGGCTCCGGGCCACTGCTGGTTGGACAAAGAGCCGCCCACTGCGTCTGCGGTGGGCGTCGCGACCCGGAGCAGGCCGCTGCAAATCATCGATTGAAGGGTGGATCGTCAGACGCCGGCCAGGCGATCCTGGCCGGCGCCCGGGCCGATCAGAAGCGGTAGCTCAGCTTGGCGTAGTACTTGGCACCGAAGTAACCGATCGGGCTGCCGGTCAGGTATTCGTTGTTGCCGTTCTGGTAGTTGGCCACATCGTAGTCCCACACCGGCGAGGGGATCTTGTCGGGATACTCGTTGAAGATGTTGTCGCCGCCGACGGTCAGGGTCCAGGCGTCGTTGGGCTTGAAGCTCAGGTCGAAGCCGGTCAGCGCCATGCTGCCGATTTCCTGCTTGTAGTACTGGCCACCATCCAGGGTGACCAGGTCCAGCTGGTCGGCGAACTGTTCGTAGCCGCTCAGGCTGGCGACCGAGTACTGCGGGCCGTAGATCGACTCGCGCAGGGTCAGGCTGAACTTCTCCCAGTTGAAGGTCGCGGCCAGATTGACGCGGTACTTGGGGTTGTTGTGCTCGATGTCGGAGATGTTCGCGGCGGTGAACATCGGGATGGTCTCGAAGCCCGGCGCACGGCCGGCACGGGTGACCTCGGTCTTGTTGTAGTTGGCCGCCAGCAACCAGTCGATGGTGCCCCAACCGAACTCGCTCATGTAGTTGGTGACCCAGTCCACGCCGCTGGTCTTGGTGTCCAGCACGTTGGAGAAGAAGCTCAGGTTGATGTTGGCACGCGCGGTCTGATCGAAGCTGCCACCCGGAGCGGCGGGGTCGTTGGGATTGCTGATGAAGCCGCCGGCCACCAGGGCGTCGCCCAGGATCTGGTTGTAGGCATCATCCGGCACGCCATCACCGTCGGTATCGGCCGGGTCGGGCAGGTCGGCGTTCCAGGTGCCGGTGGTCCGCCCGGTCAGGGTGTCGGCGGCCTGCGCGGTGGAGTAGGCGAACGAGCCGATGTAGGTCCGATCCTTGATCTTGATCTGGTAGGCGTCCAGGGTCATGGTCAGGTTCGGGATCGGGTTGAACACGAAGCCCAGGGAGAGGTTCTGGCTGGTCTCCGGCTTCAGGCCGTTGCCCACGCTGGAACCGGCCAGGGTCGCGGTGGCGCCGGTCGGCGAGACCTGGATGGCCGAGTAGTACTGCTCACCCATGTTCGGCGCGCGGAAGCCGGTGCTGACCGTGCCGCGCAGGGCGAAGGTGTCGGTGAAGTCGTAGCGGGTGGTGAACTTGCCCACGGCCTTGTTGCCGAAGTCGCTGTAGTCCTCGTAGCGTCCCGCCACGTCGACCAGCCACTTCTCGGTCGGGTTGAGGACCACGTCGGTGAACACCGCGTAGCTATGGCGCGAGTAGTCGCCGGTGCCCAGCGGGTTGTAGCCCGGGAACGACGAGGCGCCGGCACCGTAATACGAGGTCGGCTCGCCCGGCTCGATACCGTAGCCGTCGCGACGGTACTCCACGCCGGCCTGGAAGGTCAGCGGCGCCTCCAGCCCGATGTCGAAGTCATGCATCGCACTGAAGTCGGTCGTCCACTGGGTCGAGTAGTAGGTGCCGTCGTAGAAATCCTCCTGCGAATAGCCGAAGTCCTGCCACAGCGAGAAGTTCATCGAGTTGAGCGTATAGACGTCCATCTCGTTGCGGCCGTAGCTGGTCGACGCGTCCCAGGACCAGTCGCCGAAGTAGCCCTTGATGCCGGCGGTCAGGTCGTAGTCGTATTCCTTGGAGGCCTCGGAGGGATTGAAGCCGTTGGGATACTTGTGTCGGACCTCACCGGTGATGGGGTCGGTGTAGCCACCATCCTGCGAGGGACGGCGATAGTTTTCCTCGGACTCGGCGGTCTTCTTGCCGTAGGTACCGAAAGCGTAGAACTCCAGGCCATCGCCAAAGTCATAGCCGCCGTTGAAGGACATGATCTTGCGGTGCACTTCCGGCGGGTTGAGCCAGCCATTCAGGCCCGGGAAGCGGGCGTTGAGGATCGCGCCCTGGTCGTTGGCGATGCGGCTGAGCAGATCGCCGCGGCCATTGGCATTGGCGTAGGCGGTACAGGCATCGATGTCCAGCAGGCAGTTGGCGTAGCTGGGATTGGAGAAGCGGTAGACCGACTGACGGTTCTCCACCTCGGCGCTGATGCTGATCCAGCCGTTGTCGCCGCCCAGGCCGATGTTGCCGCTCCAGTTGTCGGTCCCGCCACCGCCGTCGGCATAGCCGGAGTAGCCGGCGTTGAGCTCGCCGCCGCTGGAGTTCTTCTTCAGGATGATGTTGATCACGCCGGCGATCGCGTCCGAGCCATACAGCGCCGCGGCGCCGTCGGTCAGCACTTCGATGTGGTCGATGGCCGAATTGGGGATGTAGGACAGGTCGGTGGCCATTTCACCGTTGCCGGCCACGCCGAAGTTGGAGGTGACGTGGCGGCGCTTGCCGTTGACCAGGATCAGGGTGTGGTTGGCGGTGAGCGAGCGCAGGCTGGCGTTGAGCGTCTGGCTGGCCATGTCGCCGCCGGTCTGGCTGGCGTTGTAGGACGGGATCTGGTTGGCGATGGCGTTCTGCAGATCCGGCGCGGCCGACTGCTTGAGCAGCTCGGGGCTGATCAGCTGGATCGGCGCCGGGCTATCGGTCACCGCCATGTTGGCCTTGCGGGTACCGGTGGAGATGACGCTGATCGAGTCCAGGGTCTTGGCCGCGACATCGGTGTCGGCCGTGGCCGGCGGGTCGTCAGGCGTTGCATCGGCCGCGAAGGCGACCTGTGCGGTGGCGGCCAGCAGCACCGCCGAGGACAGGCCGCGCAGCAGGGTCCGAGAGGGCGACAACGAGGCGGCGACGGCAACGGCGAGGCGGCGAGGTGTGGGGCGACTACGCATGACCTGAACTCCTTGCAAGGCGAAGTGAGGAAGCGACGTGAGGGAGGTGCCTGGCGGTCCGGATCCCCGTGAGCCGGTGTCATGTGGAGTCCGCCAAACCTTCACTCGAAGCTAACCGCGAGTTAGGAATTCGTTGACCCCTGCGGCGGGTAGGTGGCCGTTGCCCGGGTAGGTGCGGGCAGGTCGCACCCCGGCCTTGCCCACCCGCCAGCCCGGGGCGCGGGTGGAGCGGGCAGCACCCTCCACCCGTCCTTGGCCCCGGCGTATGCTTGAGGGCTGATCCCCCTCCCCCGCCCCAATGCCTCTGTCCGACATGCGGGCGCCCGATGCCATTTCCTCGCGCGCCAGCCGGCGCCCCGAGCGGCGGCGCCCATCGCTGGTCCTGTTCGATCTGGATGACGTTCTGGCCTGCTACGACCGCCGTGTGCGATTGGTCGAGCTGGCGCGGCGCAGCGGCACCCATCCGCCCGCGGTGCAGGCCGCGCTGTTCGACTCCGGGCTGGAGCACGAGTCGGATATCGGGCTGTGGCGCCCGGAGGACTATGCCGACGAGTTGTCCAGGCGCCTGGGCGCGCGCCTGAGCCTGGAAGACTGCATCGTGGCCAGGACGCTGGCCACCCCGGCCGATCCGGCCATGGTCATGCTCGCCACCGAAGTGGCCCGGCATGCCCAGGTGGCGATCTTCACCAACAACGGCCCACTCCTGACCCGACACCTGGAGCGCATCTGCCCACCGCTGTTCCCGCTGTTCGCCGGCCGGGTGGTCGGCGCGGGCGACGTGGGCCTGGCCAAGCCGGCGCCGGAGGCCTACCTGCGTGCCCTGGCGCTCCTGGACGCGGCGCCGGGCGAGACCTTGTTCATTGACGACCGCGACGAGAACGTCAGCGGCGCACGCGCGGCCGGGCTGGACGCACTGGGCTTCAGCAGCGCGGCGACCCTGCGGCGCGCGTTCGATTTCTACCACCTCACCGGAGCTGCATCCGATGCGTCTTGAAACCCTCGCCATCCACGCCGGCGGCGAATACGACCCGGCCACCGGCGCGGTCACCCCGCCGATCCATCTGGCCACCACCTTCCGCCACGGCCCGGCGGCCGAGCGCATCGCCGGCTACGAGTACCAGCGCGAGGGCAACCCCACCAACGATCGCCTGCGCGCGGCCGTAGCCGCCCTGGAAGGCGCGGCCACGGCGATCACCTGCGCCTCGGGCATGGCAGCCATCACCGTGTTGCTGGAGAGCTTGCGTCCCGGCGCGCGGATCCTGATCCCGGACGACTGCTACGCCGGCCTGCGCCTGCTGGCGGTCGAGTTCCTGCCCGAGCGCGGCGCGCAGGTTGTGCGCCTGGACATGACCGACCTGCCCGCGGTGACGGCTGCGTGCCAAGGCGGCGTGGATCTGATCTGGGTCGAGACGCCGTCCAACCCCATGATGAAGGTCTCCGACATCGCCGCCCTGGCCGAACTGGCGCATGCCCATGGCGCGCTGCTGGTGGCCGACAACACCTTCGCCTCGCCGGTGCTGCAGCAGCCGCTGGCGCTGGGTGCGGACATCGTGATGCATTCGACAACCAAGTACTTCGGCGGGCACAGCGATGTGCTTGGCGGTGCGCTGGCCTTCGCCCGGGAGGACGACTTCGCGCGCGCGGTCGCCCACCGCCTGCACATCACCGGCGCCACCCTGGCCCCGTTCAGCGCCTGGCTGACCCTGCGCGGCTGCCGCTCGCTGCCGGCGCGCATGGCCCTGCACTGCGCCAACGCCAAGGCGCTGGCCGAGTTCCTGACCGCCCAGCCGCAGGTCGAGGCGGTGCATTACCCCGGCCTGGCCAGCCATCCGGCCCACGCCCTGGCGATGCGCCAGATGCGTCAGGGCGGCGGCATGCTCAGCGTGCAACTCAAGGGCGGGCGCGAGGCGGCACTGGGCGTGGCCGGCGCACTGCGGATCTTCACCAACGCCACCTCACTGGGCGGTTGCGAGTCGCTGGTCGAACACCGCGCCTCGGTCGAAGGACCCCAGCCGGTCACCCCGCAGAACCTGCTGCGTGTGTCGGTCGGCCTGGAGCACATCGACGATCTGATCGCCGACTTCGCCCAGGCACTGAAGGCCTGAAACCTTCCTGTGGGAGCCGATCGATCGGCGATGGCACGGCTCCAGTCAGGCCATGTGGGAGCAACTGTCTTCTCATGAGTGTGCGGCTTTCCCGGTAAGCCATCGCTGCAGTAGCAGCTCCCACCAAGCGGTGGTGGGTCGCCGCTGGAAATATCCCGTGGGAGCCGCCATGGCGGCGATGGGGTTTGCCAGGGAAGCCATTCGCCGCCATGGCGGCTCCGACCGGTTTCTCGCCCGCGACACACGACAACGCCGCCGGATTCGCACCCGGCGGCGTTATCTGTTCAGGCATGGCGCGACCTGGCATCAGGCCACGCGATACATCACTTGGCCTTGGCGGCGTCGGCCTCGGTGGTGATGTGCAGCTTGACCTCGTCGCTGACCATCGGCGCGTAGGCGCCCACGCCGAAGTCCGAACGCTTGACCGTGCCGGTGGCGTCGAAGCCGATGGACTGGGTCTTCTTCATCGGATGCTCGGCGGCCTTGTTCAGGGTCACGTCCAGCACGACCGGCTTGGTGATGCCCTTGATGGTCAGGTTGCCGGTGACCTTCAGCTTGTTGCTGCCCAGCGACTGGACCTTGGTGCTCTTGAAGGTCGCGGTCGGATACTTGGCGGCGTCGAAGAAGTCCGAGCCGCGCAGGTGTTCGTCCAGCTTGGGCACGAACGAATCCAGGCCCGCCAGCGGGAAGGTGACCTCCACGCTGGACGCAGCGACGTTGGCCGGATCATAGGTCAGCGAACCGTCGGCCTGGCCGAAATGGGCGCTGGGGTTGGAGAAGCCGAAGTGGTTCCAGGTGGCGATCACGTCGGTGTGGGTCGGATCGAGCTTGTAGGTGGTCGAAGCGGCGAAGGCCGGGGCGACCAGGGCCGACAGGGCAACGGCGAGCAGAAACTTGCGCATGGGGTGAGGCTCCTTGAAACGGTGGGTGATGGGGCGTGGTGGCGCGAGCGCCGGATGGATGGCGAAGCCGTGCATCAAACGATGCGCGCGGCCTCGTCGAAGGACAGGCGCGGCAGGCGCGGGAACAGCCCCGTAGGATCGCCGTGGCCCAGGTTGATCAGAAAGTTGGACTTGATCGCGGTGCCGGCGAAAAACGCCTCGTCGACCTTGGCATTGTCGAAGCCGGACATCGGGCCGGCATCCAGGCCCAGCGCACGCGCGGCCAGGATCAGGTAGGCGCCCTGCAGCGAGCCGTTGCGGAACGCGCCTTCCACGCGCCCTTCCTGCGGGCCATCGAACCACGCCTTGGCATCGGTATGCGGGAACAGCTTGGGCAGATGCTCGTGGAAATCCAGGTCGTGGGCGACGATCACCGTCACCGGTGCGGCCAGGGTCTTGTCCACGTTGTTCTCGGCCAGGGCCGGCTTGAGCTTGGCCTTGGCTTCGGGCGATTTGACGAACACGAAGCGCGCGGGGGTGCCGTTGGCCGCGGTCGGTCCCCACTTGAGCAGGTCGTAGAGGGCGTGCAGTTCTTCGTCGGTGACCGGCTGGTCGGTGAAGGCGTTCTGGGTGCGCGCGGTGCGGAACAGTTGGTCCAGCGCGGCGGCGTCGAGGGACTGGGACATCGTGCGACTCCGAAAAGCGAAAGGGCGACCCAGCGGGCGGCGGCGCGTGGCACGCGCTTCCGCTGGATTGGGGTGCAGTGTAGGGGGCGCGCCCGTCGGCGACACCAAGGCCACTCGCAACGGATTGTTTTGAGTTGCAGAACAAATGCATCCTTACAGGCCTGACCGTTTCATGCCTTGCAGCTTTCCATGACCGCAGCGCTTACCTGGACCCTGACCGACGGCGCCGCCGGCAACGTGCGTCAGGCCGAGGCGCTGGCGCGGGCGCTGCACCGGTCGGCGCGCGCTTGCACGCTGCTCGCGCGCGCGCCCTGGAAGCAGGTGGCCCCGCGCTGGCTACCCGGAACGGGCCAGGCTTTCGGCCCCGATTTCGCCGCCGCGTTGGCGCAGCCGCCGGAGCTGGCGATCGGCTGCGGTCGACAGGCCGCGCTGGCCACCCGCCTGCTGCGCGCGCGGGGGGCGCTGGCAGTGCAGATCCTGGACCCACGCATTGCCTCGCGGCACTGGGACCTGGTGATCGCCCCCGAACACGACCGCCTGCGCGGCACCAACGTGCTCTCCCTGCTCGGTAGCCTCAACCCGGTGGACGAGGCCTGGCTGGCTTGGGCCCGGCAGGCGTTTGTCGGGCTGGGCGCCCTGCCCGGCCCGCGCATCGCCGTGCTGGTCGGCGGGCCGACGCCCCAGGCCGCCCTGACCCTGCAGGACATCGAGGCGATGCTCGCGCCGGTCGACGCCAAGGCCCGCGCCACCGGTGGGACCGTCCTGGTCACCACCTCACGCCGCACCCCGCCTGTGATCATCGACGCGCTGCGCCGTCGCTACGCCGCAGGCCCGCACCAGGTTTGGGGCGGCGAACAGGATGGGCCCAATCCCTATGCCGGACTGCTGGCCTGGGCCGATGCGATCGTGTGCACGCCCGACTCGGTCAACATGCTCTCCGAAGCCTGCGCCACCCAGGCGCCGGTGTACGTCCATGCACCGCAACGGGCGCGGGGACGGTTGGCGCGTTTCCTCGGCCAGTTGCGCGAACTGCGGCGCATCGCGCCGCTGGCGGATGGATTGCCGCCGTTCGCCGTGGTCCCGCTGCGCGAGACCGCCCGCATCGCCGCCGAGGTCCGCAGCCGACTGTCCCTGGCATGACAGCCTCTCTGCCCGCGCGCACGCGCTAGGCGGGCTCCTCCTTGCCAGCGGCGAACACCAGACCACCGGCCAGGCAGGCTTCGCGCACGGTCGCGCGGGCGGCCTCCAGCGTCGGCGTCGGACTGGTCAGGCGCGGACGCCGATCCAGCGTGCAGGCCAGGCTGGCCGCCAGCAGGGTCGCGTGCGCGTCCAGCAGGGATGACGGCACCTTCAACAAACCGGCCTCGGCCAGCGCACGGATCAGATCGCGCGTATTGTGCGGGGACAGCAGCGCCGGCGCGTGGGCGGCGTGTTCAAGCACCAGCGCCTGCAGCAGGAACTCCAGGTCGACCAGTCCGCCCGCGCCCTGCTTGAGGTCGAAGCGCGCCGGCGTGCTGCGGTCCAGCTCCGCGCGCATGCGGCCGCGCATGTGCACGACGTCTTCGCGCAGAACGGCCGGGTCGCGCGTCCGGCCCAGGGTTTCGGCGCGGATCGCCGCGAACGCCTCCAGCAGCGCCGCATCACCCGCAATCCCGCGCGCGCGCGCCAGCGCCTGGTGCTCCCAGGTCCAGGCCCGCTTGCGCTGGTAGTCGGCGTAGCTGTCCAGCGTGCTGACCAGCAGGCCCTTGGCGCCGTCCGGGCGCAGGCGCACGTCCACCGCGTACAGGCGTCCGGCGCCGGTCATCGTCTCCAGCAGGGACACCACCTTCTGCGCCAGGCGCAGGTGCCAGCGCGCGGCATCCAGGCTGCGCGGGCCTTGGGACTGCGCCCCGGCCGGCGCGCGGAACAGGAACACCAGGTCTAGGTCCGAGCCAAAGCCCATCTCCTCACCGCCCAGGCTGCCGTAGCCGAGCAGCGCGAACTCGCCCCCGGCCACCGTGCCGTGCGCCTGGGCCACCGCGGCACGCGCCATGTCCAAGATCACCGTGCAGACCGCATCGGCCAGCCACGCCAGCTGGCGTGCCGAATCCTGCGGCGGCTGGCGCGCATCCAGCGCCGCCAGCGCGATGCGAAAGCCAAAGGCCAAGCGCACCTCGTTGAGTCGGCGCAGGGCGCGCTCGGGATCGGGTTCGGCCAAGGTCGCGGTGCACGCCGCCCGCATCGCCGCCCGGTCCGGAAGCGGACCGGCGGCACGCGCATCCAGCAGTTCGTCCAGCAATAGCGGGTACTGGGCCACGCGCTCGGCCAGCCACGCGCTGCGCGCGACCACATCGACCAGCCGCGCCAATGCCGCCGGCACTTCATCCAGCAACGCCAGATAGCTGGTGCGCCGCAGGATCGACTGCAGCAGCGCCAGGCAGCGCTGCAGCGCGGCATCGGGCTGGTCGGACGCCGCGGCGGCCTGCAGCATGGCCGGCAGCACGCGGTCCAGGCGCGCGCGGGCACTGTCCGACAGCTGGGCCACGCCGGGCGCCTTGAGGAAATCCTGCAGGCGCGAAGCCGACTGCGCGGCATCGGCGAAGCCGACTTCGGCTAGCGCTTCAGGCGCCTGGTCACTGTCGAGCATGCGCTGGTAAGGCGCCAGCGCAGGGGTTTCCTGCGCGTCCTCCGGGGCCGCCATCAGCGGGGCGAACGCCGCGCTGACCACGTCGCGCTGCGCGGCAAGCGCCTCGCGCAGGGCGGTGGCGTCCGCGTATCCGAGCGAGACGGCGATGCGATGCGCGTCGGTGGGATCCTCGGGCAAGGTGTGGGTCTGCGCATCACGCAGCATCTGCAGGCGGTTCTCCAGCACTCGCAGGAAGCGATACGCCGCGCGCAGCCGCGCGGCCACCTCCGGCGCCAGGATCCTCGCCTGCACCAGCGCGTCCAGGGCCGCGCGCAGGCCGCGCCGGCGCAGGCGCGCGTCGCGCCCGCCATGCACCAGCTGCAGCGCCTGGGCCAGGAATTCGATCTCGCGGATGCCGCCAGCTCCGCGCTTGATGTCGTCGGCCAGCTCGCGCCGCGCGACCTCGGCGGTGATCATCGCCTTCATCGCACGCAGGCCCTCGAAGGCGGTGAAATCCAGGTAGCGGCGATAGACGAAGGGGCGCAGCGTCTCCAACCAGGCCTCACCGGCGGCGAGGTCGCCGGCCACCGGGCGCGCCTTGAGCCAGGCGTAGCGCTCCCAGTCGCGGCCCTCGGTCTGGAAGTAACGGTCCATTCCGGCAAAGGACAGGGCCACCCGGCCGGCGCTGCCGTAAGGCCGCAGGCGCAGGTCCACGCGATGGCAGAAGCCGTCGGCCGTGGATTGATCCAGCAGCTGCGCCAGACGCTGGCCGAGCCGCGCGAAGTATTCCTCGGCCGCCAGGGGACGGGCGCCGTCGGACTCACCGCCCCTGGCGAATCCGTAGACCAGATCCACATCGGAGGAGAAATTCAGCTCGCCGCCGCCGAGCTTGCCCAGACCGAACACCACCAGCCGCACCGCAGCGCCCTGCGCATCGCGCACCACGCCGTGACGCTGGGCGAAGTCGCTTTCAAGCGCGTCCAGCGCGGTCTGCAGGCAGGCCTCGGCCAGCCCCGTGGTGCCGGCCAGGATCTCGTCGACGTCGGCGCCTTCGACCACATCGCGCCAGACCAGCCGCGTGGATTCGGCCACGCGGAAACGGCGCAGCAACGCGGGCCACTGCGCGAGGGGGGCCTCGGTCAGGGCCGGCGGCGCGAACGGCGTGGTCGCGTCGTCCAGCAGCTCCTCCAGCAGTGGCGGCTGCCGGCACAGCGTGTCCAGCGCGAAGTCGCTGGCCAGCGTGAGTCGTTCGACCGAGGCACGCACCTGCGCATCGGCGAGTGTGGTTTCGAGTTCCGGCGCGGCGGCGATCAGACGGCGCAGCGAGGCGGCAATCAGGTCTGGCACTGGGTTCATGGGCACCAAGTGTGCCCCAGCCTACCCGTGGGAGCCGCCATGGCGGCGATGGGGCTTTACCGATTCATTGGCCTTCCAGGCCAGCAATCCCATGATGCGACATTGCAGGCAAAGCCCCGTCGCCGCCCTGGCGGCTCCCACGAGGTGGCTTATCCCAGGCCGGGTCGCGCTATGCCACGTGCGGCGCAGGCACGCCGTCCGCACGCGTCAGCGCAATGCCGAACAGCCCCGCGATCTTTTCCAGCAGCACGGACTTGACTGCCTCCATCGACGCCGGGCCGCCCAGATCGGACAGGGCGATGGTCTGCAGGCCTTCATAGCCGCAGGGATTGATGCGGTGGAACGGCTCCAGGTCCATGGCGATGTTGAAGCTCAACCCGTGGAAGGTGCAGCCGCGGCGCACACGGATGCCCAGCGCGCCGATCTTGGCGCCGGCCACGTAGACGCCCGGCGCGCCGTCCTTGCGTTCGGCGTGGATGTTCCATTCAGCGCAGGTGTCGATGATGGCCTGCTCGATGCGGCACACGTAGTCGCGCACGCCGATCTTCAGCCGCTTCAGGTCCAGCAGCGGGTAAAGCACCAACTGGCCGGGGCCGTGGTACGTCACCTGGCCGCCACGATCGACGTGGATGACCGGAATCTCGCCCGGCGCCAGCACGTGCTCGGGTCGACCGGCCTGGCCCAGGGTGAACACCGGGTCGTGCTCGACCAGCCACAGTTCGTCCGGCGTCGCCTCGTCGCGTGCATCGGTGAAGGCCTGCATCGCGCGCCACACCGGCGTGTACGGCTGGCGTCCCAGTTCACGCACGATCGCCGGCAGCGGATCGCGCGCGGCAATGACCGCGTCGCCCGCGGCCGATGGGCAGGACGCGGCTACAGCGTCCACTTCACCTCCGGGTGGTCGCGCAGGGCCGCATGGGCCGCGTCGTACTGCTCGCGCGACTGCGCCCGGAACGCGATGCGCACCGAGACGTACTTGCCGTTGGACGAATGCTTCCAGCTGACGCGCTCGCTGAGTACCTCGATGCCGGCGTCGGTCAGCAGGCGCGGAAGCTCCTGCTCCAGCGCGATACCGGCCGGGCCCATCGCGCTCAGCTCGAACGTGCCGGGAAACTGGAAGCCGTGTTCGGGATTGTCGGATGAAATCTGCATGGCGCGATTATCGGGGCGGTCGTGCGCAAACCCAAGCCGGGCGGGCGCCATGCACGAAAAAGCCGGCATCTGCCGGCTTCTTCATCACATCGTGGGGGGAGCGGATCAGACCGATTCCCACCACATCCACAGGGCATCCCACAGGCGGCGGAAGAAGCCGCCTTCCTCGACGCCCTCCACGGCCACCAGCGGGGCCTCGGCGATGGTCTTGCCGTCCAGGTTCACCTTGACCGTGCCGATCTTCTGGCCCTTCTTGATTGGCGCGACCAGCTGCTTGGGCACGTCCATCATCGGCTTGAGCTTGTCGTACTGGCCGCGCGGCACGCCCACCAGCAGCGGCGCGGCCACGCCCAGCTTCACCTCACGCTCGGCGCCCTTCCAGACCTTCTGCTGGGCGATGGCCTTGCCCGGCTCGTACAGGCGGTGGGTCTCGTAGAAGCGGAAACCCCAGTTCAGCAGGGCCAGCGAGTCGGTGGCGCGCTGCTTTTCCGACACATCGCCCATGACCACCGAGATCAGGCGCTGATCGCCGCGCTTGGCCGAATTCATGATGCAGTAGCCGGCCTGCGAGGTATGCCCGGTCTTGATGCCGTCCACGCTCGGGTCGCGCCACAGCAGCAGGTTGCGGTTCGGCTGGGTGATGCCGTTGACCGTCATTTCCTTGATCTTGTTGTAGGCGTAGGTGTCCGGGTAGTCGCGGATCAACGCGCGCCCCAGCAGCGCCATGTCGTAGGCGCTGGAGTAATGGCCCTCGGCCGCCAGGCCATGCACGTCGGCGAAGTGGCTGTCCTTCATGCCCAGGCGCTGGGCGTAGGCGTTCATCAGCTGGACGAAGGCCTCCTCGCTGCCGGCGGTGTGCTCGGCCAAGGCGATGGCCGCGTCGTTGCCCGACTGCACCACCATGCCCTTTTCCATGTCCTCCAGGCGCGCGGTCTGGTTGACCGGGAAGCCGCTGTAGCTGCCATCGGTCCCCGCGCCGCCCTCGCGCCAGGCGCGCTCGGTCATCATGACCTGATCGTCGCGGGTGATCTTGCCGGCCTTGAGCTCGGCGGCCAGCACGTAGGAGGTCATCACCTTGGTCATGCTGGCCGGGGCCAGATGCTCGTGGATGTTCGCGCCCGCCAGGACCTGGCCGCTGGCCGCATCCATGACGATCCACGCCTTGGACACCGCCGGAGCCGGCGCGTCGGGGATCTTGATCTCCGGCGGCGGCGCGGTCGCGGCTTCGGGCGGCGGCAGCGTCTGGGCGACGGCCGCGCCAACGGCGACGGTCGCCAGGGCGGCAAAGGCGAAACGGAACTTCATGAAGGACTTACCCCTGGAAAACTTGGCGGTGGAAAGGAGCACACGGTCCAGGCATGGACCGGCACGACGCGGATTGGTTCACTTCACTCGCGCACGACCTGCGGGCGCGAGAACCCCAGGCCGGCAATGCGCGCGGCCAGCGCGTCGGCCCCGGCATTGTCCTCCGCCCCGACCCGCACGCGCCACAGCTTGCGGCCGCCGGCGATCACATCGCTGATCGAGGCAGTGGCGATGCCGGCCGACACAAGCCGCGCCACCGTGCGCTCGGCATTGTCGCGGCTGGCGAAACTGGCGACCTGCAGCAGCACGGCCATGGCGGCCTGGCCGTAGGAGCCGACCGGCGCGGACTGGACCGGGATGTTCCGCGTCGGCGCGACGGCGGAAGGCTTCACGGCCTTGTCCGCCAGCGCAGGCGTGGAGGGCGCGGCAGAGGCCACCGGCGCACCGGGCTCGCCGGTGGCCACATGCACACCCTGGGCCTGCATCCAGGCCTCGAAACGGTCCGCGCCGGCCGCGGCATCGCCGCCGGCCTTTGCATTGGTGGCCACGTGGTAACGCAACGACGGGTCGCTGGGCGCCCCCTTGGTCCCCACCGGTGCGGCACGCGCGGCGTCCACCACCTGCTGTGGCGTGCGCGCCACGGCGGGCGGCAGACCGCCCACCAGCTGGTCCATCGCCGAAGGCTTGACCGGCGCGGGCTTGCCAGTGGCGATCGTGGTCGGCACCTGGCTGGCGGGCCGGACCTGGCGCCCGCGGCTGGCCAGCAGCGCCGGCAGCCGCGGATCATCGGCATGCAGGGCCTTGACCTCGACCCGGCCGGTGCCACGCGCGGTGATCCCCAGCTTGACCGCCGCCGCGTAGCTCAGGTCGATGATTCGCCCATCATGAAAGGGGCCGCGGTCGTTGATCCGCACGATCACATCGCGTCCGTTGTCCAGATTGGTCACCAGGGCGAAGCTGGGCAGTGGCAGCGTCTTGTGGGCGGCGGTGAACTGGTACATGTCGTAGACCTCGTGGTTGGAGGTCTTGCGGCCATGGAACTTCTGCCCGTAGTAGGAGGCCAGGCCCTGCTCGTCGTAGTCGGCCGACGAATCGAGCACTTCGTAGCGCTTGCCCAGCACCGTGTACGGGGATTTGTTGCCGTAGGCCGAGGGTGTCTCGTCGGCGATGGTCGGCTCGGCGATGCAGTCCACGTCGGGCACTTCGGTGGGGGTGCTGTCGGCCACGCCCGGCTTGTACAGGCCGCCGGCCACGTAGTCGCCGCGCGTGGCCGGATCTTCCTGGGCCGGGCTGTAGCGGCCATCGCAGCCTGCGGCCACGGCGGCTGGCGCCTTGCCGCCCTTGGGCACGACCACCAGCGCCTCACCCGGCCTGGCGCTCTTGCGTGGCGCGCTGCTGCACGCCGCCAGGGTCACCACCACCAGCAGGAGCAGCCAGGTCCTCATGCCGGCGGGAGCGGTTTGCCCGCAATGGCCTGGGACAGCTGCCAGACCGCCATCGCGTACATCTTGGAGTTGTTGTAGCGGGTGATGGCGTAGTAGTTGCGGAAGCCCAGCCAGTATTGCGGGCCATCGGCGGCCGACAGGGTCACCGGGGTGGCGGTCTCGCCGGCCGGTACCGGCGCCAGCGGCGTGTAGCCACGCGCGGACAGCTCGGCCAGGGTCCAGGTCGGGGTCCAGTCCAGCGGATCGAAGGCCTCGTGCCCCGGCGCAAGCCTGGCCTGCACGGCCACCGGGCCGCCGCGTTCCCAGCCGTAGGCGCCGCCCTTCTTGACGAAGTAGTTGGCCACCGAAGAGAAGATGTCGTCGTAGTCGTCGATCAGGTTGATCCGGCCATCGCCGTCGCCATCGACGCCGAAATCGCGGTAGCTGGACGGCATGAACTGGCCCATGCCCATCGCCCCGGCATAGCTGCCGCGCAGCGTGGCCAGGTCCAGGCCCTGCTCCTTGGACAGGGCGAACAGCTGCCCCAGCTCGTCGCGGAAGAAGCGCTCGCGACGTGCCTCGTACTGGGCGCGGTCCGGGTCCCCCGTGCGCGGATAGCGGAAGCCGAGCGTGTAAAGCGCATCGACGATCGGCGTCCTGCCGGTATAGCCGCCATAGCTGGTTTCAACGCCCAGGATGGCCACGATGATCTCGGCCGGCACACCGGTGCGCTCCTGCACGCGCATCAGTTCGGCGCGGTGCTTGTCCAGGAAGGCCTTGCCGCCGTCGATGCGCGCGGTGGTGATGAAGCGCGGACGGTACTCGTCCCAGCCGATGGTGCGTTCGGCCGGCTTGGACATCAGCTTGATGGTGTCCTCGCGCCACTGCGCCGCATCGAGCACCGAGGTGATCCAGGCCGGATCCAGGCCGTAGCGCGCAGCGGTGTCGCGGATGAAGTTGGCCCGGGCGACCTCGAAGGGCACCGGGGTCAGGTCCAGGGTCTCGACATCGGCCCGCCGCTCGACCTCGGTCCCGGCCGGCGGCGTCTTGCCGGGAGTGGCCGGGCCAGAGGAGGCAGGCTCGGCGGCGGTCTGCTTCGGCGGCGTGGGGGGCTTGGGCTGGGTCGCACAGGCGACCAGGCCAAGCGTGAACAGGCAGGCTAGGACACGTCGGGTCATCGGGCGGCAGGTTAGCATGCAGCGATGTGAAATGAACCCTGTCTTGTCAGTCACTTGGACCAGTTTGTTCATGTGCAACCGCGCTTTCACACGGCGCCTCGGCGACGGATCAGCGGTTCACCGGACGGTGCCAGCGCACGGCCATGACCAGCCCCAGGCCGGCCAGCAGGGAGACCGCGGAGGTCCCGCCGTAGCTCATCAGCGGCATCGGCACCCCCACCACCGGCAGCAGGCCGGAAATCATTCCGCCGTTGACCAGCACATAGACGAAGAAGGCCAGGCCCAGCGAGCCGGCCAGCACGCGCGAATACGTATCGCGCGCCTCCATCGCGATCCACAGGCAGCGCCCGACGATGACCAGGTACAGGGTCAGCACCGTGGCCACCCCGATCCAGCCGAACTCCTCGCTGAGCACCGAAAAGGCGAAGTCGGTGGTCTGCTCGGGAATGAAGTTCAGGTGCGACTGGCTGCCCATGCCCCAGCCCTTGCCGGTCAGCCCGCCCGAGCCGATGGCGATCTGGGACTGGATGATGTTCCAGCCCGCGCCCAGGGCGTCGTTCTCCGGGTTGAGGAACATCATGATGCGGTCCTTCTGGTAGGGCCGCAGCAGGAAGAACCACGCCACCGGCGCGGCGCTGGCCACGCCGGCCACGCCGATCCCCACCCACCACCACGGCAGGCCCGCCAGCAGCAGCGCGAACGCGCCCGAGGCGGCGATCAGCACGCCGGTGCCGAAGTCCGGCTGCAGCATGATCAGGCTGGTGGGAATGCCGATGATCACCGCGGCCACCAGCACCGACGGGATCTTGGGCGGCAGCGGGACGCGATGCAGGTACCAGGCGACCATCATCGGCAGGGTGATCTTCAGCAGTTCCGCCGGCTGCAGGTAGAACACCTTCAGGTCCAGCCACTGGCGCCCGTACTTGCCTGTGCCCAGGACGAACACCGCCAGCAGCGGCAGCATGGACAGTGCGTAGGTGATCGGCGTCCACGCGCGCAGGCGGGTCATCGAGACCCGCGACAGCGCCCACATCGCCCCGGCACCGATGGCGAAGCGGACCGCCTGGGCGATGACCAGATGGGTGCCGCCGGTGCTGCCGCCGGCGCTCTTGAGCACCGCCAGGCCGAAACACATCACCCCGGCCAGGGCCACGCACAACACCCAATCCAGGGTGCGCAGGAAGCGCCAGGCCAGGTCGCCCAGATAGCGCAGCAGTTCGGTCATCGTGGCCCCTGCCCGTTCGAGGCGGCCTGCGGCCTGACCGGCGCGGGCGCGGGTGCATCGGCGGCTGGCGCGGGCGCGGGACGGGGCGGCGCCGGAGATGGCGGTGCAGGCTGGACTACCTGCGGTGCCTGCGCCTGCTCCGGGTCGACATCGTCCACGCCGAGGGGCGCGTCGGCATCGGCCTGCGCGCCCTGCGCCTGGGTCGCGGCGACCTGGCTGTCGGTGGGCGTATCGTCACCTGGCATCTTGCCCAGCAGCCACGCATCGAAGATCTTGCGCGCGATCGGCGCGGCGGTACTGGTGCCGTAGCCACCGCCCTCCACCGCGATGGCCAGGGCGATGGTCGGCGCCTCGGCCGGTGCGAACCCCTCGAACAACGCGCGATGGCGCAGATGCATCGGCAGCGACCTGGGGTCGACCGCCGCCAAGCCCTTGCGGCTGACCACCTGCGCGGTGCCGGTCTTGCCGGCCATCTGGTAGGGCGCGCCATAGGTCACCGAATACCCGGTTCCGCCCGGACGCATGGTGTCCATCATGCCCTCCCGGATCCATTGCAGGTTGTCCGGATGGTCGGTGATCGGCCTGGTCGGGCCCTGCCCGACCGGCTTCCAGGGCTGGTCGAACCCCTGCCGCTCGTCCATCACCAGATGCGGGGTGCGCAGTTGCCCGTCGGCAACGCCGGAGATGGCGCGCACCAGCTGCAGCGGGGTTACCTTCCAATCGCCCTGGCCGATGGCGATGTTGACCGTATCGCCCGGATACCACGGCTCACGCCGGCTCTTCATCTTGTAGGCCGGCGACGGCACGATCCCGCCCGACTCGCCAGTCAGATCGATTCCGGTGGGCACGCCGAAGCCATACTTGCGCATGTACTTGTCGACTTCCTGGATGCCCATGTCGATGGCGAGCTTGTAGTAGTAGGTATTGACCGACTGGGCGATGGATTTGCGCAGGTCGGTCCAGCCGTGGCCGCCGCGATGCGAATCGCCCCAGCCGCGGCTCACCCCGGGCAGATAGAACATGCCGGTGGACAGGATCTTGTCCTGCGGCCTGCGTGCGCCGCTCTCCAGTCCGGCCAGCCCCAGCAGCGGCTTGATCGTCGACCCGGGCGCCACGCCGCCCAGCACTAGGCGGTTGAACTGCGGGCGCGAGGGGTTGTCGTTGAGCGCCTTGAAATCCTTGGAGGAGATGCCGTTGACGAACAGGTTGGTGTCGTAGCTGGGCAGGCTGACCATGCCCAGGATCTCGCCGGTGCGCGGATCCATGGCCACCGCCGCGCCCTCGTAGTCGCCAAAGGCCTCGGTCATGGCCTGCTGCAGGCGGATATCGATGGACAGCTTGAGGTCGGTGCCGGCCTGCGCCGGGACCCGGCCGACGACGCCCAGCGCGCGGCCCTCCACGTTGGTCTCGACCTTCTCGTAGCCGATCTTGCCGCGCAGCTGATCTTCGTAATACCGCTCCAGCCCGGTCTTGCCGATGTGGGTCAGGGCCGAATTGGCCTCGCCCAGCTGCTTGAGGTCGTCCTCATCCACCCGGCCCACGTAGCCGATGACATGCGCCAGCAGCGGACCGTAGGGGTAATGGCGGATCAGATACGGCACCACTTCCACCCCGGGAAAGCGCCAGCGGTTCACCGCCAGGGCCGCCATCTCCTCCTCGGTGAGGCGCGGCTTGAGGGTGATGCCACGAAAGCCACGGGCCACCTTGCGCTTGTCCAGGAAGTGCTGCACTTCCTCCGGATCCAGCGTCACGATCTTGCCCAGCGCATCGAGCCAGTCGGCCGGGTCGCCGGCCTGGTCGGGCACGACATCCAGGCGGAAGGCCGGAATGTTCTCGGCCACCAGCACGCCGTTGCGGTCGTAGATGCTGCCGCGCGCCGGCACCACCGGGCGCAATTTGATCCGGTTGGCCTCCGAGCGGGTCGCGTATTCGGCGTGGTCGAGCACCTGCAGCTTGAAGTACCAGGCGCCCAGGCCCGCCAGGCACAGGAACACGCCGATGAAGCCCAGCACGGCGCGGCGGCGAAACTGGTCGGCCTCCGCGTGGGGGTTTTTCATCGGTCGGCGGCGGGACATCATCGCATCGCGCTCAGGGACGCCGCCCCAGGCGCAGGCTGTCGAGCAGCACGAATGTGGGCGGCCACAGCAGCATGCCCAGCAGTGGCGCCCACCAATAGGCCCAGGGCAGCACCGGCTCGCCGATGGCCAGGTGAATCGCGCTGGCGACGATCCGATCGTTCACCAGCAGCCCGCCCATGGCCAGGGCCTGCTGGGACAGGGGGAAGAAGCGCAGGCGGGCGCGGAAGCGCTGCAGGATGAAGGCCATGATCACCAGGCGCAGCGCCTGCTCACCCAGCAGGCCGCCGAAGCCCAGGTCGGCCACCAGGCCGACGATGAATACAAACCCCAGGCCGACCCGTTCGGGTTCCTCGATCACCCAGTACGCCAGCACCAGCGCCAGCCAGTAGGGACGCAGCGGCTGCACCACCAGCGGCAGCGGCAGCAGCGCCAGCAGCAGGGCCAGCAGCACGCTGGCGGGCAACACCCAGGCGTGGCGGGTGCGGCTCATCGGGTCGGTTCCGTCGGCGCGGTGGCCGGGGGCGGGATGTCGCGTGCAGGCGCCGGCGCGGCTGGCGTCCGGCGCGCGGCCTTGCCCGGGGGCTGGCCCGCGTCAGGCGCTGGCGTCTCCGCATCCCTGGCCGGGGTCGTCTGTGTGCCTGCGTCCGCACCGCCCTTGGCCGACGGGAGCGCAGCCGGATCCGTCGGCGCGGCGTCGGCAGGCACGGGCGGCGCGGCGTCGGCGGCCTTGAGCAGCAGCACGTTGCGGCCCCGGTCCAGATGCGCGGCTGGGGTCAGCTCGCCAACCAGGAAGGTGCGGCTGTCGTCGGCATGCAGATCGATGACCTTGCCCACCGGGAATCCTGGCGGAAACCGCCCGCCCAGCCCGGAGGTCACCACCACGTCGCCGTCCTTGATGTCCGCGTTCAGCGGCACGTTCATCAGCTGCAGCTGGTCGCTGCGCCCGTTGCCGAAGGCCAGCATGCGCACGCCGTTGCGCTGGACCATCACCGGGACCGCGTGGTCCGGGTCGGTGAGCAGCAGCACCGTCGAATAGGCGGGCATCACCTGCACGATCTGACCCAACAGGCCGCCAGCGTCGATGACCGGCTGGCCGACATAGACCCCATCGTTGGCCCCGGCGTCCAGGACCAGCCGCTGGCGGGTCGGATCCAGGTCGATGTTGAGTACCGCCGCCAGCTGCACGTCCAGGCCGCGATTGCCTGCGGCGTTGAGCAGCGCGCGCAGCTGCACGTTGTCGGCCACCGCGGCGCTGAGTCGGGTCAGGCGCGCATTGGACACCAGCAACTCATCGCGCAGGCGTCGGTTCTCCGCGGTCAGCTGGGTGAGCGTGGCCGCATCGTCCTGCAGGCGCGTGCCCAGCTTGCCGGGCAGCCCGGCGACCCACCACAGCGGCTGGGCGGCCAGGCCGGCCTCACGCCGGGCCTGGTGCAGCCAGCCGCCGCGGTGGTCGAGGATGACCAGCGCCACGCCCAGCGCCAGATAGGCCAGCAGCCGCAGCGAGCTGGCGATCTCGCCAGGGCGTGGGGCAACAGGAGGGCCAGCGTAGGAAGGCACGGAAGGCGGCTAGCGAAGGGACGGAAAGGAGGCCGGACCGCAAGGCCCGGAAGCAGCCGCCAGCCCGTGTCGGCCGGGAGCCAGCGGTGGCCACGGCATGCGCGTGGCGGTCATGGCCGGCCCCGGTTGCCGGCACGGAGCGTCATTCCGGAGCGAAGAACTCGTTGCCGTGCATGTCCACCAGTTCCAGCGCACGGCCACCGCCGCGCGCCACGCAGGTCAGCGGATCGTCGGCCACCTGCACGTGCAGGCCGGTTTCCTCGGAGATCAGCTTGTCCAGGTCGCGCAGCAGGGCGCCACCGCCGGTCAGCACGATGCCGCGTTCGGCCACGTCGGCGCACAGCTCCGGCGGGGTCTGCTCCAGGGCCAGCTTGACCGCCGAGACGATGCCCGACAGCGGCTCGTGCAGCGCTTCGAGCACCTCGTTGGAGTTGATGCGGATCATCTTGGGCACGCCTTCGGCCAGGTTGCGGCCGGAGATTTCCATCTCCTCCACTTCCGGCTGGGCGTAGGCGCAGCCGATCTCCAGCTTGATGCGCTCGGCGGTGGCTTCGCCGATCAGCATGCCGTGGTTGCGGCGCACGTAATTGGTGATGGACTCGTCGAACCGGTCGCCGCCCACGCGCACCGACTGCGAGTAGACGATGCCGTTGAGCGAGATCACCGCCACCTCAGTGGTGCCGCCGCCGATGTCGATGACCATCGAACCGCGTGCCTCGGTCACCGGCAGGCCGGCGCCGATCGCCGCAGCCATCGGCTCCTCGATCAGGTAGACGTCGCGCGCGCCAGCCTCCTCGGCCGACTCCTTGATCGCGCGGCGCTCGACCTGGGTGCTGCCGGCCGGCACGCACACCAGCACCCGGGGGCTGGGACGCAGCACGCGCGACTTGTGCACCTTCTTGATGAAGTACTTGAGCATCGCCTCGGTGTAGGTGAAGTCGGCGATGACGCCGTCCTTCATCGGGCGGATGGTGGTGATGTGGCCCGGCGTGCGGCCCAGCATCTGCTTGGCCTCCGCGCCCACGGCCGCGACCGAGCGGGTGCCACCGATGGCGCGGTCCTGGCGCACGGCCACCACGGAAGGTTCGTTCAGGACGATGCCCTGGCCGCGCACGTAGATCAGGGTATTGGCCGTGCCCAGGTCGATGGACAGGTCATTGGAGAACATGCCGCGCAGCTTCTTGAACATCGGGGGCTGGGATCCTTCGAAGAGAGGCAAATACCCATCGCGCCGCTGGCGAAAAAATGGGCAAAAAAGAGGTCGGCTAGCCTAGCAATCCCCCATGCGGCATACAAGGAAAATCGCAGCGCGCAACGGGCTTCCAGCCACCTGCGCGATGCCGTGCCCGGGCCGGCCGGCTGGCCCTGTCCGGCCCCAGCCGGTAACCTTGTCGCTTCGTGCCGGCCCTGGGGCCGGTCTTCCCGACCCGCCCAGGCGACCTCGCGCGCCGGGCAACCGTGACCCCTGCCAAGGCCGCCATGTCCGCTCTGATCTGTGGTTCCCTCGCCTACGACACCATCATGGTGTTTCCGGACCAGTTCAAGAACCACATCCTGCCGGACAAGGTGCACATCCTGAATGTGTCCTTCCTGGTCCCGCGGATGCGCCGCGAGTTCGGTGGCTGCGCCGGCAACATCGCCTACAACCTGCATCTGCTGGGCGGCAAGCCGATCCCGATGGGCACGGTGGGCCAGGATTTCGGCGCCTATCGCGAGCATTTCGAGTCGCTGGGCATCGACCTGTCGCGGGTGAAGGTGATCGAGGACCTGTTCACCCCGCAGGCCTTCATCACCACCGACCACGACAACAACCAGATCACCGCCTTCCACCCAGGCGCGATGATGCGGTCCTACGAGAACCACGTGAAGGACGTGCCCGGCGTGACCCTGGGCCTGGTCGGCCCGGACGGACGCGAGGGCATGATCCAGAACGCCACCGAATTCGCCGAAGCCGGTACCCCCTTCATCTTCGACCCCGGCCAGGCCATGCCGCTGTTCAACGGGCCGGAGCTGCGCACCTTCATCGAGCAGGCCGACTACGTGGTGGTCAACGACTACGAATCCAACCTGCTGCAGGAGCGCACCGGCTGGGACGAGCAGGCCATCGTCAGCCGGGTCCAGGCCTACATCACCACCCAGGGCCCGAAGGGCGCGCTGGTGCACACCCCCGGCAAGACCTATGACGTACCGCCGGCGCACGAGCGCCGGGTGGTCGATCCCACCGGTTGCGGCGACGCGTTCCGCGCCGGGCTGATCTTCGGCATCGAGCGCGGCTGCGACTGGCTGACCATCGGCCGCATGGGCAACCTGATGGGCGCGCTGAAGGTCGAGCATCCCGGCACCCAGAACCAGCGCTTCGACTTCGACGAGTTCAACGACCAGTTCAAGCAGCAGTTCGGCTACGCGCTCTGAGCTAGCGGGTCGCAGGATCCACCCATGAAGGGCGGCCTCCTAGCCGCCTTTTCATTGCGACGAAAAGCAAAAAGGGCGGACCCCGAGGGGCCCGCCCTTTTGCTCTGTACTGGACGCGCGGTCAGAACATGACCTGGGCACGCATCTCGAAGGCATTGGGGTCCACTTCGACGCCGGCGCGGCGACTGTGTGCCTTGACGTAGTTGGCCTGCACCTTGAAGTGCTTGCCGAAGTAGTAATTGGCACCCAGCGTCCAGTCATGCTGGTAGCCACCCTCGATGCCGGCGTCGTTGAGATCCAGGTCGCTGTAGCGCGCGAGCAGTTCCACCGCGCCGGCCGGATGCGTGGGCGTCACATTGCCCAGGGTGCCGTTGTAGGCCCGCGACTCACCGGTCAGGATCCAGCTGCCGTAGACGGTGTTGCCCTGGGCGTGGAAGTCGGCATGGCCGTCGCGGGCCACGTCCTCTTCCAGATGCTCGGCCAGTACGGTGAACGGCCCGGCGATGCGGATGAACTCCAGGCCGCCGCGCTGGATGTGCGTGGTCCCCGGCAATGCTCCGCTGTCGATCAGCCGCGTGTCAGTCAGCCCGGCCTCGAGCTTGGCGCGCACGCGCGCGGAGGTGGCGTCGGGGTTCTCGACCGAATAGGCCAGGCCCAGGTGGATCACGTCGCCTGCCTCCTTGTGCGGCGTCCACGCGAAATGCCCGGCCATGGTGGTGCCATGGTTGGTGGCCTCCGGACTGCCGCCGGCAAACCCCTGGAGCTGCAGCGCATAGGTCTTGCGGGTCAGGGCCCATTCGACGCCGGTGCGACGGCCCTCGTAGATCGCCTGGGTGGCCAGCGGCGCCTCCAGCAGCGAGGTCGCGCGCGAGGACCCGACCGAGTCCAAGCCCACCGGTGTCTTGATGTAGCCCACCCGCACCGCACCGTAGTCCTTGCCGAACAGCGCCTTGGTCTGGACGCGCAGGTAGATGTCCAGCCACAGGTCCGACTGGTAGTCGTAGTAGGCCATCGCGTCCAGGACGCCATCGAGCTTGTACGTCATGCCGAATTCCTTGCGGCGCATGTCGTCGTCGTTCTCGAACCGGGCGTCGTCCCCGCTGAAGTGGTTCTGGTCGTAGGCAAAGTTGCCGGTCAGGCTCAACTGGCCGCCACCGTTGTCGAAGGTGTAGCTGGTCGGCCAGTCAGCCGCCGCGGCCGAGCCTGCGACACACAGCAGTCCGGCGGTCAAAAGTCCCCGCATCTTGCGCTCCCCAAAAGTGTTCTTGTCATTGTGAAAGAGGCTGGACCGAAGCGGGCCAGGCATCGCGCGTCAACCGTGCGAAGAGCGCAGGCGCGAGCTTAGGGTGGATGCCGCGCGGCCGGACATCCTCCGATCGTCTGAGAACGCGCCGCGACGATACAGCAGCAAAGCACCGATCAGGGCCACGACCGCGGCGGCCGCCAGCCAGGCACCCGGCATGGCCTTGTTGCCGGTGACCTGGATCAACCAGGTCGAGATGGCCGGTGTGAAGCCGCCGAAGATCGCCTGGGACAGGCTGTAAGCCAGCGAGAAGCCGGTCGCACGCACGTTGGCGGGCATGATCTCGGTCAGGGTGACGACCATCACCCCCTGGTAGCCACCGTATAGAAACGAGAACCACATCAAGGTTCCGAGCAAGTGCCCGAACGAGGGCGAGCCCACCAGCCAGTGCATGGCCGGATAGGCGGTCAGTGCGATCAGGATCGAGAACGTCAGCATTACCCGCAGGCGCCCCACCCGGTCGGACAGCGCGCCCATGAAGGGGATCCAGATGAAGTTCGACACGCCCACGGCCACGGTGCAGATGAAGCTGTCCATCGAGGTGAGGCCCAACTCGCGCTTGCCGAAGGTCGGGGTGTAGGCCGTGATCAGGTAGAACATCACGCTGGTCAGGGTCACCAGGAACACGGCCAGGATCACGATCCGCCAATCACGCGCCAGGGCGCCATAGACCTCGCGCAGGGTCGGCCGGCGCTTGGCGATCTGCGCCTTGAATGCCTCGGTCTCCTGCAGCGAGCGACGGATGTAGAACAGGAACGGCACGATCAGGCAGCCGATCAGGAACGGCACGCGCCAGCCCCAGCTCTGCATCTGGTCCTCGCTCAGGGTCAGCCGCAGGACCACGCCGATGACCGCGGCGAAGACCACCGCCACCTGCTGGCTGGCCGACTGCCAGCTCACGAAGAAGCCGCGTCGCCCCGGGGTGGCGATCTCGGACAGATACACCGAGACGCCGCCGGACTCGGCGCCGGCCGAGAACCCCTGCAGCAGGCGCCCGATCAGCACGATGATCGGCGCGGCGATGCCGATGGTCGCGTAGCTAGGAGTCAGGGCGATCATCAGCACACCGGCGGACATCAGCGCCAGACTGAGGATCAGGCCCGCGCGGCGGCCGTGCCGGTCGATGTAGCCCCCCAGGACGATCGCCCCCAGCGGGCGCATGAGGAAGCCCATGCCGAAGGTGACCAGCGAGAGCATGAGCGAGACGAACTCGCTGTCGCTGGGGAACATCGCATGGGCAATGGCCGAGGCATAGAAGCCATAGACCATGAAGTCGAACATTTCCAGGAAATTGCCGCTGACGACGCGGAAGACATTGCTCCGCGAATGGGTGGCGGGCGTTTGCGCAGACATGGAAGCATCCTCACGAAGGACGTAGTCGAGCCAATGTTCTATATTTCAGAACGTCGTTTTGTATCTCGAAACGACTAGATCAGACGATTTCGACAAGCGTCAACGTGCACTGCAGCATGTTCCAGCATGCGAAATGCGGGCGTTTCGGCATATGGAAAGACGCTCCAGGTGCCAGAGGCGCACCGGTTGACAGCCAATTTTGTTCCGGCGTAGCGTATTTCGAAACGCCGTTCTGATATTTGGAATATGGATACCACCCTGCTCAAAGGGCTCAACGTGCTCGAGCTGCTCGCCCAGAGCGAACAGCCCAAGGGCGTGTCGGACATCGCCCGCGCCCTCAACCTGACCAAGAGCAACGTGCACCGCACGCTGCAGACGCTGGTCGCCGCCGGCTATGTCCGCGTCGGCAGCCGGCCCGGCACCTATGTCTGCACACTCAAGCTGTTCGAGCTGGCCAGCCCGCTGGTGGCGCGCCTGGATGTGCGCCAGCTGGCCGAACCGGTGATGCAGGCGCTGGCCGGCAAGACACAGGAAACCATCCACCTGGCTGTGCTCGACCGGCTGGAGGTGATCTATCTGCACAAGATCGAGAGCCCGCAGCCGGTGCGCGCCTACTCCAGCGTGGGCGGCCGGGCGCCGGCTCACGCGGTCGCCACAGGCAAGGTCCTGCTGGCCTGGCAGGACGCGGCCACCCTGGCGACGCTGCCGGAGCGCTTCGAGCGCCCCACCTCGCGCACCCTGCCCGACCGTCATGCGCTGCTGGCCGAGACCGCCCAGGTGCGCGCCCAGGGCTATGCCATCAATCGTGGCGAATGGCGCGAAGGCGTGTGCGGCGCGGCGGCCGTGATCCTGGATGCGCAGCGTCAGGTGATCGCCGCGGTCGGCGTTTCCGGCCCTTCCGAACGGCTGCGCCCGGCCGCGCTGCGCAAGCACGCCGAACGCGTAGTCGAGGCCGCCCGCGACATCTCGCGGGCCATGGGCTGCACCCGCTACGAACCCCTGCTGCCGGCCGGCGCCGCCGTCGCCGCCTGATCCCCGACAACGCCCCAAGGAGTCCCACCATGCAATTGCCCCTGACCGGCGTGCGCGTCGTCGAATTCTGTTCCGTGGCCGCCGGCCCGTACTGCGCCATGCTGCTGGCCGACATGGGCGCGGACGTGATCAAGGTCGAGAACCCCAATGGCGGCGACTCCATGCGGGCCTGGCCGCCGCTGACCGAAGGCTTCAGTGAGAACTTCGCCTCGGTCAACCGCAACAAGCGCGCGATCACCCTGGACCTGAAGGATGCGACCGACAACGCGCGCGCCAAGGCGCTGATCGAAGGCGCCGACGTGGTCCTGGAGAACAACCGCCCCGGCGTGATGCAGCGCCTCGGGCTGGACTACGCGGCGATGTCCCGGACCAACCCGAAGCTGGTGTACTGCTCGATCTCCGCCTTTGGTCAGGAAGGCCCGCGCGCGCGCGAGGCGGGCTTCGACCTGACCCTGCAGGCCATGAGCGGCGTGATGAGCGTGACCGGCGAGGAAGGTGGCGCGCCGGTGAAGTGTGGCGTGCCGCTGTCGGACTTCTGCACCGGCCTGTACGCCGCCTATGCAATCGCCGCCGCGCTGATGCAGGCGCGTGCCACCGGCCAGGGCACGCACGTGGACGCTTCGATGTTCGGCGCCTCGCTGGCAGTGGCCGCGCTGCAGACCAGCGAATACTTCGGCAGTGGCCGCGACCCGCGCAAGCTGGGCTCGGCGCATCCGCGCAACGCGCCCTACCAGGCGTTCCAAGCGCGCGATGGCTGGTTCGCGATGGCCGCCGGCAACAACGCCCTCTTCAAGGCCGCGTGCAACGCGATGGACTGGCCGGAGCTGGCCGACGACCCGCGCTTTGCCTCCACCGCGCTGCGCGCCCAGCACCAGGCCGAGCTGAAAGCGCTGCTGGACGAGCGCGTGTTCTCCAAACTGGATGCGGCCGACCTGCTGGCGCGCTTCCGCGCCGCCGGCGTGCCGTGCTCGCCGATCAACACCTATTCCGAGGCGCTGGCCGATCCGCAGGTCGAACACATGGGCTGGGTGTCGCAGATCGCCCTGCCCGGTGGGGGCAGCGCGCGCACGTTCGGTTCGCCGCTGCGCTTTTCCGGACAGGCGTTTCCGATCACCCGCGACCCGCCCGCGTTGGGCCAGCACAATGCCGAGGTCTTCGCCGAGATCGACGCCCTGATCGCGGCTCGCACCCATGACGCGGAGGTGGATGCGCCGCCGAAGGTGGCCCGCCATGCGTGATGTCGTCAAGGAACTGCGGGTCGAACGCAGCGGCGCGACTCTGACCCTCGCCCTCGATCGGCCCGACAAGCGCAACGCGCTTTCGCCCACGCTGGTCGATGCCCTGCTCGAAGCGGTGCAGACCGCCTGCACCGATGGCACGCGCCTGCTGGTGCTGCGCGGCGAAGGCAGGAACTTCTGCGCCGGCTTCGACCTGTCCGACTACGCCGATGCCAGCGAAGGCGACCTGCTGCTGCGCTTCGTGCGCATCGAGCAACTGTTGCAGGCGGTGGCCCACGCCCCGTTCGAGACGGTGGCACTGGCGCACGGCCGCAACTTCGGCGCCGGCGTGGACCTGATCTGCAGCTGCGACCGCCGCATCGGCGCGCCGGAGGCGAGCTTCATGATGCCGGGGCTGGGCTTCGGCCTGGTGCTGGGCACCCGACGCTACGCAACACGCGTGGGCGCGGTGCGTGCGCGCCGCGTGCTGGGCGACGGGCTCACCTTCGACGCAAAGACCGCACTGGCCGACGGGTTTCTCACCGACATCGTGGCGCAGCACGACTGGGACACGCAGCTCGCCCAACTGCAGACCGCCACGCTGCCGCGCCTGACCGCCGACACCTGGCAGCGCCTGGATGCCGCCCTGCTGCCCGATACGCGCGCCGCCGACATGGCCGCGCTGGTCGAGTCAGCCGCAGTGCCCGGCATCCATGACCGCATCGGCCGCTATCGCGAAGGAGCCAAGGCATGAGCAACAAGACCTCCAGCAAGCAGCTGTCGATCGAGGCATTGGCCGCGCTGGTGCCCGATGGCGCCTCGCTGGCACTGGGCGGCAGCTTCCTCCACCGCGGGCCGTTCGCGCTCGTGCGTGAACTGATCCGCCAGGGCCGCAAGGATCTGGACATCATCAAGCAATCGCCCGGCTACGACATCGACCTGCTGTGCCGCGCGGGCGCGGTGCGCCGCACACGTGCCGGCATCGTGGCGATGGAAGGCAACTTCGGCCTCGCGCCCTGGTACCGCAAGGCCGTCGAACGCCAGCAGATCGAACTGGAAGAGCACGCCTGCGCCACGCTCACCGCCGGGCTGCGGGCGTCCGCGTTCGGCGTGCCGTTCATGCCGGTTGGCGGCGTGCATGGCTCGGCCCTGGTCGAGCTCAACGGCTGGAAGGCGATCGACGATCCCTACGGCCAGGGTGGGCCGACCTATGTGATTCCGGCGATCACGCCCGACTTCGCGGTCATTCATGCCAACGAGGTCAGCCCGAATGGCGACGTGCGCGTCTATGGCACCTCGCATTGGGACCGCATCATGACCCGCGCCGCGGACAAGGTGATCGTGGTGGCAGAACGCCTCGCAGATGAGGAAACCTTCCGCACCCAACCCGAGCTGACCCTGGTGCCACACTTCATGACCGCCGCCTACGCGGTGGTGCCCAACGGCGCGTGGCCGGGCTCGTGCTGGCCGCATTACGAAGTCGATTATCCGGCGGTCACCGCGTACCTGGAGGACGCGCCGGGCGCGCTCCAGGCGCACCTGGACGCCGCGCCGGAAGCGCGCGCAGCGGAGGTGGCCCATGGCTGAGTCCTGGTCCGGCTTCTCTTACATCGTTACCAACCTGGCGCGCTTCGTGCGCCCGCACGAGGTCACCTTCAGCGGGGTCAATTCCACGCTGCCGATGCTGGCCTGCCTGATGGCCAAGCGCGCCTACGATTTCGAGTTCACCTTCATCAACGTGGCCGGCGGCGTCGATCCGCAGCCGTCGATGATCCCCATCTCCAGTTCCGATCCGGTGCTGGCCGAGCGCTCGACGGCGATCTTCGCCAACGAGGATTTCTACGACCTGTGCACGCGTGGCCGCATGGACCTGTGCTTTCTCGGCGCGGCGCAGATCGACGGCGCGGGCCGCACCAATGTGTCCGCGATCGGCGACTGGCATGCGCCCAAGGTGCGCCTGCCCGGTGGTGGGGGTGGTGCGGTGATGCTGCCGACCGCGCGCCGCGCCTGCACGTGGCGCACCGAGCATTCGACTCGCACGCTGGTGGACACGCTGGATTTCGTCACCGCCGCCGGCGGCCTGGCCGGCGTGGTGACGCCGATCGCGGTCTTCATCAAGCGCGATGACAGGCTGGCACTGGCCTCGTGGCACCCGGACGTGACCCTGGAGGAAGTGCGGGCGCGCACCGGCTTCGCGTTCGACGCCAGCGGCGCCACGCCGACACCGCTGCCCAGCCAGGCCGAGGTCGATGCCCTGCGCGCGCTCGATCCCGATGGGCAGTTCGAGCGCGACGCCAAGGTCCGGCTGCACTGATCCAGGCTTCCGCGCCTGCACGCGTGAATCCCGCCGGCCCGTCCCGCGCCGGCCACGTCACTGACGGACCCCACGCCGCCATTCCGCCCTCCCCGCAACAGGAGTCGCCATGTCGTCTGCCCAATCCCTCAGCCATCTGCTCCGCGACGCGCTGCGCACGCATGCGCAGGCCGGTCTTGCCGCCTTGATCGGTCCGTTCGGCGAGGTGAGCTACGCGCAGCTGGCGCGTCACGTCGATGCAGCCGCCGCCGCCGCGCACGCCTGGGGCCTGCGGCGTGGCGAGCTGGTCGGCGTGATCGCGCGCAAGACCCCCGAGAGTGTGGCGACCTTTTTCGGGCTGATGCAGGCCGGCGGCTGCGCCGGCTTCATGGAGCCAGGCCTGGCGATGGATGCCATCGCCGAGCGCATGCAGTCGGTAGGCATGCAGCGGCTGGTCGTGGAGCACGCCGACGACGGTGCCCAACTGCAAAAAGCGATCCCAGGTCTGCAGGTCATCGCACTGGAGGCAATGGCCAGCGAAGGCGCGTGGATCGACGACGGCCTGGCACCGGGCGATGCGGCACAGATCCTGTTCACCAGCGGCAGCACGGGCAAGTCCAAAGGCGTGCTGCAGCCGCACCGCGGGCTATTGGCCAACGCCCGTGGCGTGATCGCGCACACCGGCATCACGCGCAACGACCGCTTGCTGCACGTCATGCCGGTCCATCATACCAATGGCGTCAACAACCAGTTGATCGCCCCCCTGCTGTGCGGCGCGCAGGTGGTCCTGATCGAGCGCTTCCGTGCCGAAGACTGCGTGCAGCAGCTGCGCGATTACGCGCCGACCTACCTCACCGGCGTGCCGACCATGTACGCGCGCATGCTCCCGCTCCTGCGCGAGGGCGAGCGCTTCCCGTCGCTGCGCTTCCTGCGCTGCGGCTCGGCCCCGATCACATCGGCACTGCAGGAGCAGATCGAGCAGGCCTTCGGCGTTGAACTGCTGGTCTCCTACGGCCTGTCCGAAGCCACCTGCACCTCGACCATGAATCCGCCGGGCGCGCGCCGTATCGGCAGCATCGGCACCGTGCTCGAAGGCCAGGTCGTCAGGCTTTTCAAGCCAGGCACCGAGGAAGTCGTCACCGAAGGCGAAGGCGAGATCCGCATTGGCGGCGATGCGCTGATGCTGGGTTACATCGGCACCGAGGCCGCCCAACCGATCGAACACGGCTGGCTGCTCACCGGCGACCTGGGCCGCTTCGACGCCGAGGGCTATCTGTCGATCACCGGCCGCATCAAGGACGTGATCATCCGCGGCGGCGAGAACCTCTCGCCCGCCCTGATCGAGGGCGAGCTCAGTCGCCACCCTGCGGTGGCCGAATGCTGCGTGGTCGGCATGCCGCACCATGACCTGGGCGAGGTGCCGGTGGCCTTCGTGGTCCTGGACCCCAGCGCCCCTGCGGTGACAAGCGAGACGCTGCAGGACCTGATCCGGGAGAAGCTCGCGCGGGCCTACGTGCCGGCTGAAGTGAAGTTCCTGACGACCTTGCCGGTCAATGGCGTAGGCAAGGTGGATCGCAAGGCGCTGCGGCGAGGGTTTGAGGCTGCGCCGCAGGCGGCTTAGCTTTTACTTGCCGCACGCGTGGCGCAGCACGCTGATCTTCTTTGAGAGCAAGAGCTTTCGTGCGGCTTCGCCGCCCGCCCTACTTTCTTCGCTCGTGCAAAGAAGAGTAGGCAAAGAGGTGCGTTTCAACAGACGCATGTCTGGTCAACACGCCCCGGGCGGCACGCCTGCGCTACGCGCCGGTCCGCTACGTGACGAGGGATTTTTGGAAGCGGGAGCAGAAGCCAAATGCCCAAGAAGCAAAGTCCCTAGATGACCACACATTCGTCTGTTGTAAGGCGCTTCCCGCTTTCGCGGGAATGACGAGTTGACGCAGTTGTAAGCGCTGTTGCTGTTGTTGCTTCCAGCTTTACCTGTCTGAGCCGTAAAGCGAGCCGAGCATCGCAGAAGAAGACGGCCGAAGAGTCGCCCTGTCTGAGCGAAGCGAGTTTGGGCGACGTGCCGTCTTCTTCGAGAAGCGCAGGGAACCGCCGCATCGCGGCGGCGAGTGTCCGGCGAGAAGCGGTTTTGCTTCCTTTTTCCAAGACAAAAGGAAGTCGCGCCCGAAGGGCGTGAAAGCTCCTGCTCCTGCTGTAGCTCCTGCTCCTGCTGTAGCTCCTGCTCCTGCTGTAGCTCCTGCTCCTGCTGTAGCTCCTGCTCCTGCTGTAGCTCCTGCCGTACCCAGGCCTCACCTATCTGAGCCGTAAAGCGAGCCGAGCACCGGAATAAAGCAGGGGCGAAGAGGCGCCCTGTCTGAGCGAAGCGAGTTTGGGCGCCGTCCCTAAAAAGGCATAAATGCCCTGCTTTGCGAGGAGCGCAGGGAACCGATGCACAGCATCGGCGAGTGTTTTCAATCCCCTTTTTGGGACCGGCGAGTAGCGGTTTTGCCTTCTTTTGCCGCGACAAAAGAAGGTCGCGCCCGTAGGCGCGAAAGCCTTTTCTCGAGCCGCGCTGCAAGCGCGAGTGCTTTAACTCAACGTATCGACGTCACAGACAAAAGCAGAGAAACCTACTTCCCCCACCCCGGCATCTGATCGGCGTCCAACCCGCCGGTCTCGAACTCCGCCGTCTGCGTCCCCCCGGCCTTCACCGGGAACTCGATCTTCAGGGTCTTGGCGTGCGCGGCCAGCTTCCACAGGCCCTTGTAGTCGGTGATGAACATCGCGATGGCCTCATCGGTATCCGGCCGCCAGGCATCCATGGCCTTGGGCTTGCCATCGTCGACGCTCACTTTCACCTTGCAGCCTTTCAGGCACGGGAAATCACCGGCCTTGAGCACCAGATAGGCGCTCTGCTTCCACTCGGGATGGTCGCGGAAGACCAGCTGTACGTCCTGCTTCTTCCCACTGCCGTCGGTGTCCAGCGGCTCGGTGCTCATGATCGAAGCCGAGACCTGCGGACCGCCGTTGATCATTACCTGGTTGTAGTTCCACAGATTGGCCAGACGGCGCTCTTCGCGCGCGGCCTCGGCCTTGGTCTTGGCCTCCTGGTAGTGCGCCTGGATCTTCTTGGCCGCTTCCGAGTCCGGGTACTGATCGGTCAGCGCGCTGCCGTGCACGCGTGCCATCTCCCAGTTCTGCGCGGTGTAGGCCTGGTCGAACTGCTCGGCCAGCTTGTCGGCCGCCTGCTTGTCCTTGGCCGCCTGGGCCGCCGCCTGCTCGCGCATCTGCGCTTCGTGATCGGTACAGCCCAGCAGGGCGACGGCGCACAGGGAGGACAGCAGCAGACGTTTCATCGGTCAATGGCTCCGGGCAAGGCGGGATCGGGGCGGCCGGCACCGGTCTGGACACCTGGTCGCACCGGTCGATTGTACGTGCCGCTGCTGGTAAGGCCGCGCCAATGAAAAGGCCGCCGCACTCCCGGAGGAACACGGCGGCCCATGTAGGACGACCCTGACCGCTTACTGCGCGGCGGGGGCGTCGGCCTTGGGCGGCTGCGGCGCGGCCGGGGCTTCCGGCGCCTCAGGCGGGTGCGCCTGCGCCTGCTCCAGCATCGCCTTTACCGAGGCGGTGGTGATCGGGTGATAGCCCGGCTCGGCCTTGGCAAAGGCGTCCTTGGCGAAGGCCAGGCCCTCGGGGGTTTTCACCAGCTCGGCGTAGATCGGCATGATCAGCTTGCGCCGACCCACGCGCTCGATGAAGGCGCCGGCCTGCTCCCACGCGTCCTTGTCGCCGCTGCGGATGGCCAGCGGATACCAGCGCATGGCGATCTCGCCATTGGAGGTCCCAGTGAAGTGATAGGTATCGTCGAGCTGCTTGAGCTTGTCCAGCGGCTGCGTCTCACCCAACCCATCAATGAAATGCACCCACTGCTGGGTCACCCATTCATCGGTGGCCTGCTTGGACGGCAAGGTGCCGCTGCCCAGCCAGGCGATACGCGCGGTGTCGACCAGAGCGAAGCCACGCGACTGCGCACGCGGTGCGAACGAGGGAATGCCCGGCTGGTGCAGCCAGGCGTCCAGCTCGGCATCGGTGACCGCGTTGGGGTTCTTGGGCAGCAAGTTCTTGCGCAGATCCTCCACGAACTGGTCGGTGGTCGCGCTCTTGAAGCCCTGGTCGTCGAACCAGCTCCGCAGGAACGGATCGAAGACCTCGCGCCCGAAGCGCTGCTCCAGGAACTGCAGGAACCAAGCGCCCTTGACGTAGGGCACGCTGGTCAACGCTTCGTCCGGGTCGCGGCCGGTCAACGGTGCCAGCTCCAGGACCTGGTCCTGCGGCGGCATGTCCTTGATCTCGTCGGCCAGGTCCTTCTGATCGATCTGGCGCTCCATCTCGGCCAACTCCTGCCCGTACAGCGCCTCGGTGATGCGCGCCTGCACGTAGGTGGTGAATCCCTCGTTGAGCCAGATGTCCTTCCACGAGGCGTTGGTCACCAGGTTGCCCGACCAGCTGTGCGCCAGTTCGTGGGCCACCAGCGAGACCAGCGACTTGTCGCCCACGATCACCGTCGGGGTGGCGAAGGTCAGGGTCGGGTTTTCCATGCCACCGAACGGGAAGGACGGCGGCAGCACCAGGATGTCGTAGCGGCCCCACCGATACGGCCCGTAAAGCTTCTCGGTGGTGGTGATCATCTTCTCGGTGTCCTCGAACTCGGCCGCGGCCTTGTCGGCCATGGCCGGCTCGGCCCACACGCCGGCGCGATCGGAGAGCTTGCGGAACACCAGGTCGCCCGCGGCGATGGCCAGCAGGTAGGACGGGATCGGCTTGTTCTGCACGAAGAAATAATCGCCGTCGCGCACCGAGGCCGGGTCGTTGCCCGCGCTCATCAGGACCATCACGTCGGGCCGGCTGGTCACGTGCGCGGTGTAGGTGAAACGCACGCCGGGCGTATCCTGCAGCGGCACCCAGCTGCGGGCATGGATGGCCTCGGACTGGCTAAACATGAAGGGCAGTTGCTTGCCCTCGGTCATCGCCGGGGTCAGCCACTGCAGGCCCGAAGCGTCCGGCGAGGTGTGGTAGGTCACGCGCACGGTGGGATCGCGCTGTGGCACCTGGATGGTCAGCTTGCGGCCGTACACCTTGTCCGCATCGGCCAGGCTGAACTCCAGCGGATGGAAGTCCTGGCTGCCCTGCGCGGCCCCCTCGACCTTTTCGATCGTCAGCGCGCGCGTGTCCAGGACCAGCTCGGTGGCCTGGGGCTGCTTCCAGTCCAGCTTGTAGGTCGCCGTGCCGGCGATCTGTCGGGCATCGAAGTCCACGCCCACGTCCAGCGCCAGGTCCTTGATGACCACCTTGTCGGGCTGCGCATAGGAGCTTTCGTCATGGCGACGGTCGGACTTGGACACGGCGGCGGCCTTGGGAGCGGGAGTCTGGCTGGCCTCGGGGGAGGCGGTTTCCTTGGAGCACGCCGTGAGCATCACGGCGGCACAGGACATCATCAGGAACGCGGAACGCATCGGCGGCGGCATCCAGGCTTGTTCAACGGGAGAACCTCCATTCTAGCCGGTGCCTGCACACGCAACCGGTCCTGGATCAAGTCGGCGCCGCGCCGGCGCCTGTATCCAGGACCAGGCGCCGGCCTCCGCCGAACTTGGCGCGATACATCGCCGCATCGGCACGACGGTAAAGCAGCGCGCGTTCCTCGCCGGGCAGGTGCACGGCGGCGCCCGCACTCAGGTGCAGCGGGCGAACGGCCTGACCTTCGGGCATTTCAAGGTGTACGCGCCAGTCCTCCACCCGTGCGCAGGCCTCGACCGCCTCCAGGTGCAGGCCCATCAGGAACTCGTCGCCGCCCCAGCGGCCGATCCAATCCCGCGGACCCAGCCAGGCGCGCGCCTGCTCGACCAGGCGCACCAGCGCCGCGTCCCCTGCTGCGTGGCCTTCCCGGTCGTTGAGCTGCTTGAGATTGTCCAGATCCACCACGAACAGCACAAACGGCATGGAACCGCCGTCCGCGCGGCGGACCGAGTTGGCCAGCGCCTGCTCGCAACCGCGGCGATTGAGCGCGCCGGTCAGCGCATCGGTCTGCGCCTCGCGCTCCAGATCACGCAGGTCCGCGTCGGCGCCCTGCAGGCTGCGGTTGATACGACGCAGCAACTGGCTGACCTCGTCTCGCCCCGTGTCGGGCAGGCGCGGCGGCGGCAGGCCGGGTGCGGACTGGGAGGCATCCAGCATCGCCATCGCCTGGCGCAGCGGCGCCAGCATCCTGCGCATGGCCAGCAGCGTGGCAGCGGTTCCCAACAGGGTCGCCACCAGCACCACCAAGAGGACGGTGATCGCCTCGGGGCGCGCAAGACCGCCGTACAACAACAACCAGCCAGCCAGCAGGATCAGCGGCGTATGGATCCCCAGGAACGCCACGGCCAGCAACCGCAGCCCCAGGGAGCGGGGCGCAAGTCGCGCCAGCACCTGTTGCATCATCCAATGAGGACCGGAAATCCAAAACCCGGCAGCTTAGCAAGCTCTTCGGCAGGCCCACGCACGACGCGTTCGTCATGCTTAGTCCGTCCCATTGTGACAGGACCGATCCGCTGATCAGGCCTTGTAGCCGTCGTGGATGGCGACGATGCCAGCGGACAGGTTGGTGTACCGGCACCGTGCAAAACCAGCCTCGGTCATCATCGCCTTGAGCTGTTCCTGCGGCGGATGCTTGCGGATGGATTCGGCCAGGTACTGGTAGCTGTCCGCGTCGCCGGCGAACAACTTGCCCAGGCGCGGCAGCACCTTGAACGAGTGGAAGTCGTATATGGGACGGAACCACTCCGGCTTGACCTCGGAGAACTCCAGCACCCGCGCCTGTCCGCCCACCTTGAGCACGCGGTACATCTCGCGCAGGCCCGCGTCCTTGTCGGTCACGTTGCGCAGGCCAAAGGCGATGGTCACCAGGTCGAAGCTGTTGTCCGGGAACGGCAGCGCCTCGGCATTGCACTGAACGTACTCCATGCCGGCGACGAGTCCGCGATCGGTCATGCGGTCGCGTCCGACGGTCAACATGCCGGCATTGATGTCGCCCAGCACGATGCTGCCGGTCTTGCCCACGCGCGACTTGAGCAGTGCGGCGATATCGCCGGTGCCGCCGGCCAGATCCAGGACCCGGTCACCCGGACGCACCTGCGCGGTGGCGGTGAAGTAGCGCTTCCAGACCCGGTGAATGCCCAGACTCATCAGGTCGTTCATCAGGTCGTACTTGCCTGCGACCGAGGTGAAGACCTCGCCGACCAGCTTCTGCTTGTCGCGCGCGGCGACGTCACGGAAGCCGAAATGGGTGGTGCCGGAGTTGTAGGGGGATTCGCTCATAGCGCTGATTATCGCACCGACCGGCGGCCGATGGCGTCATGGCGGCAGCGCGCCGGCCCGCACAATGCACAAGGGCGCACCGAAGTGCGCCCTTGTGGGACAGCCCTCGCGCTGGCACAAGCCAGCGCATGAGGCCTTACGACCGCGTGGTCGTGGCCGGCGGCACTGGCTCGCGCACGCGCGACCCGCTGATGCCGTAGTAGGCGATGTACAGGTAGCACACCAGCGGCAGGACGAAGGCGTGGTGCAGGCCGATGTGGTCGGCCAGGAAGCCCATCAGCAGCGGCAGCACCGCACCGCCGACGATGGCCATGATCAGCAGCGAGGACGCCCGGTTGGTCAGCGGTCCCAGCTTGGCCATGCCCAGGGTGAAGATGGTCGGGAACATGATCGAGTTGAACAGGCCGATGGCGACCACGGCATAGACCGCCGTCATGCCCGAGGTGGACAGCGTGATCAGCAGCAAGACCGTCGCCAGGGCCGCGAACACCGCCAGCAGCTTGCCCGCGTCGATCCGCACCAGCAGCGCGGAGCCGATGAAGCGCCCGACCATCGCGCCAGTCCAGTACGCCGACACATAGCCGGTGGCGGCCTTCTCGGTCATCGCGCCGATCTCGGGCATGGAAAGATAGTTGACCAGCACGCTGCCGATCGACACCTCGGCCCCCACGTAGAAGAAAAGGCCGAGCACGCCCAGCAGCACATGGCGATGACGCAACGGCTCGAAGATGCCGTAGTGCCGGGGCTCGTTCTGCTCGCTGGCCTCGGCGATGGCCGGCAGGCGGAACAGGAAGATGAAGACCGCCAGCGCAAACAGCGCGATCCCCAGCCCCAGGTACGGCATCTGCACCGCACCGGCCTCGGCTGCGCGGTAGCTCATCGCATCGGCCTGCGACATGGCCGCCAGTTGCTCGGGCGTCTTGGGATCGGCCACCAGGATCAGGAGACCACCGAACACCGGCGCGATGGCCGTGCCCAGCGAATTGAAGGCCTGCGACAGGTTCAGGCGGCTGGATGCGGTCTTCTCAGGCCCCAAAAGGGCGACATAGGGATTGGCCGCCACCTGCAGGATGGTGATGCCCGTGGCCAGCACGAACAGCGCCCCCAGGAACAGGGGATAACTGTGCGCGGCGGCGGCGGGCCAGAACATCAGTGCGCCCACGCCTGCGACCGCCAGCCCGGCCACGATCCCGTTCTTGTACCCCAGGTGCGCCACCAGGCGTCCGGCGGGCAGGCCCATCAGGAAGTACGCGCCGAAAAAGGTGAACTGCACCAGCATCGCCTGGGTGTAATTCAGGGTGAACACCGACTTGAGATGCGGGATCAGAATGTCGTTCAGACAGGTCAGAAAGCCCCACATGAAGAAGATGGTGGTGACCACCGCCATCGCCAGTTTTGGCGTCGACCGTACGGTCGTGGCAGAGGTCGGCGTGGGACTCGCGTGCATCAGGGGCACTCCTGCTGGAAACGCTTTCGCGGGGGCGCGCAGTATTTCATGCCCGCCAGGATCGCCCTGCTGCAGTGCAATATAGGCGGCATCATTTCGGCCCTGCCCGATCCGCCCTACCGGAGACCCCATGATCGCCACGCCCGACTACCGTGCCCTGCTGGACACCGCCATTGAACAAGCCCGCAAGGGCCTGGCCGAAGGCGGCATCCCGATCGGCGCGGCGCTCTACCACGCCGACGGGCGCCTGTTGGGCTGCGGCCACAATCGCCGCGTGCAGGAAGACGACCCGTCCGTGCACGGCGAGACCGACGCCTTCCGCAAGGCCGGCCGCCAGCGAAGCTACCGCGACACCATCATGGTCACCACCCTTGCCCCCTGCTGGTACTGCTCCGGGCTGGTGCGCCAGTTCGGCATCGGCACGGTGGTGGTGGGCGAATCGCGCACCTTCCAGGGTGGCGTGGACTGGCTGCGCGAGGCCGGCGTCAACGTGATCGACCTGGACAGCCAGGAGTGCGTGGACCTGTTGGGCGGCTTCATCGAGAAGCACCCCGAAGTCTGGAACGAGGACATCGGCGAGGAGTGAGGGGCCTTTCAGCCCTCCAGTAGCGCCTCCAGCCGCGCAAGACGCTCCAGGCGCCGTCGGCAGCGCCGGCCGAGGACCACGCCGATGAGCGCGAAAACCAGCACCACCAACGCGTTGGCGATCCCGCTCATGGCCCAGTTCCGGGCAGGCAGCGTCTCTGGCAAGCCCGCCAGCCCCCAGACCATGAGTGCCATCCACAGCAGCAGCGAGATCCAGATGGAGACCCGCCACAACAGCACCGAGGTCTGCGTGCGGGTACGTTCGAAAGCGATCAGCGCCCCGGGGTCCAAAGTCCGCGCACGCCATTGATGACGTCGCTTCCATTGCACCCAGGCCATGTGGAACACGACCAAGGCGATTAAACCCCACAGGACCGAGGCGGGAATCGACTCGGGGGACTGCCACATGACTCTCAGACAATTGCCGATGGCGATCATCGCGACGAGCAGTTCGCCGATCCACCACAGGCGCACGCGCCGGCTGCGGCGGGCCACTTCGGCATGCAGCGCCGGCCACGGGGGTGTGACGGCCCCCTGCGCCTGCCAGTCGGCGGCCCATGTTTCCCAGTCTTCGGTATGCGGGTCTGACTGCTGCATCACTTCTCCTCCATCCACACACGCAACTGCTTGCGTGCCCGGCTGAGCCGCTGCGCGACGGTGTTCTCCTCCAGGCCCAGCGCCTGGCCGACCTCGCGGTTGGAGAAGCCCTCCAGCGAGAGCGAGACCACCTGCCGATAGCCCAAAGGCAGGCGGCGCACGGCCTGCAGCAGGTCGTCGCGACGCTGGCCGGTCTGGGCGTGCCGGACCGGGTCCGCCTGCGGATCGGCCAGATCCTCGTCCAAGGCGCCGCTTGGCTGGCGCTTGTCGTGCATCAGCGCATCCACCGCGCGGTTGTGCGCGACGCGGGCGATATAAGCCCGCAACGAGCCCTCACCCCGCCACTGCGGCAGGGCCTGCCACACGGCGATGCCGATGTCCTGCAGCAGGTCATCCCGTCGTGCAGGCTCGCGGACATAACTGGCCGCCACGCGCGCCAGCAACGGCCAGTGCGCGTGCAGCATCTGCTCCGGTGATGCCTCCTGCTGGTGCAAGGCCGCCAAGTCCCTCAGGCGTGTTGGGGCGGGTCGAAGGTGTCCCGATACGCCCAATAGCCTACATAGCCCAGCGGCAGCACCAGCAGCAGAAGCCAGGGCTGATACACGAAGCCGACCACCAGCGCGCATGACACCAGCAGCGACACCGTCAGCGGGCGCCAGCCGGTCCGCAGCAGGCGCAGATTCTCCCCCAGCGCCATGCCAGCCGGCATGCCATCGAGCACCATCCGCGGCACGGTGAAGAACAGCAGCATGGCCGGAATCGTCCCCGAGCCGAGGACACAGGCCACTTGCGCCCGCGAGAAGGCCTGCCCGACGCCGGGATCCGCCGTCAGCAGCAGTCGTGCCGCCGGTCCGCCCGCCAGCCCCCAGGCCAGCAGCACCTGCAGGACGAAGACACAGGCGGACATCAGGGCCACCAGGATCAGCGTGTTACGCAGCGCAAGCGTACGCCGCAGCGCCAGGCCCATCGCGAAGCGCCCGCTGCGTACCCGCTGGTCGGTCGTCACCAGCCACCACACCGACACCATGGGCACTAGCAGCTTGGAGACAACGACACCCGCAACCGGAACGCCGACCTGCAGCACGGCCTCGACAAGCATCGGGCAGAGGCACAACGCCATCCATCGCAGCGGGACGGCGCGGAACATCCGCCAGGCCTGACCACACCAGTGCAGAAAGCGCCGCGCGGGCCAAGGCTGGCGGGGGGCCTGGGATAAAGCGGGAGATGAGGCGATGTGCATGCGACGCTCCTGTCGGGTGGTGTCTTGTCAAAGACCGTCCCTGCAGGAAAAACCTGACACGCATGATCGTCACGACCCATCGCGACTGTTCTCGCAGGTGTCCGTTGCCCAACTCAACGCAAAACGGCGCGCCCTGAAAGGAACGCGCCGTCGTACAACCCGAGCGGCCCGCTGGCCTACATCGGATCGATATGGAACGCACCGAAGGCGATACCCACGTCCCAGCCCTTGCCGGTCCCGGCCAGCGACAGGGAGACCTCGCCCTTGGTCATGACCTGGGCCTTGCTGGACTTCTCCGCGCCGGCATGCGCCTCGGCGGTAGCGTAGCTGCCCAGCACCTCGTTGAGGTTGCGCACCTCGGTGAACTCACCGGTCCCCTCGATGGTCGACTTGCCCACCGTCAGGCCGCCGCCCTTGGCGCTGACCTTGACCGGCATGCTCTCGCCATCGTCGCAGGTCACCCGGCCGGTGCCTTCGGAGGTCTTGTAGAACGCCGACCAGCCGGACATCTTGAAGTCCAAATGGCAGGTGGTCCGCGCATAGGAGGGCGCGGCGAACGCGGCCAGTGACAGTGCCGAGACGAGCGCAAGCGAACGCAGCATGGGCGACTCCCGAAGGAAATGAACAGGGCCGTGAGCATGCTCGCCGCTGGGTGAAGGCAGCCTAAAACTTCGCCTCCCCTGGTGTGGGAGCCGCCACGGCGGCGAAGGGCTTCACCAGGAAAGCCTCATCGCCATCATGGCAGCTCCCCACCCGGCATCGGCAACGAAAAAAGCGCTCCCTGGGGAGCGCCTTTGTCGTGTTGATCGCAGGCCGGATCAGAGAATGTAACGACTCAGATCCGGGTCCTGCACCAGCTCGTCCAGGTACTTGTCCACGTAGGCGCGGTCGATGGCGACGGTCTCGCCATCGCGGTCGGGAGCTTCGTAGCTGAGCGTGTCGAGCAAGCGTTCGAGCACGGTATGCAGGCGACGCGCGCCGATGTTCTCCTGACGCTCGTTGACCTGGGCGGCGATCTCGGCCAGCCGCTCCACGGCCTCGGGCGCGAAGGACAACGTTACGCCTTCGGTCTGCATCAGCTGCACGTACTGCTTGGTCAGCGCGGCCTTGGGCTCGGTGAGGATGCGCACGAAGTCGTCCTTGCTCAACGCCCCCAGTTCCACGCGGATCGGGAAGCGGCCCTGCAGCTCGGGGATCAGGTCGCTGGGCTTGGCCAGGTGGAAGGCGCCGGAGGCGATGAACAGGATGTGGTCGGTCTTGACCGTGCCGTACTTGGTCGACACGTTGCTGCCTTCCACCAGCGGCAGCAGGTCGCGCTGCACGCCCTCGCGCGATACATCGCCGCCGCCGACGTTGTCGCCGCGCTTGGCCACCTTGTCGATCTCGTCGATGAAGACGATGCCGTGCTGCTCGCAGGCCTCGATCGCCGCGGCGCGCACATCGTCCTCGTTGACCAGCTTGGCGGCTTCTTCTTCGATCAGCTGCGGCCGCGCGGCCTTGATGGTCACCGTGCGCTTCTGGGTCTTGCCGCCGCCCAGGTTGGAGAACATCTGCTTGAGCTGCTGGCCCATTTCCTCCATGCCCGGCGGGGTCATGATGTCCACGCCGCCGGTGTTGAGCGAAAGCTCCAGCTCGATTTCCTTGTCGTCCAGCTCGCCCTTGCGCAGCATCTTGCGAAACTTGGCCCGGGTGTCGTTGTCCTGCGCGGACGGCTCATTGGCGACCACCGACGGATCGAAGCCGATGCCGCTGCTGCGCTTGGGCAGCAGCGCATCGAGAATACGGTCTTCGGCGCGCTCCTCGGCCTGGGTGCGCACGCGCGCCTTGGCCTGTTCGCGATAGAGCTTGACCGCGGTATCGGCCAGATCGCGGATGATCTGCTCCACGTCCTTGCCGACATAGCCGACCTCGGTGAAGCGCGTGGCCTCGACCTTGGTGAACGGTGCATTGGCCAAGGTGGCCAGGCGCCGGGCGATCTCGGTCTTGCCCACGCCGGTCGGCCCGATCATCAGGATGTTCTTGGGCATCACCTCATTGCGCAGCTCCGGATCGAGCTGGGCGCGGCGCCAGCGGTTGCGCAGCGCGATGGCGACCGCACGCTTGGCCGCGTGCTGGCCGACGATGTGGCGGTCCAGCTCCTGCACGATCTCGCGCGGGGTCATGGTGGAAGAGGTCTGGGGAATCATCGACATGGAATGCTCGCGAATGAGGCAGGGATTTCGGCTTTCGGCCGGAACGACCGTCAACGGTGCGGATAGGGCCCCGCTTGCCGGGGCCGGGATGCGAAGACGAGGCAGCGCGACGCGCGCTTTGCGTCGCTTACAGCTCCTCGACCACCACGTTGCGATTGGTGTAGATGCAGATGTCACCGGCGATATGCAGCGCCTCGGTGGCGATGGTCTTGGCATCCAACTCGGTATGGCCCATCAGCGCACGCGCAGCCGACAGCGCGTAGGATCCACCGGAGCCGATGGCGATGATGCCGTCCTCCGGCTCGATCACATCGCCGGTGCCGCTGATGATCAGCGAGGTGTCCTTGTCGGCCACGGCCAACAGCGCTTCCAACTTGCCGTAGCGGCGCTCGGTGCGCCAATCCTTAGCCAGTTCCACGGCGGCACGCTGCAGTTGGCCGTGCTTTTCCAGCTTGGCCTCGAACAGTTCGAACAGGGTGAAGGCATCGGCCGCGGCGCCAGCGAAACCGGCCAACACGTGGCCGTCGCGGCCCAGCCGCCGCACCTTGCGCGCGTTGCCCTTCATCACGGTATGGCCCAGCGTGACCTGGCCATCACCGGCGATGGCGACATGGCCGTTGCGGCGCACCGACAGGATGGTGGTGGCATGAAAGACGTTGGGGTTCTGGCTGGGGTCCATGGCAGGCTCCGAAATGCTTCCAGAGCAGATGGGGCGCCTGTACCGGGTCTTCAACCCGCGATCCGCGCCTGAGGGCCGGCACGCAGGCACGGCTGTCGCGATGACTTCCTCGCGGGGCCGCGATGCCGTCTGCGCCCCTTATTCGCCGCTTGCAGCACTGCTTGCTGCCGTCAAGCAGTGCCTTGGCCCGGCTGGTGCCCGCGATGTCTGGTCATTCGAGGCACCGCCTCCAGGCCGTGCAAGCTGAACCATGACCAGACTGACATTGGGTGCAGCGCGTCGACCAAGGCCCGGCCCCTGCTCGACCGCCGGTGCCGACAAGGCTCAGGCGACGCGGCTGGCCAGGCACGAAAAGCACCCCTGCCGTGCGTTATGCAGATGCGCGTAGGCCACATCCTGGTTCGCGAACAAGTCATCCAGTGCCTGGGCGACATCGATCCCTTGATACACCTCGGCGCACAGCATCATGGCGCGCTGGTCGTAGGCACGCAGCGAGATCAGGCGGCGGCTGACATAGGGCGGGACATCGCCCGGCGCCAGCACCGCCTGCGTCACCTTGGCACGCACGTAGACCGGACCGGAACTGCGATAGGGCGAGTCGACGGCGTGGTGCAGATACGGGAGCAGCAGTACGTCTTCGCCGAGCGGCGCATCCTCCAGGCTGATGCGGCACGGATAGCCAGACGCGTCATCGACGCGGCAACGTCGCATGCCGCGCGTGGCCAAGGCCGCGTCGTCCATTGCGAAGAAGGGCTGGAAGGCCTGGTGGTCGAGACCGGAGAGCTGGAAACGGGACATGGGGGCACCGCGGATGGATCGAACACCAGCATGACCGCCGGCACGCCGCACCGCTCGCCGTTTGCGGACATCACATTGCGTTGCTCAGGACTTGCGCCTGGCCCGTGGATGCGCCCCGTCATAGACCTTGGCCAGGTGCTGAAAATCCAGGTGCGTATAGACCTGCGTGGTGGCGATGTCCGCATGTCCGAGCAGTTCCTGCACGCCGCGCAGGTCCCCGGAGGACTCTAGGATATGGCTGGCAAAGCTGTGCCGCAGCATGTGCGGGTGGACATGCTTGAACAGGCCCTGGCGCTGGGCCAGCTGCTTGATCCGCAGCTGCACGGCGCGCTGCGAGATGGGCGCGCCACCGCGCCCGGGAAACACCTGCGCGCTGTCGGCCGCGGGCCGGTCTTCGCGCCAGGCCTGCAAGGCCTGCCGCGCATGGCGGCCCACCGGCACGATGCGCTGCTTGCGTCCCTTACCCAGCACCGTGACCAGGCCGGCCGCCAGGTCCAAGTCCTGCCAGCGCAGCGCGCACAGCTCGCTCAGGCGCAGGCCCGAGGAATAGAACAGCTCCAGCAACGCGCGATCGCGTAGTCCCAGCGGCGCGTCGGTGGGCACCTCGACCAGTTGCGTGGCCTCGTCGGCATCGAGCACCTTGGGCAACTTGCGCGACGCCTTGGGCGCACGCAGGCCGGCCGCGGGGCTGGCGGGGATGCGCCCATGCTTGAGCAGCCAGCTGTAGAAGCTGCGGCACGCGGAAAGACGGCGCTGCAAGCTCTTGGGTGCCAGCCCGGCGCGGTGTCCGGCGGCGATGAAGGCCCGCAGCTGGTCGGCCTGCAACTCTTCCAGGTCGACGATCTCCTGGCCCTGTGCCCACTGGGCCAGCGCGGTCAGATCACGCCGGTAGGCGTCCAGGGTGTGCGCGGAGACCTGACGCTCGACACGCAGGTGCTCAAGGAAGGATTCAACGGCGGACATACCGTGGCCTCATGGCTGCATCCGCTGACGCAGCACGCGCGTGACCATCGCGGTCATGCGCCTAGTCCGCGGCGTCGAAACGCTTGAGCGCCACAGCAAGCGCCTCGCCCATCATGCGCAAGAACAGCGTTCCCATGCCGGGATAGAAGCGGTTGCCATCGCGGCTGCCCACCGCGACCAAGCCCACGCCGGGCAGCGGCAGCAGCGCCGACGAACCGACTTCGTCTGCCTGGGAGGCATAGAGCAGGGCATTTTTCTGTGGCTGCAGGCGTCCGCAAAGCGGCTCGCCATCGGCCAGGCAGTCGCGGAACGGCGCCAGGTGGGGACTGTCGGACGGCATGGACTGCAGCCAGGGCGCCTGGGCCAGCGACTCGGGCACCGGCTGGAAGATGACGAGACGCACCAGATCCCCGTGGAAGTCTTCCTCCAGCGAGGCGGCCATCGCCGACAAGGTGCCTGCGACGCTGTCCTGCCGCAGCAGGGCCAGGGTCAGCTGATGGACGCGCACGGCCAGGCGCTCGTTCTCCAGGGCGTTGGCCGACAGCTCGCCCAAGCGCCGCGACAGCTCACGGTTCTTGTCACGCAGGACGTCGAGCTGATAGCTGGCCAGCGAGGCAGTCGGGCCCTCTTCCCGCGGCACGACCAGCGTGGCGGCCAGATCGGGGAACTGTTTCAGGAAGGTCGGATGGCGGCGCAGCCAGGCTGCGACCTCGTGGGCGCCGAGTTTCTCGGTCACTTGGCTCATGGATTCCACTCTCCCTCGTAGACAAAGGTCGCCGGCCCGGACATCACCACGGGGGCGTCGTCCGCTGGCCAGTCGATCTGGAGGTCGCCGCCCGGCAAGGCGACGGTGACACTGCGCTCGACCAGGCCACGCCGCATCAGCACCACGGCGGCGGCGCAGGCGCCACTGCCGCAGGCCAGGGTTTCGCCCACCCCACGCTCGAACACCCGCAGCGCGATCCGGGTCGGCGACACCACCTGGGCGAACCCTACGTTGACCGACTCGGGGAACGCCGGCAGACGCTGCAACGCAGGTCCCAGCGTGGCGACCGGCGCCAGCGCGATGTCATCGACCTGCAGCACCGCATGCGGGTTTCCCATCGAGACCGCACCAAAGCTCACCGGCTGGCCATCCAGCAAGACCTGGTAAGGATCCTGCGGCGTGTCGAAGCCGGCCAACGGGAGCTGCGCCGGATCCCAGCGCGGCACGCCCATGGCCACGGCGAATCCAGCCTGGCCGCGCTGGACGCGATGCAGTCCGGCGGGACTTTCCATCTGGAAGTCATCGCCACCGGCGGTTCCGTCACGCACCAGCCAGGCCGCCACGCAACGTGCGCCGTTACCGCACTGCCCGGCCAGCGAACCATCGGCATTCCAGATCCGGTAGGAGGCCACGGCATCCGGACTGCGGGGAGCCTCGATCGTCAGGAGTTGGTCGCAGCCCACGCCCCGATGCCGGTCGGCCAGGCGCGCGGCCAGTTCGGCATCGGGTGCCGGCCGCCCGCCGCGCAGATCCAGCACCACAAAATCATTGCCCGCGCCATGCATCTTGGAAAAGCGCAGCGGCGTGGGGTCATTCATTCCCGCTGGTACCGCCTTCATCCACCGCTTGCTCCGCGGCGGCATCGGCTGCCGAGGGCGCGGAGGTCTCGTCCTCGGACTTGATCTGCACCGGGGGCGTGGCGCCCTGTTCGCCGACGGGCGCGACCTGGGTCGGCGTGGCGGCGGGATCATCAACAGCCGGTGACGCGGCCGGCTGCACCGGAACGGGCTTTTCGGGCAGCACAAGCGGCCCCTTGTTGCCACAGGCCGACAGGGCCAGCAGCACGGCGCTCGACAGCGCAAATCGGGAGACGGTCTTCATGGGCAAAGAGTATAGCGAGTGCGTGCAGCGTCCCAACGCAACATCCACCCACGGGACGGCTACCGCATTCAGCCGTCCTGCGGCGGCTCCGGGCGCTGCCACAGCCAGATCACCACCGCCGACATGCACAGCACGGGGATGGCGGACATCCACCAGTGATGCCCAGCGAAGGCCAGCATCACTCCGACGGTGAACACGGCGCTGGCCAGCATGGTCCAGCTGGCCAACCACTTGGCCCGCCGCGGCACCGCGCCATGGGTCTGCCAGTCGCGGATCACCGGACCGAAGTGGCGGTGTTCCATGAGCGCCCGGTGCAGCTTCTCCGAGCCCCGCGAAGCGGCAAAGGCCGCGATCAGGATGAACACCGTGGTCGGCATGACCGGCAGGAACAGCCCGATCACCCCCAGCAGCAGGCTGCTCCAGGCCAGCAACCACCACGCCCAGCGAAAGCGGGTGGGCGGCGGGGAGACCTGAGGCGGGATGGGCGTGTGCACGCGCATATTCTCGCGCACCACTTGTGTAGGCGTCATCGCGGCACGCACACGCAGCGTTGCGCCCCTGGCGCACTCGCGCCCGCCGACCGCATCACCAAGCTGTGCCCGCAGGCAATCGCCCAAGGGCCGGGAAGCATCACCTGCGGGACGATGCCAGCCTCAGAACTGCCACGACCAGCTCAGCTGCGCACCAAACTCACGCTGCCCATCGCCGACTCGGCCGTCAAAAGCGCGCGGCACTTCACCGCACACCATTCACCAAGCCAAGGAATGCGCAGCCTTAGCCGTCGCTGCCTACGCCCAACTGGTCCAGCATGAAGGCGTAGTACTCGGACATTTCCTGGTAGCGGCGGAAGCGACCGGACTTGCCGCCGTGGCCGGCTTCCATGTTGATGCGGAACACCACCGGCTGCTTGCCGGTGTCCAGGTCACGCAGCCGGGCGACGTACTTGGTGGGCTCCCAGTACTGCACCTGGGAGTCCCACAGGCCGGTCCCGACGAACATCGCCGGATACGCACGGGCCTTGAGGTTGTCGTAGGGCGAATAGGTGACGATGTAGTCGTAGAACGCCTTCTGCTCCGGGTTGCCCCATTCGTCGTACTCGTTGGTGGTCAGCGGGATGCTCGGATCCAGCATGGTGGTGACCACGTCCACGAACGGCACCTGGGAAATGATCACCCGGTAGTCGTCCGGCGCCATGTTGGTGATCGCCCCCATCAGCAGGCCACCGGCGCTGCCCCCCATCGCCGCGACACGGTCCTTGGCGGCGTAGCCCTGCTTGACCAGCGCCTCGGTCACGTCGATGAAGTCGGTGAAGGTGTTCTTCTTCTTGAGCAGCTTGCCGTTGTCGTACCAGGCCCGTCCCATCTCCTCGCCGCCGCGGATGTGGGCAATGGCGTAGACCATGCCGCGGTCCAGCAGGCTCACCACCGTACCGGAGAAGCCCGGATCCATCGACGCGCCGTAGCTGCCGTAGCCATATTGCAGCAGCGCGGCGGTGCCATCCTTCTTGAAGCCGTTCTTGTACACCAGCGAGACCGGGACCTTGGTGCCATCGCGCGCGGTGACCCACAGGCGCTCGGTGGTGTACTTGGACGGGTCGTAGCCCAGCACCGGCTGCTGCTTCATCAGCCGCCGCTCGCCGGTGACCGTATTGAGCTCGTAGGTGGTGGCCGGCGTGGTCAACGAGGTGTAGCTGTAGCGCAACCACGGCGTGTCGTGTTCGGCATTGACGTCCAGCCCCATCGAGTAGGCGGGCTCGTCGGCCTTGACGAATTCGGAGGCGCCGTCCCGCTTCAGCAGCCGGATGCGCTCCAGCCCTTCCGAACGCTCGCCGATCGCGGTGAAGCCATCGAACAGCTCGAAGCCATCGATGTAGACGCTGTCGCTGTGCGCGACCCAGTCGGTCCACTGCTTGCGCGAACTTGCACCGTCCGGTGCGGTGACGAGCTTGAAGTTGGTGGCGCCATCGGCATTGGTGCGGATCACCCAGCGGCCATCGAAATGATCGGCGTCGTATTCGACGTCGCGGGCGCGCGGGGCCAGCACGGTGAAGGACTGCGGATCGGCCGCCGGCGCGTAGCGCTCTTCGCTGGAGACCGTGCTGTGCAGGCCGATGGTGATGTACTTGTCGTCGCGGGTGCGCCCCACGCCCATGTAGAAGCTGTCGTCGTGCTCCTCGTAGACAAGCGGGTCGTCGGCGACCGGCGTGCCCAGCACGTGCTTCTTCACGCGCACGGTGAGCAGGGTCTCCGGGTCGTTCTCGACATAGAACAGGGTTTTGTTGTCGTCGGCCCAGACCACGTTGGCCGACACGCCGGGGATCTCGTCGGGCAGCACCTTGCCCGTGGCCAGGTCCTTGAAGCGGATCGTGTACTGGCGCCGGCCCACCGCGTCATCGGCGTAGGCCAGCAGGGTGTTGTCCTGGCTGACGTCCCAGTCGCCGACGCTGTAGTAGCCCTTGCCCTGGGCCAGCGCGTTGACGTCCAGCAGCACTTCCTCCGTCGCGCCCATGTCGCCCTTGCGGCGCGCATGGATCGGATAGTCCTTGCCGGTCTCGTAGCGGGAGTAATACCAGTAGCCACGCTCGCGGTAAGGCACCGAGGCATCATCCTGCTTGATGCGCGCGACGATCTCCTTGTACAGCGTGTCCTGCAACGGCTTGAGCGGCGCCATGACCTGGTCGGCGTAGGCGTTCTCGGCCTTGAGGTAGTCGAGCATCTGCGGGTTGGTGCGCGTGTCGTCGCGCAACCAGTAGTACTCGTCCTGGCGCTGCGCGCCGAACGGCGCGGTGACCAGGTGCGGCTTCTTCTCGACATCCGGCGGGGTGAGTTGAGCGGCCAGGGTGGAAACGGGGGAGAGCGTCATCAGGGTCGAAATCACAAGAGGAATGAAGGTTTTCATCGGCGTGCAGGCGCGTTCCACACCAGGGAGATGCGGCAGTGTCCATGTCAACGCCGGGCGGTGGCAAGCCGGGACAGGCTGACAGTCCTATCATGGGAACGATGAACCCCTCTGCGTCTTCCGCCCGCCTCCCCTACAGCCAGCGCAGTCGCGATATCGCCCCTTTCCGGGTGATGCAGCTCAGCGCACGCGCGGCCGAACTTGAGCGCGCCGGCGCCGACGTGATCCACATGGAGGTCGGCGAGCCGGACTTCACCACCGCCGCGCCCATCGTCCAGGCGGGGCAGGCCGCGCTGGCCAAGGGACAGACGCGCTATACCGGTTCACGCGGGCTTCCGGCCTTGCGCGAGGCGCTGTCGCGCTTCTACCAGCAGCGCTATGGATTGGACATCGGACCGGAGCGGATCATGATCACGCCCGGTGGCTCGGGCGCGCTGCTGCTCGCCAGCGCCTTGCTCGTCGACCCCGGGCGGCACTGGCTGATGGCCGACCCGGCCTATCCCTGCAACCGCCAGTTCCTGCGGGTCATGGAAGGCAGCGCGCGGCTGGTGCCGGCCGGCCCGGAGAGCCAGTACCAGCTCACCCCGGCGCAGGTGGCTGCGCACTGGGACTCGGACACCGTCGGGGCGCTGGTTGCCTCGCCGGCCAATCCGACCGGCACCGTGCTTTCGCGCGAGGCACTGGCCGCGCTGTCGGACGCGGTGACCGCGCGCGGCGGGCACCTGGTGGTCGACGAGATCTACCACGGGCTGACCTACGGCATGGACGCGCCCAGCGTGCTGGAGGTCGATCCGGATGCGTTCGTGCTCAACAGCTTCTCCAAGTACTTCGGCATGACCGGCTGGCGCCTGGGGTGGCTGGTCGCCCCGGCCGACGCCATCCCCGCGCTGGAGCGCCTGGCACAGAACCTCTACATCGCCCCGTCGACCATCGCCCAGCACGCGGCGTTGGCGTGCTTCGCGCCGGAGACCATCGCCATCCTGGAAGCGCGCCGCGCCGCCTTCCAGGCCCGGCGCGACTGGCTGCTGCCGGCACTGCGCGGGCTGGGTTTCGAGATTCCGGTCGAGCCGCAGGGCGCCTTCTACCTGTACGCCGACATCAGCCGCTTCAGCCAGGATGCGCAGGCCTTCTGCGCGCATTTCCTGGAAACCGAGCACGTGGCCTTCACCCCGGGGATCGACTTTGGCGACCACCGCAACGGCCAGCACGTGCGCTTTGCCTACGCCAACAGCCTGGAACGGCTGCAGGAAGCCGTGACGCGCATCGCCCGCGGCCTGGAGACCTTCCGACACTGAGGCCAGGCGCGACCGGCCCGCGGTCGCGCCTGCCCCAACCGGCACCCGGCTTCAGTCGGCCAGCTGCTCCCACAGGAAGGTATAGGCCAACGCGTTCATGTGCGCGGACTGCGCATTGTTGGCCGCGCCGCCGTGGCCGCCTTCGATGTTCTCGTAGTAGCGCACGTCCTTGCCGGCATCGAGCATCATCGCCGCCATCTTGCGCGCATGCCCGGGATGCACGCGGTCGTCGCGCGTGGAGGTCATGAACAGCGTCGGCGGATACTGCTTGCTGGCATCGAACAGGTGATACGGGGAGAAGGTCTTGATGTAGTCCCAGTCGGCCGTATCCGGGTTGCCGTACTCGGCCATCCACGACGCACCAGCCAGCAGGTGGCTGTAGCGCTTCATGTCCAGTAGCGGCACCTGGACCACGATCGCGCCGAACAGCTGCGGATACTGGGTGAGCATGTTGCCCATCAGCAATCCCCCGTTGCTGCCCCCTTGCGCACCGAGGTGCCTGGGCGAGGTGATCTTCCTGTCCACCAGATCCTGGGCGACGGCGGCAAAATCCTCATAGGCCTTGTGGCGATTGGCCTTGAGCGCGGCCTGGTGCCAGCGCGGGCCGTACTCGCCACCACCGCGGATGTTGGCCACCGCATACACGCCTCCCTTCTCCAGCCAGCCCTTGCCGATGCCACCCGAGTAACCCGGCGTCATCGAGATCTCGAACCCGCCATAGCCATACAGCAGCGTCGGCGCGGTGCCGTCGTACTTCAGGTCCTTGGGCCGCACCAGGAAATACGGCACCCGGGTCCCGTCCTTGGACGTGGCGAAGTGCTGCTCGATCACATCGCGCGAGGCATCGAAGAAGGCCGGCATCGTCTTCAGCGGTTCGATCTGCGCCTGCGGGGTAGCCGCATCGGCCAGCAACAGCGTGGTCGGCGTCAGGTAATCGGTGACCGTCAGCCACAGCGCGTCGGAATGCTCGGCATCCACGGCGCTGGCGCTGATCGCGCCAAAGGGGGAATCGCCCACCTTCAGCGGCCTGGAGACCCACTTGCCCTGCTCGTGGGTCAACACGCTGAGGCGGTTCTTGACGTCCTCCATGACGTTGAGCACGACGTGGTGCCGGGTGAGCGTCGCCCCGGCCAGCGAGGTTGTCAGCGTCGGCTCGAACAGCACATCGAACTCGCGCTTGCCGGCCATGAAGTCATCGAAGCGCGTGACCAGGAACGAGCCGGCCTGGTAGGTCTTGCCACCCACCGTCCACGGCTCACGCAGTTCCAGCCCCAGCCACTCGCGCTGCACCGACTTCTGCGCCGAATTGGGCGCATCGATCTTGGTCAGCGTGCCGTCCTTGCCCCGCAGATAGAGCTCATCGTTGTAGAAGGCGATGGTGCGGGAGACGAAATCGCGCTCGAAGCCCGGCGTGGCATCGTGCATCGCCGCGATGTACATGTCGTCGGCCTTGCCCTCGTATACCACCTTGGCCGATTCCAGCGGCGTGCCGCGCTTCCATTCCTTGACGATGCGGGGATAGCCCGAGGAGGTCATGCTGCCTTCGCCGAAGTCGGTGTAGACGTACACCGTGTCCGCGTCGATCCAGCCCAGGCCGCCCTTGGCCGCCGGGCGATAGAAGCCATCCTCCACCCAGGTCTTGGTGGTCAGGTCGAACTCGCGGGTCACATCGGCGTCCGAGCCGCCGCGCGAGAGCGCGATCAGGCAGCGGGTGTAGTCCGGCTCCCGGCAATCGGCGCCGTGCCAGACCCAGGTTTCCTTCTCCACGGCGTTGAGCGCGTCGATGTCCAGTACCGTTTCCCAGGCCGGATGGGGCTTGCGGTACTCGGCCAGGGTGGTGCGGCGCCACACGCCACGCGCGTGGTCCTGGTCCTTCCACAGGTTGTAGTAGTACTCACCGATCTTCTGGACATAGGGAATCTTGGCGTCCGAGTCCAGGATGGTGCGGATCTCGCCTTCCAGTTGCTTGAACTGCGGCGTGTCGGCCAGGGCGGCCTCGGTGCGGGCGTTCTGGGCCTTGACCCAGGTCAGCGGTCGTTCGCCTTCGACCTCCTCCATCCACTGGTAAGGGTCGTCGGTCATCGGGGCCTCCTGGGCGGGTGCGCTGCTGGCGGCTAGGCCGGCCACCAGTGCAAGGGCGAGTCGGGTCATCGTGGGATCCGTGCGATTCAAGTCGCCGGAACGCTAGCACAGCCACCCTCGCCCATTGCCGCAGCGCTCGACCTCAGGCGGCGGTCCGCAGGCCGCTGCGGCTGGACTTGCGACGGCGCGCCTGCGAACCGCGACGACGGCGACGGGGCGGCGCCGCGGATCGAGCTTGGCGACCGGCGCCCAGCGGCAGGCGGAAGCGATACAGCGACCACCACGCCGTCAGCGGCATGCCGACCAGCCACAGCGGCAGCCAGCCCAGTCCCTGGGTGTGTTCCCGGGCGGCCGGCAACAACAGCACCATGACCAGGCCGGTCAGGGTCAGCCCGCGCAACAGGTGGGCCAGCCGGGGGTCTGGCGGACCGGCCAGACGAGCCGGAGCAGAAACGTTCACTGCACGATACGTGGACATGGCGGGCCTCCAGTCAGGGTGGAGGCGCAGCGTGCCCCCGGCGATTCTCACCGGTTGCGACCTGCCCGACGGGGCGTTGACATCGCCTGGCCTAGCCTGCAGGTCCCGGCCGGAAAAGCTGCTGCCATGTCCCACGCGCTCCGCTCCCTGGCCGCTGGTGGCCTGATCCTGGCAACACTGCTGATGGCCGCCTGTGCGAGCGATCCCATGCCCCATTCCGTCTCGACGACCCCCATCGATCTCCAGCGCTACATGGGCGCTTGGCACGTCATCGCCCACGTGCCCTACTTCGGCGAACGCGGCCATGTCGCCAGCCGTGACGAATACACCCTGCGCCCCAACGGCAGCATCGGCGTGCATTACGTCTACCAGGAGGGCTTCGGCCAGCCGGTCAAGGATCTGAACTCGCGCGCCACGGTCAAGGACGGCACCGGCAACCGGCGCTGGACCACCTGGTTCTTCGGCGTGATCCCGACCAAGTACCGGATTCTGGAGGTGGCTCCGGATTACAGCTGGGCCTTGGTGGATTACCCCGGCCGTGACCTGGCGTGGGTCTTTTCGCGCACGGCCGATATGTCCGATGCCCAGTACGCCGATCTGGTCGCGAAGATGGCCGTGCACGGCGTGGACACGCACAAGCTGGTGCGCGTCCCCCAACTGGCCGAGCAGGAAGGACAGCCCGGGTTCGCTGCCGCCAAGAAGCCTCGCCAACGCTGAGGCCTTTTCACGTCGCGCGCGCCGCGTCCGGCATGGGTGGATCGGACCGATCAGGCGCTCATGTCATCCGCCGCCTGCACGCTTCGACGGCTGAAATGAAAGAAGGCCCGGATGTCGCCATCCGGGCCTTCATGTCTCAAGCGTGGACCGAGGTCGGTCAGCTCAACTGGCCGTGGCAGTGCTTGTACTTCTTGCCGCTGCCGCACGGACACGGATCGTTGCGACCGACCTTGGGCGCGTCGCGCAGGATCGTGCCCTGCACGCCCGCGGCGGCGGCCTGCGCGGCCGCCTGGGCCTGGGCAGCCTCTTCATCGGCACCGTAGCCGCCACTTTCGGCATGCTGGAACTGCATGGCGCGCTGCTGCATCTCGGCCATCCGCCGCTCCTGGGCTTCCAGTTCGGCCACCTCTTCCTCGGTGCGGATGCGCAGGCGCGAGAGGATGGTCACCACCTCGCGCTTGACGCTTTCCAGCATCTCGGAGAACAGCTCGAAGGCCTCCTTCTTGTACTCCTGCTTGGGCTGCTTCTGCGCATAACCGCGCAGGTGGATGCCCTGGCGCAGGTAGTCCATGCGCGCCAGGTGTTCCTTCCAGCCCTTGTCGAGCACGGTCAGCATCACGTGCTTTTCCAGGGTGCGCATGGTCTCGCTGCCCACCTGCGCTTCCTTCTGCGCGAAGTGCGCATCCAGCGCTTCCTGCACGCGCAGCTCGATGCGCTCGGCATCCAGTTCCTCGATCTCCTGCGGCCACTGCGTCACCGGCAGGTCGATGCCGGCCTCGGCGGCCAGCTCGGCCTGCAGGCCCGGCAGGTCCCATTGCTCGTCGATCGAGTTCGGCGGCACGTGGCGGGTCACCAGGTCGGCGACCACGTCGGCACGGATGCCGTCGATGTTGTCCTTCACCGACTCGGCCTCCAGCAACTCGTCGCGCTGGGCATAGATGACCTTGCGCTGGTCGTTGTTGACGTCGTCGAAGTCCAGCAGGTTCTTGCGGATGTCGAAGTTGTGCGCCTCGACCTTGCGTTGGGCCTTTTCGATCTGGCGGCTGACGAGGCGATCCTCGATCACGTCGTCCTCCTTCATGCCGATCAGCTTCATCGCCTTCTGCACCCAGTCGCTGGCGAAGATGCGCATCAGGTTGTCTTCCAGCGACAGGTAGAACCGGGACGAGCCCGGATCGCCCTGGCGGCCGGAGCGGCCACGCAGCTGGTTGTCGATGCGGCGGCTCTCGTGGCGCTCGGTGCCCACGATGTGCAGGCCGCCGGCCTCCTTGACCTTGTCGTGGCGCGCCTTCCAGTCGGCCTTGACCCGGGCCACGTCCAGCTCCGGCGCGTCCTCGCCCATCAGGGCCAGCTCGGCTTCCAGCGAACCGCCCAGCACGATGTCGGTGCCGCGGCCGGCCATGTTGGTGGCGATGGTGACCGCGCCCGGGCGACCGGCGTTGGCGACGATCGAGGCTTCGCGCTCGTGCTGCTTGGCGTTGAGCACTTCGTGCGGCACGCCGGCCTGGGCCAGGTGCTGGCTCAGCAGTTCGGAGGTCTCGATCGAGGTGGTGCCCACCAGCACCGGCTGTCCACGCTTGTAGCAGTCCTGGATGTCGGCCAGCACCGCGTTGAACTTGCCCTTGCGGTTGAGGAAGACCTGGTCGGAGGCATCCTTGCGGATGGTCGGCCGGTTGGTGGGGATCACGATCACTTCCAGGCCGTAGATGCTCTGGAACTCGTAGGCCTCGGTGTCCGCGGTGCCGGTCATGCCCGACAGCTTGTTGTACATGCGGAACAGGTTCTGGAAGGTGATGCTGGCCAGGGTCTGGTTCTCGCGCTGGACCGGCACGCCTTCCTTCGCTTCCACCGCCTGGTGCAGGCCATCGGACCAGCGGCGCCCGGTCAGGGTGCGACCGGTGAACTCGTCCACGATCACCACCTCGCCGTCGCGGACGATGTAGTCCACGTCGCGCTGGTAGATGGCATGCGCGCGCAGGGCGGCGTTGAGGTGGTGGACCACGCCCAGGTTCTGCGGCGAGTACAGGCCGTCGTCCTCGTCCTCCTTGAGGATGCCGGCGCTGCGCAACAGCTCCTCGGCATGCTCCTGGCCGGCCTCGGACAGGTGCACCTGCTTGGACTTCTCGTCGACCCAGTAGTCGCCCTCGCCTTCCTCGCTCTCCTGCTTCACCAGCGAGGGCACGATGCGGTTGACGCGGATGTACAGCTCCGGCGAATCGTCGGCCGGGCCGGAAATGATCAGCGGCGTGCGCGCCTCGTCGATCAGGATCGAATCGACCTCGTCGACGATGGCGAAGTTCAGGCTGCGCTGGTGGCGATCTTCCTTGGCCATGGCCATGTTGTCGCGCAGGTAGTCGAAGCCGAACTCGTTGTTGGTGCCGTAGGTGATGTCGGCGGCATAGGCGGCGCGCTTGTCGCCGTGCGGCATGCCCGGGTAGACCACGCCCACGCTCAGGCCCAGCCAGTTGTAGAGCTTGCCCATCTGGGCCGAGTCGCGGCGGGCCAGGTAGTCGTTGACGGTGACCACGTGCACGCCCTTGCCTTCCAGCGCGTTGAGGTAGACCGCCAGGGTCGCCACCAGGGTCTTGCCCTCACCGGTGCGCATTTCGGCGATCTTGCCCAGGTGCAGGACCATGCCGCCGACCAGCTGCACGTCGTAGTGGCGCAGGCCAAGCACGCGCATGGAGGCCTCGCGGCAGACCGCGAAGGCTTCGGGCAGGACCTTGTCCAGCGACTCCCCGTCGGCGATGCGCTTCTGGAACTTCGGCGTCTTGGCCTTGAGCTCCTCGTCGCTGAGCTTCTGCATCTCCGGTTCCAGCGCGTTGATGCGCGCCACCTGGCGGTCGAGCTGTTTGAGCAGGCGTTCGTTGCGACTGCCGAAAACACGGGTGAGCAAGCTGTTGATCATGGACGAGGAACCGGAATGGAAAGGAGCGTCGGCACCGCGCAGGCCTCATGTACCCCCAAGGCCCGGTGCCGAAAAGCGAAACAGGGCGCAAGGCGCCCCGTTTCGGCAACACGACATTGTAGCTTGGGGCGCGCCGCCCTGAATCAAGCCGCGCGGAAGATCACGCTGGCTGCGCGCGCAGGCCCGCCGTTGCGACGTCTGCCAGACTGCGCCCCTCAGCCGCGGACGCGGGTGCCGACCGGCGTGGGGCCTTCGCCCAGAAACTTGCGCGGATTGACCACGCGCCCGTCCTCCCAGACCTCGAAATGCACGTGGGCTCCGGTGGAACGCCCCGTGGAACCGGCTTTGGCCACCATCTGCCCGGCGCGGACCAGGTCGCCGGCCTTCACCACCAGGCGGGAATTGTGCGCGTAGCGGGTGACATAGCCGTTGCCGTGGTCGACCTCGACCACGTTGCCGTAACCGCTGCGGACCCCGGCGTAGCTCACCACGCCGTCGGCCACGGCCAGGACCGGGTCGCCCACATTGGCCTTGAAGTCGATGCCCTTGTGGTACTGACCACCACCGCCGAACGGATCGGCACGCCCCCCGAAGGGCGAGGTGATGTAGGTATGGGCCAGTGGCATCCGTGAGGGCGTCGCGTTGCGGTCCAGCTGGCGATTGAACAGCAGCGACTCCAGCACCGAGAGCTGCTGGCCGGAAGTGTCGAACTTGTTCTTCAGCGCATCCAGTCCCTGGGACAGTTCACGTGGGGGCATGTCGCTGGACGCCTCGGCGCCGCCAACGCCGACCGGCTCATCGAAGTTGAACTCGCCATCGGCGAGCTTGCCCATCTGGGTCAGCCGTTCGCCCAGGGCATTGAGCCGGTTGGCCTGGGCCTGCAGTTCGCCCAACCGGGCGGACATGGCGTTGATTTCCTGCTGCGCCCCGCGCTTGACCTGGTCCAGCTCGGCGGCCTGGCGCTGCGCCTTGGCCTCCAGGTAGGACACGCGGGCCATGCCGAAGGCACTGTGACCGATCACACCGACCACCAGCCCACTGGCCAGCAGGATGCCCGCGCTCAGCAGCGGACGGGTGTGACTGAAACGACGCGCCTGGACGGTACGGATGGCCAGCTGATGGCGGGCCCAGGAGCGCGTATTGTGGAGAACGTTGTTCAAGCTCATGGATCTGTGATGTCTCGTTCTAAGTCCCAGTCGCGTCAACCGGCGGCCCCGCGTCCGGCCCTGGAGGCCGCGATGGCGTCACCTGCCGCTGACCCGCTGCGTCGTGCCATGCAGCTGGACGCGCTGGAACAGCAACTACACCCCTATCTTCCGCCTGGACTGGCCGACCATTGCCGGTTGGCCAATGTCGCGGGCGGACGCTTGGTTTTTGTGGTCGATGCGCCCGTCTGGCAGGCCAAGCTGCGCCTGGCCTCCAACGAACTCATCGAGGCTGCCCGATCCATCGGGCTGACAGTCACCGCAGTCACTGCCAGAACGACCCTGCAACCGCTGTTCCCAAATGCAGCGGACGAGCCGCCGAAACCAGGCTTGACCCCGACGGCGCGCGCGGCGCTTCGGGAAGCCCTGGCGATGCTCGAAGACTCCCCAGACTCCGAGGCATCCGATTCGGGAACCGGCCGACACCCCGTTCAGCAACGTTAAGGCGAAGTGCAGGACCGGCAGGCATCGTACCGGCCCGTGGCGGACCAGTCGTTAGGCAGAAATTAAAAGAAAGTTAATTTCATCGCGTACAGGCGACGCGGTTCACGCTTTGGCAGTCGGGCCCGCCCTGGGGCCGAGCGGCACCGCTAGTAAGCGGGGACAGGCGTCCCGTAGAGACGGGGAGCCGTCGCCGTGGTCTCCGGACCAAAGGAGACTTCTTCCCAGGCATCGGTCTGGGCCATCAGGGCCCTGACCAGGGTGTTGTTCAACGCATGGCCGGACTTGTAGCCCTCGTAGGCGCCGAGGATCGGGCCGCCAGCCAGATACAGGTCGCCGATGGCGTCCAGGATCTTGTGACGGACGAACTCATCGGCATAGCGCAGGCCGTCGTCGTTGAGCACACGGAACTCGTCGAGCACGATGGCGTTGTCCATCGATCCGCCCAGGCCCAGGTTGCGCTCGCGCATGTACTCCAGGTCGCGCATGAAGCCGAAGGTGCGCGCGCGCGCGACTTCCTTCACGTAGCCACCGGTGGAGAAATCGACCTCGGCACGCGATTGCGAAGCCGGGATCATGGGGTGGTCGAACTTGACCGTGAAGCCGAGCTTGAAGCCTTCGTACGGCTCGAAGCGGGCGATCTTGTCGCCGTCCCGCACTTCCACAGTCTTCATCACCCGGATGAAGCGCTTGGGCACGTTCTGCTCGACGATGCCCGCGGACTGGAGCAGGAACACGAACGGACTGGCCGAGCCATCCATGATCGGCAGTTCGGCCGAGGACAGCTCGACATAGACATTGTCCACGCCCAGGCCCGCCAGCGCCGACATCAGGTGCTCGACGGTCTGCACCTTGGCCGGCCCGCAGCTCAGCCCGGTGCACAGCGTGGTTTCGGTGACCAGGGCGGCATCGGCGGGAATTTCCACGACCGGGTCCAGATCGACCCGGCGGAAGACCACGCCGGTGTTCGGCGCAGCCGGGCGCAGGGTCATGAAGACCTTTTCGCCGCTATGCAGGCCGACGCCGGTGGCGCGGATCACGTTCTTGAGGGTGCGCTGGGGGATCATGGATCGCGATGCTTGGGGAGGACGACGCGCGTCAAAGCTGCGTGAGAATATCACGCGTCCATCTGAATCTGTACGGAAGAGGACAGTAACTCAGCCCGTCCTCCGCGGTTACGCGAGCGCTGCCTGCCGGAAAAATCCGCCGGGCCAGATGAAGTGGCCCGGCGGAAAGGCATGGACATGTCACGGTGTTGCGATGGGAGGCGGCGACCGTGAGGGGACGGCCGGCCACGCTCCCCGGTTCGATCAGCCAGTCTGGCGGCCAGCGGCGAGCGGACCGCCCGCGAGATGATGCCTCGCAGACCGACGAGCGGCCGGCCGCGGAAGCCCCGGTCGCGTCGTCTTGGCGTCCACCTGTTCCGCCATGGACGGCATCAGTCTGCCTGGCGGCGCAGGAACGCCGGGATGTCCAGGTAGTTGTCCGGCAGCTCGGCCACCGCGGCACCGCCATTGCCACCGGTCGGGGCCGAGGATTCGCTGGCGTTGCGGCGCAGGCCCAGACCCTGGGTGGCACCGGCCACCGGATCGGCCTTGGCCTGGGTGGTGTTGGGCATGGCGACCGCATCGACCGGCAGGCCGGTGGTGGCATCGCGCACCAGCTTGATCGGCGCACGCACCGGCTCGCGCTGGTAGCTGCCGCCCAGGTCGGCACCGCCACGCACCGGCTGGCGCACGGTCGCACGGTTCAGGCCGGTGGCCACCACGGTGACGCGCACTTCGTCCTGCATGTTCGGATCGAGCACGGTCCCGACCACCACGGTGGCGTCTTCGGAGGCGAAGCCTTCCACGGTGCGGCCGACCTCGTCGAACTCGGCCATGGTGAAGTCCGGGCCAGCGGTGATGTTGACCAGGATGCCGTTGGCACCGGCCAGGTTCACGTCGTCCAGCAGCGGGTTCTGGATGGCGGCCTCGGCGGCGGCCTGGGCGCGATCGTCGCCGCGGGCGGCGCCGGTGCCCATCATGGCCAGGCCCATTTCGCTCATCACGGTGCGCACGTCGGCGAAGTCGACGTTGATCAGGCCCGGACGCACGATCAGGTCGGCGATGCCCTGCACCGCGCCCAGCAGCACGTCATTGGCCGCACGGAAGGCCTGGATCATGGTGGCGTTACGGCCCAGCACGGTGATCAGCTTCTCGTTGGGGATGGTGATCAGCGAGTCGCAGTGGGCGGAGAGTTCCTCGATGCCCTTCAGCGCGACCTGCATGCGGCGACGCCCCTCGAACGGGAACGGCTTGGTGACCACGGCCACGGTCAGGATGCCCATCTCCTTGGCCAGCTGTGCCACCACCGGGGCTGCGCCCGTACCGGTGCCACCGCCCATGCCGGCGGTGATGAACACCATGTCGGCGCCCTCGAGCACCTCGATGATGCGGTCGCGGTCTTCCAGGGCGGCCTGACGACCGACCTCCGGGTTGGCGCCGGCGCCCAGCCCCTTGGTGACGTTGCCGCCGAGTTGCAGCTGCTGCTTGGCGCCGCAGTTCTTGATCGCCTGCGAATCGGTGTTGGCGGTGATGAATTCCACGCCATCCACGCTGGAGCTGACCATGTGGGCCACGGCGTTGCCGCCGCCGCCGCCCACGCCGATGACCTTGATCACCGCGTTGGGAGCCATCGTTTCAACCAGTTCGAAATGTGCCATGTCCGTTGTCCTCATTCTTATGTGGGTAAGTCTTGGTGGTGTTGCTGGGTGACGCTCAAATCCCGTGGTTTCTCTCCCGCCTCACGCACAGCGCGCCCTCACGCTGGCGTCGTGCCTCATGACCGCGCTAGAACTCGCCGCGGTACCAGTTCTTCAACTTCTTGAAGAGGCTGCCGGCCTTGCCCGTGGGCAGGCTCGGACGCCTCGGATGTTCGATCTGACTGCCCATCAGCAGCAGGCCCACGCCGGTGGCATGGACCGGATTGCCGACCACCTCGCCCAGCCCGGTGACGTGCTGGGGGATGCCGATGCGCACCGGCATCTGCAGCATTTCCTCGGCCAACTCGACCACGCCTTCCATCTTCGAGGCGCCACCGGTCAGGACCATGCCCGCGCGTACCAACTCCTCGAAGCCTGAGCGGCGCAGCTCGGCCTGGACCATCTCGAAGATCTCCTCGTACCGCCCCTGCACGGCCTGGGCCAGCGAGTGGCGCGGCATGCGGCGCGGCGGACGGTCGCCGACCGACGGCACCTGGATGCTTTCCTCGGCGGTGGCCAACTGGGCCAGCGCGCAGGCGTAGCGGACCTTGATCTGCTCGGCTTCGGGTGTCGGGGTGCGCAGCATGTGCGCGATGTCATTGGTGACGTGATCACCGGCGATCGGCAGCGAGGCGGTGTGGCAGATCGCGCCCTGCACGAACACCGCCAGGTCGGTGGTGCCCGCGCCCATGTCGACCAGGACCACGCCCAGTTCGCGCTCGTCGGCGGTCAACACGGCCACCGAGGAACCCAGCGAGGACAGGATCAGGTCGTCGATCTGCAGCCCGCAGCGCTGCACACACTTGGAGATGTTGGCCGCGGCCGACTGCGCGCACACCACCAGGTGTGCGTGCACCTCCAGGCGCACGCCGGTCATGCCGACCGGATTGCGGATGCCTTCCTGCGAATCATCCAGCACGTACTCGCGCGGGATGGCGTGCAGGATCCTCTGGTCGGCCGGGATGGCCACGGCCTTGGCCGCCTCCAGCACACGGTCCAGGTCGTTCCAGGTCACCTCGCCATCGCGGATCGGGACGATGCCGGGCGAGTTCTTGCATTGCACATGCGCGCCGGAGATCGACGCGTAAACGCTGCGGATCTCGCAGCCGGCCATCAGCTCGGCCTCTTCCACCGCGCGCTGGATCGACTGCACGGTGGACTCGATGTCCACCACCACGCCGCGCTTGAGGCCGCGCGATTCATGGCTGCCGATGCCGATCACCTCGATCGGGTTGCCTGGCGAATATTCGCCGACCAGCGCGGTCACCTTGGAGGTGCCGATGTCCAGTCCGACGATCAGGGATTTGTCGCCCTTGCGATTCATGCGTGGATTGCCTGCTGTGATGCGCGCCGGGCCGTGGCGAGCTGACGGCGCGGCGCGGCGATGCTGTAAGAAATGGGGGTACTGGCCGCATCGGCGGCCGGCTTGGCATCGCCCCAGGTCAGGGCGAAGCCATTGGTGTAGCGCAGGTCCGCACGCTGCAGGACGCGGGGGTCGCCCAGCAGGCGCGGCAGCAGGCGGGCGAAGCGTTCCAGGCGCGGGCGCGCATCGGTGCGGCCGATCACCACGTCCAGCCCGTTATCGAAGCGCAGCGACCAGCTCCCGCGCGCGTCCATCACCAGCGCCTCGACCTTCAGGCCCATGGGCGCGAACAGCTGCCCGGACTCGTTGTAGAGCGAGACGACCTCGGTGACCTGCCCGTCCGGCCCGCCCAGCTGCGGCAGCGCGCTGGCATCGACGTTGCGCGGGACCAGGAACAGCGCGCCATCGGTGGACAGCAACCGATCGCTGTCCCAGCGGGCGAACGGCGTGTGCTCGACCACGCTGACTTCCAGCACATCGGGCCAGCGCTTGCGCACCTGCGCGCTCTCCACCCACGGTAGGCGCTCGACCGCATCCTGCGCGCTGCGCAGGTTCACCGCGAAGAAGCCCTCATGCGCATAGGGCAGCAGCACGGTACGCAGCAACTTCGGATCCACGCGATGCAGCTCACCGGTCACCCGCAGGCGCTTGAGCGGCCAGCGGTCGGCACCGATCCAGCCGTTGAACACGGCCACGACCGGCAACGCCACCAGGGCCAGCGCCAGGATCCAGGTCAGCATGCGCAGCGCGTTGCTCATGCGGCGTCGCGCTCCAGGGTCGATTCCAGGATGCGCCAGCACAGGTCTTCGAAGCCGATGCCCGCCTGGCGCGCGGCCTTGGGCACCAGCGAATGACTGGTCATGCCCGGCGCGGTGTTGACTTCCAGCAGGAAGAAGGCACCGCTGGTGGCGTCGCGCATCACATCCACACGCCCCCAACCGCGGCAGCCCGCCGCAGCGAAGGCAGCCAGCGCGATGCGGCGGATCTCGTCCTCGGCCGCGCCCTCCAGCCCCGGGCACAGGTACTGGGTGTCCTCGGCGATGTACTTGGCGTCGTAGTCGTACCACGCGCCCTTGGGCACGATGCGGATGGAGGGCAGCGCCACGCCATCGAGGATGCCGACGGTGAGCTCGTCGCCCACCACCAGCTGCTCCATGAGCAGCTCGCCGTCATAGCGCGCGGCCAGCGCCACGGCCTGGTCCAGCTGCGCGCCTTCGAACACACGGGTCACCCCGACGCTGGAGCCTTCATTGGCCGGCTTGACGATCACCGGCAGGCCCAGCTGCGCGGCCGCGGCATGGACGTCGGTCGCGCGCGCGGTCGAGGCCAGGCGCACATAGCGCGGCGTCGGCAGGCCCAGCGACAGCCAGACCTGCTTGGTGCGGACCTTGTCCATGCTCAGCGCCGAGCCCAGCACGTCCGAGCCGGTGTAAGGCAGGCCGAAGGCGGCCATCAGGCCCTGCACGATGCCGTCCTCGCCCCCGCCGTTGTGGCCGTGGAGGATGTTGAACACGCGGTCGCAACCGCCATCGGCCAGCAACTGCGCCAGCGCTGGGATGCCATCCACGGGGAAGGCGTCCACGCCGCGCGAACGCAGGGCTTCGAGCACATTCGCGCCCGAATTCAGCGACACCTCGCGCTCGCTGGAGGTGCCCCCCATCAGCACGGCCACGCGGCCGAAGGTGGCCGGATCGGTGCAGCGCGACGGCGGAAAGGCCGGCTGCGTCATGCGCCCTCACCTTCGGCGGCAAAGCCCTGCGCGGCGATCTGCTGGGCCATGTGGCCGATATCGCCCGCGCCCATCATCAGCAGCAGGTCACCATCCTGCAGCACGTCGGGCAGCACGCGCGGCAGGTCGGCCACCTGGCCGACCACGACCGGTTCATTGCGGCCGCGCGCACGGATGGCGCGGGCCAGCGACTTGGCATCGGCGCCGGCGATCGGCGCTTCGCCGGCCGGATAGACCTCGCTCAACACCAGCGCGTCGACTTCGCTCAGGACCGCGGCGAAGGCATCGAACTGGTCGCGCGTGCGGCTGTAGCGGTGCGGTTGGAAGGCCACGACCAGGCGCTTGTCCGGCCAGCCGCCACGCGCGGCGGCAAAGACGGCGGCCAGCTCCTTGGGATGGTGGCCGTAGTCGTCGATCAGCTGCACGGTCGCGCCCTTGCCGGTCTCGATCGCGCCCAGGTCGTTGAAGCGGCGGCCGATGCCGGAGAAATTGCGCAGCGCCGTGGCGATCGTGCCCGGCTGCACGCCCAGCTGCCAGCCCACCGCCGCGGCGGCCAGCGCGTTGAGCACGTTGTGGTGGCCAGGCAACGCCAGGGTCACGCCGACCGACACGTCTTCGGGCAGGCACAGGGTGAAGCGCATGCGCCCGCCCTCCTGGACCACGTTCTCGGCGCGGATGTCGGCGTTGTCCGACAGGCCGTAGGTCATCACATGGCGCGGCGTCTCGGCGGCCAGCGCGGCCACTTCCGGGTCGTCGATGCACAGCACGGCCAAGCCGTAGAACGGCAGGCGCTGCAGGAACTCGGCGAACGCGGCCTGCACCCGGGCAAAGTCGTTGCCGTAGTTCTCCAGGTGGTCGGCATCGATGTTGGTGATGACCGCGATCAGCGGATTCAGGCGCAGGAAGCTGCCATCGCTCTCGTCGGCCTCGGCCACCAGCCACTGACCATCGCCCAGCTTGGCGTTGGCACCGGCCGAGAGCAGCTGGCCGCCGATCACGTAGGTCGGATCCAGGCCGCCTTCGCTCAGGATCGCGGCGGTCAGGCTGGTGGTGGTGGTCTTGCCATGGGTGCCGGCCACGGCAATGCCGCGGCGGAAGCGCATCAGCTCGGCCAGCATCATCGCGCGCGGCACGATCGGGATGCGCTGGCTGCGCGCTTCCATCAGCTCGGGATTGTCGGCCTTGATCGCGCTGGAGACCACCACGCAGTCGGTGCCCAGCACATTGGAGGCGTTGTGGCCGCGCATCACGCGCGCGCCCAGTGAGGCCAGGCGCTTGGTAGCGGCATTCTCAGAGGCGTCAGAGCCGGAAACCTCGTAGCCCAGCGTGCACAGCACTTCGGCGATACCGCTCATGCCCGAGCCGCCGATGCCGACGAAGTGCACGCGGCGGAAGGCCTGTGCCAAGTTGCCGGTGTTCTGCAACCGGCGTTCACGCGCCGCGGAAATCATGCGGCTTCCTCCAGGATGATGTCTGCGATGCGTTCGGCCGCATCGATGCGGGCCAGGCCGCGCGCGGCGATGGCCATGTCCATACAACGCTGCGGATCGGCCGAAAGCTGGGCCAGCACGCGCTGCAGGTGGACGTTCAAGGTGTCGTCCTGCTTGAGCAGGACGGCGGCGCCATGCTCGACCAGGTACTGGGCGTTCTTGGTCTGGTGGTCGTCCACCGCCGCGGCGAAGGGCACCAGCACGCTACCCACGCCCACGGCGCACAGCTCGGCCAGGGTCGAGGCGCCGGCGCGGCACACCACCAGGTCGGCCCAGGCATAGGCCTGGGCCATGTCGGCGATGAAGCTCTCCACGCTCGCCGGCACGCCGGCCTGCGCGTAGGCGGCGTCGGCTTCGGCGCGTAGCTTCTCGCCGCACTGGTGGCGCACCTCGGCCGGCAGCTTGAGCGCCGCAAGAGCCTGGGGCACGGCGATGTTCAACGCACGCGCGCCCTGGCTGCCGCCCAGCACTAGCAGGCGCAGCGGACCTTCGCGTCCGGCCAGGCGTTCGGCCGGCGGCGCGATGGCGGCGATCTCCTCGCGCACCGGGTTGCCGACGGCTTCCTCGCGCGTGGCGAAGCTACCCGGAAAACCGGTGAGCACCCGACGGGCGAACCTCGACAGGGCCTTGTTGGTCATGCCCGGCGCGCGGTTCTGTTCGTGCACCAGCAGGGGCCGGCCCTGCAGCCTGGCGGCCAGCCCACCCGGACCGGCGGCATAGCCACCAAAGCTGATCACCGCGCGTGGGGCGCGCTGGCGCAGGACGCGGGCGGCGGCGTTCACCGCCGACAGGATGCGCAGCGGTGCGCCCAGCAGGGCGGCCGCGCCCTTCCCGCGCAGGCCCTTGACCGCAATGGTGTCCAGCGGGATGTCGTGCTGCGGCACCAGGCGCGTTTCCATCTGCCCGTCGGCGCCCAGCCAGGTGACCGCCACGCCGCGCGCGCGCAGCACCTTGGCCACCGCCAGCGCGGGGAAGATATGGCCGCCGGTGCCGCCGGCCAGGATCATCACGGGATGCTCCTGTTGAGTCCCCGCACAGGGATGTGCGGGCTCTTGCGAGGGATTCGCATGAAAGTTCACCCGATCCTCTCGAAGGTGGGTTCGATGCGCGAGTTCAGACGGCTGGTGCCGCGCGACGTCGGCTTCACCGTGGCCGCGGGCGGCGTGGGCTCGCTGGCGGTCTGCGCCGGAGCACTCTCGTCGCGCTGTTCGCGCGGCTCCATGCCACGGACCAGTGCGACCTGTTTCTCGGCGCGACTCAGTTCATAGGACACGCGCAGCAGCAGGCCCATGGCCGCACAGGTCATCAGCACCGACGAGCCGCCGGAAGAAATCAGTGGCAGGGTCAGGCCCTTGGTCGGCAGCATGCCCAGGTTGACGCCCACCGACACGAAGGCCTGCATGCCGATCCACAGCGCGATGCCGAAGGCGATGTAGCCGGCGAAATGGCGGCGCATCTCCACGCAGCGATAGCCGATGTACAGCGCGCGACCGACCAGCAGCGCGTACAGCCCGATGATGGCGCACACGCCGACGAAGCCCAGTTCCTCGCCGATCACCGAAAAGATGAAGTCGGTATGGGCCTCGGGCAGATAGTTGAGCTTCTGCACCGAGCTGCCCAGGCCCACGCCGGTCCACTGGCCACGGCCGATCGCCATCAGCGCGTTGGACAGCTGGTAGCCGGAGCCCAGCTGGTCCTTCCAGGGGTCCAGGAACGAAGTCACCCGGCGCATGCGATAGGGCTCGAACACCACCAGCGCCACCAGCGCCGGCAGCAACGCCAACACCGGCATGGTCATGCGCGGCAGGTTGGCGCCACCCAGGATCAGCATGCCGGCGGTGATGCCCAGCAGCAGCGTGGACGAACCGAAATCCGGCTGCAGCAGCAGCAGCGTGATCAGCACCAACACCACGCCGATCGCCTTGATCAGCGCCGCCCAGGTCGCATTGACCTCGTCACGGAAGCGCACCAAGTAGCTGGCCAGCCACACGATGTAGAGCACCTTGACCGCCTCGACGGTCTGGAAGCGGGTCACTACCAGGTTGACCCAGCGCCGCGCGCCATTGACCGTGCTGCCCAGGCCGGGAACGAACACCACCACCAGCAGGGCGAAGCAGCCGAGCAGCAGCAGGCGGTTGTATTTCTCGATGGTCTTGAGCTCCATCCGCATCGCCGCGTACGCCAGCCCCAGCCCCAGTCCGAGGAACAGCACGTGGCGGCTCAGGTAGTAATAGGGCGTGCTGGCCATGGCGATGGACGCCGAGGCCACCATCACCACGCCGACCGCCGCCAGCGCCGCCGCGGCGGTCGCCAACCAGAAGTCGTACTGCCCATCGATCGATTCCAGGCGCATGGCCTGTTTGCGGAAGTCGTTCATCAGCGCACCTTCAACGTGGCCAAACCGACAAGGACCAGGATCACGGAGATGATCCAGAACCGCACGATCACGCGCGGCTCGGGCCATCCCTTGAGTTCGAAGTGGTGGTGGATCGGCGCCATGCGAAACACGCGCTTGCCGGTCAGCTTGAAGCTGGCCACCTGGATCATCACCGAGAGCGTCTCGATCACGAACACGCCACCCATGATCACCAGCACCAGCTCCTGGCGCACGATCACCGCGATCGTGCCCAGCACCGCACCGAGCGCCAGCGCGCCGATGTCGCCCATGAACACCATGGCCGGATAGGTGTTGAACCACAGAAAGCCCAGCCCGGCGCCGGCGATGGCCGCGCAGATGATCACCAGTTCACCGGCGCCCGGCACCTGCGGAATCTGCAGATAGTTGGAGAACACCGCGTTGCCCGAGGCATAGGCGAACACCGCTAGCGCGCAGGCCACCAGCACGGTGGGCATGATCGCCAGCCCATCCAGGCCGTCGGTCAGGTTGACCGCATTGGAGAAGCCGACGATCCAGAAATAGGCGATGGCGATGAAGCCGAAACCGGCCAGCGGCAGCGCCACGGCCTTGAACAGCGGGATGTAGAACGTGGTCGCCGCGGCCACATCGGCGGTGTGCCACAGGAAGATGCCCGCAGCCAGGCCGAAGATCGACTGCAGCAGGTACTTCCAGCGCGACTTGAGCCCGTTGGGATCGCGCTTGACGATCTTGATCCAGTCGTCGTACCAGCCGATCACCCCGAAGGCCACCATCACCGCCAGCACCAGCCACACGTAGCGGTTGCGTAGGTCGCCCCACAGCAGCGTGGCCATCAGCACCGTCATCAGGATCAGCGCCCCGCCCATGGTCGGCGTGCCGGCTTTGGAGAAGTGGCTCTGCGGGCCATCGGTGCGGATCGGCTGGCCGCCCTTGAACTGCGCCAGCTTGCGGATCACCGCCGGCCCCAGCCACAGCGACAGGAAGAGCGCGGTGAGCGCCGCCAGGATCGCGCGCAGGGTCAGATAGTTGAAGACCGCAAAGACCGAGTCCAGTTGCCGCAGCCAGCGGGCCAGTTCAAGCAGCATGCGCGGTGCCTCCCGTGGATTGCGCGGGCGCGGCGGGAAGCAGCGCGGTGACGATGCGGTCCATGGCACTGCCACGGGATCCCTTGACCAGTACGCGCACCTGCGCGGCCGGATCGATGGACGCCAGGTCCCGGGCCAGTGCCTGGGCCAGTGCGGCATGGGTGTCGAACGTGCGCGCGCCCTCGCCGTAAGCCTGCGCGGCGTGCGCACTTAGTTCGCCCAACGCATACAGGCGGGCGATGCCGGCCTGCCTGGCACGCAGGCCGGCGGCGACGTGCAGCGCGGGGCCTTCGGGACCCAGCTCGCGCATGTCGCCCAGCACCAGCCAGCCCTGCCGCGTGATGGCTGCCAGGGTGTCGATGGCCGCGGCCAGCGAGCCGGGATTGGCGTTGTAGCTGTCATCCACCAGTACCGCACCGGATGGCAGCGTCTGCGCCACCTGACGGCCGGCGACCGGACGCGCGGCGGCCAGCCCCTCGACGATGGTGTCCAGCGCCACGCCGCAGCCCAGCGCCAGACCCGTCGCGGCTAGCGCGTTGCGCACGTTATGGCGGCCAGGCAGAGCCAGGGTGACTTCGGCCTCACCTTCCGGCGTGACCAGCACGAAGCGCGAGCCCTCCGCGCCGGTGACGATGTTGCGCGCGCGGATGTCGGCGCTGCACTCCAGGCCGAAGCGCAGCACGCGCCGCCCTGGCACTAGCCCGGCAAACACTTCAACGAAGGCGTCATCGGCATTGATCACCGCCACACCGTCGGCGGGCAGCGCGCTGTAGATGGCGCCCTTGGTCCGGGCCACGCCCAGCAGGCTGCCCATGCGCTCCAGGTGCGCGGCGGCGATGTTGTTGACCAGCGCCACGTCCGGGCGCGCGACGTCGGTGAGGTAGGCGATATCGCCCGGCTTGCCGGCGCCCATCTCGTAGACGGCGTATTCGGTCGTGTCCGGCGCCTCGATCACCGCCAGCGGCAGGCCGATCTCATTGTTGCGATTGCCCGGCGTGCAATAGGTTTCGCCGGCGCGCTGCAGGATGGACAGCACCAGGGACTTGACGCTGGTCTTGCCATTGCTGCCGGTGATCGCCACGACCTTGCCGGCGCGATCGCGCTGCAAGCCGGCAGCCAGGCGGGCGAGCGCCAGCTGGGGATCGGACACGAGGATCTGCGGCAGGTCGCTATCCACGGCACGCTCGACCAGCAGGGCCGTGGCACCACGGCGGGCCGCGTCGGCCACGAAGTCATGCCCATCGAAACGCTCGCCGCGCAGCGCCACGTACAGGCTGCCGGCACGCAGCGCACGGGTATCGTTGGACACCGCATCGACGGTGGTGTCCTCGCCATGCAGCTCACCGCCTGCCAGGTGCGCGATCAGCGAAAGCGGCAGTCGGTTCACTGGTGAACCTCCAGCGCCGCGCGTGCCTGCACGGTGTCGTCGAAGGGATGCCTGATGCCCTCAATTTCCTGATAAGGCTCGTGCCCCTTGCCTGCGATAAGCACGATGTCGCCGGCCCGCGCCTGGCCCACGGCTCTGGCGATGGCGCGGGCCCGGTCGCGCTGCACGGTATGGGGCGTGGCGCTAGAGAAGCCGGCCACGATGTCGGCCACGATTGCGTCGCCGTCTTCGGTCCGCGGATTGTCGTCGGTGACGATAATCACGTCGGCGTGCTGCTCGACCACGCGCGCCATCTCCGGTCGCTTGCCGCGATCGCGATCACCACCGCAACCGAACACGCACACCAGGCGCCCGGCCAGGTGGCCGCGCAGGCTGGTCAGCGCCTGCTCCAGCGCGTCGGGCGTGTGTGCGTAGTCGATCACCACCAGCGGCTGGCCAGTGTGGCCGCCGAGGCGGTTCATGCGGCCATGGATGGGTTGCAGCTGGGCGAGGACCTGGGCAATCCGCGCGGTCTCCACGCCGGTGGCATGCAGCACACCAGCCACCGCCAGCAGGTTGTCAGCGTTGAAACGCCCCAGCAGCGGCGAGCGCACTGGATGCGCCTTGCCATCGATCACCAGCTCGAAAGCGATCCCGGCCGCGTCCAGCGCCAGGTCGCATGCCTGCACGGTCGCGCCAGCCGCAGCGCGCGCGCTGACCCCGACCAGGCGCGCCCCAGGGGCCAGTTTGCCCGGCAGGGTCGCGCCGAAGGCATCGTCCAGGTTGACCACCGCCGCCTTGAGCCCGGCGCGCTGGAACAGGCGCGCCTTGGCCGCGCCGTAGCCTTCCATGCTGCCGTGGTAATCCAGGTGATCGCGGGTGAGGTTGGTGAACACCGCCACGTCGAAATCCACCGCGTCCACCCGGGTCTGCACCAGGGCGTGCGAGCTGACTTCCATCGCCACCGCCTGCGCGCCAGCGTCATGCAGTTGGGCCAGCAGCGCATGGGTCTGCAGCACCAGCGGCGTGGTGAACCCGGTCGGCTGCACCTGCCCATACAGGCCGGCGCCGAGGGTGCCGATGCTGCCGCCGGAGGTGCCCAGCAGGTGCCAGGCCTGGCCGAGCAACTGCACAAAGGAGGTCTTGCCGTTGGTGCCGGTGACGCCGACCACGGTCATCTGCCGCGAGGGATGGCCGTAGAACGCATCGGCGATCGCACCCAGGCGACCACGCAGGCCGGGTACGGCGATCGCGTCGGCCGGAGCCGGCAGGGTCGCTGGGGCTGGCGGCTCGAACAGGATCGCCGCCGCACCCGCCGCACGTGCCTGGTCGACGAAGCCCAGGCCGTGCCAGGTCGAGGCGCTGTTGTCGACCGGCCCGATCGCCACGAAGGCATCGCCCGCATGCACGCTGCGGCTGTCCTGGGTCAGCCCGTGCACGACCAGGCCCGCCGGGATGGCGGGCACGTCGGGCAACAGCGCGGACAAGGCCATGGCGCGGCTCATTCCAGGCTCCTGGGCAGCGCCGGTTCGGCCACGGCCTGGATCGGCGCCGGCAGCGGCTTGGGCAAGGGCTCGGGCTTGCGCGGCGTTGGAGCGCGTGCAGGATGCTGGGCTTCGTCCTTGGCCTGCTTGGCCAGCCAGGCGTCGATGTCGTCCGGCGGCACGTCCATCAGGCGCAACGCGCCCTGCATCACGTTGTGGAAGACCGGCGCGGACACCAGGCCACCGTAGTACTTGCCGGCCTGTGGGTCGCGGATCACGGTCACCATCGCAAAGCGCGGATGGGTCGCCGGCACCAGGCCAGCGAACAGCGCGGTGTATTGGCCAGCGCGATAACCGCCGCCCCCTGCAATGCGCGCGGTGCCGGTCTTGCCGGCCACGTGGTAGCCCAGGATGGCCGCATCCTTCGCGCCGCCCTTGGTCACCACCGTCTCCATCATGGCGATGACTTCCTTGGCCACCTTGGCCGGGATGACCTGCTCGCCCTCGGCTCGCATGCCCTTGACGAAGGTCGGCGTGACCAGGCGACCGCCGTTGCCCATGGTCGCGTAGGCGCGGGCGATCTGCAGCGGCGACACGTTCAGACCGTACCCGTAGGCCATGGTGGTCTTGGTGGTGCCATACCAACCCGGCGTTCCCGGCTGCGGCACCGTGCCGGACGCCTCGCCCGGGAAGCCGCTGTGCGGCTTGCTGCCATAACCAAAGGCACGGATCGTCTTGTAGAAGGTCTCGTCCGGAATCTTGGCCACGATCTTGGCCGCACCGATGTTGGAGCTGTGGGTGATCACCCCCGTCACATCCAGCACGCCGTTGTTGCGGGGGGTGTCGTGGATGGTGAAGCCGCCCGGCAGCGCCATGTAGCCCGGATTGGTGTCGATCAGCGTGGCCGGCGTGACCACGCCCGCGGCCAGCGCGGTGGAGACGGTCAGCGGCTTCATGGTCGAACCCGGCTCGACCAGGTCGGTCACCGCGCGATTGCGGTGCGCGTCCGGCTTGCCCAGATCCTGTGCGTTGGGATTGAAGGTGGGCAGGTTGGCCATGGCCAGCACTTCACCAGTGGCCACGTCCAGGATCACCACCGAGCCGCCGGCCGCCTCGTTCTCGTCCACCGCGCGCCGCAGCTCCCGGTAGGCCAGGTATTGGATGCGACGGTCGATGCTCAGGGTCAGATCGTTGCCCGGCTGGGCTGGCGTGACCAGGTCCAGGTTCTCCACGATGTGACCGGCGCGGTCGCGGATGACCCGCTTGCGCCCCGGCTTGCCGCGCAGCCAGTCGTCGAAGGCCAGCTCCAGGCCTTCCTGCCCACGGTCATCGATGTTGGTGAAGCCCAGGATGTGGGCCATCGCCTCACCCTGCGGGTAGAAGCGCTTGTACTCGCGTTGCGAATACACGCCCGGCAGGTCGTGGGCCAGGATGGCCTTGGCCGCATCCGGGTTGATGCGGCGCTTGAGATACATGAACTCGCGATCGGCGCGCTGGCTGATGCGGCGGGTCAGGTCGTCGACCGGTTCACCCAGTGCCTTGGCCAGCTCCGGCAGGCGATCCGGGCTCTTCATGACCTCCTTGGGATCGCACCACACCGACTCGACCGGCGAGGACACCGCCACCGGCTCGCCGTTGCGGTCGGTGATCATGCCGCGCGAGGTCGGGATGGCGATCTCGCGCATGAAGCGCGCATCGCCCTCCTTCTGATAGAAGTCGCTGTTGATCAGCTGCACGTAGGCCGCGCGGCCGATCAGGCTGAACGAGCACAGCGCCATCGCGCTGGTCACCAGGACCAGGCGATTGCGCAGGTTGAAACGCGCCCGGTTGCGGTTGCGCGGCAGCGGGCCGCGGCGCTCGCCGTCGCGGTTCAGGATGCGCTGGAGGGCCTGGCGCAGGTTCATGGCCGGATCACCACTACGTCCTCGGTCTCGGGCGACTTCATGCCCAGCCGGTCGTGCGCGATCTGCTCCACGCGGGTGCTTTCGGCCACGGTGGCCTGCTCCAGCTGCAGGCGGCCGAACTCGATGTTGAGTTCATCGCGAGTCTTGTCCAGCGCGTTGAGCTGCACGAACAGCACCCGGTGCTGGTGGCGCGCGTAGACCACCGCGATGGCGGTGGCGACATTGGCCAGGATCACGATGATCAGCAGGGTGCGGATCATGCCGCGGCCCCCAGCTTCTCGGCCACGCGCAGCACCGCACTGCGGGCGCGCGGATTGGCAGCGGTCTCTTCCGGCGTGGCGCGCAGGGCGTCGCCGACGATCGCCAGGGTCGGGGTGAAGTCCTGCGCCACCGGCAGACGGCGGTTGCCGGCCGGCGCCTTGGCGTGTCCGGCGATGAAGCGCTTGACGATGCGGTCTTCCAGCGAATGGAAGCTGATCACGGCCAGGCGGCCGCCAACCTTCAGGCGTGCCATCGCGGCGTCCAGGCCAGCCTCGAGGTCGGCCAGCTCGCGATTGATGTGGATGCGGATGCCCTGGAAGCTGCGCGTGGCCGGATGGATCTTGTCTTTGCCGCGCGGCATGACGCTGGCGATCAGCTCGGCCAGCTGTGCGGTGCGGGTGATCGGCGCCTCGCCGCGGCGCGCAACGATCGCCCGGGCGATGCGCCGGCTCATGCGCTCTTCGCCGTACTGGAACAGCACGTCGGCGATCTCGGCCTCATCGGCGCGGGCCAGCCACTGCGCGGCGCTTTCGCCCGCTTCCGGGTCCATGCGCATGTCCAGCGGGCCATCCTTGCCGAAGGAGAACCCACGCTCGGCCACGTCCAGCTGCGGCGAGGACACACCCAGGTCCAGCAGCACGCCGTCCAGCCCATCGGCCGTGGCGTCCCACTGCGCCAGCTCGGCAAAGCTGCCGCGGTACACCGACACGCGCGCATCGCCGTCGAAGACGGCATGGGCGTGCGCGATTGCGTCGGGATCCTTGTCCATCAGCAGCAACCGGCCTCCCGGGCCGAGGTGTTGCAGCACGCCGCGCGCATGGCCGCCGCGGCCCAGCGTGCCGTCCAGATACGTTCCGTCCGCCTTCACCTGCAGCCCGTCCATGACCTGCGCAAACATCACCGGAAGGTGGCCGGGCTGCGCCTCGGGGCGCATCCGGGCCCCCATCGTCACAGCCTGAGGTCGAGCAGCTCCTCGCCCAGATCCTCGTCAGACAACGTCTGCTGGATCTGCGCGCGATGCGCCTGCTCGCTCCACAATTCGAATTTCTCGCCCATGCCAAGCAGCACGGCCTTCTTGTCGATCCCGACCGCGTTGCGGTGACTGGGCGGGATCGTCACCCGGGCGTTGCCGTCCGGCTCCAGGAACGCGGCCGAGCCCACCAGCTTCTGCTGCAACAGGCGCACGTTGGCCTTGACGTTGGCCTTGCCCATCACGCTGTCGCGCACCCGCTCCCACACCGTGTGCGGATAGATCCACAGGCAACCGGCATCGAACGGGCTATAGGTCAGCACCAGGCGATTGCCGCACTCACGCGCGACGAGGTCGCGGTAGACGGTGGGAACCGCCAACCTGCCCTTGTCGTCCACTGTGATGGCGGTTTCGCCCTGGAACACGTCCCTTCTGCCTTGAAATGCACTGCCGACTGCCATTGAACCACGAAAAACCACTGAAACCCCGATTTTCCCGCTGGTGCCCACATTAGCACCGAGCAATGGGTTGTCAACAACTCGCGCACCCGGAAATCACTTGACGGATCAAGGGCTTGCGACAAACTTCAGAGACTTGTTCAAACCTTATCCACAAGTTGCTGTTTCGTCTCAAATTTTGAGATTGAACCGAAATTCAGGCGCGTGGAGGTGATGTGAAGTGACCCCGGTCACGGGACGCTGCGGGCCAGTGCCGCGTACCGCGATTGCGCAGAACCACGGGACAATACCGACATGTGCCTGGTCGCCATTGCCTGGAGAACCCACCCGCGCTGGCGCCTGGTGATGGCCGGCAACCGCGATGAATTCCATGCTCGTCCGACCGCGGCACTGGCCCCCTGGGAGGACCGCGCCGGGGTGATGGCGGGCCGCGACCTGCAGTCCGGTGGCACCTGGGCCGGGATCGGCAGCGGCGGTCGCCTGGCGGTCGTCACCAACGTCCGCGATCCAGGCACCCCGGCTCCGGCTGGCGCACCCTCACGCGGGGCGCTGGTCGCGGACCATCTGGGCAGCGCCGTGCCGGCCGACCAGACCGCCGGCGCGCTGGAAGCCCGCGCCGCCGCCTTCGCCCCGTTCAACCTCCTGCTGGCCGATGCCGATCACTGCCAGTACGTCGGCAACTGGCCGCAGCCGCTGCGGCGCGAAGTGCCACCCGGCATCCACGGCATGTCCAATGGTCCATTCGACGATCCGTGGCCCAAGACCCAGGCACTGACCGACCGGCTCGGCGCATGGCTGCAAGGCCACGCCGAGGATCCGCTGCCGCTGTGGGACGCCCTGCACGACCCCGCCGAAGCGGTCGACACTGCCCTCCCTGAGACCGGCGTGCCCCTGGACCTGGAACGCCGCCTCTCGGCGGCCTTCATTGCCGACGCCCGCTACGGCACCCGCGCCAGCACCGTGGCCGCCATCGACCATGCCGGCCACGGCTGGATCGCCGAGCGCCGCTTCGGCCCCGATGGCGTATTCCTAGGCGAAACCCGCCTGGAGTTCTGAGCAGCACGGAACTAGGACCGTTGAAAGCCGGACCAAGCATTCGCAGCACTCAAAAGATACGGACCTCAGCGCCCCCGCTGGAGCAAAGCCCCCTGAGTCAGGGGGCGCGCCGACAGGCGCGGGGTGTGGAGGACAAAGCGCCGGGGCCCGGAACGTCGCGCCGCCGAGCGCGGCACGACGTTTTGGGGGCTCCACCTCGCGAGGCGAGGTGGAGGTGGCGGAGCCGGCCTGTAAGCCGGGTTCTGTCGTGGACAGTCATTCCTCTAGGCGCATCGTCACCGATACGCTCAAGCAACCTACCCGGACCCGACGCGGGCCGCGCCATGAGGTCCCTATTCGGTCTTGCTCCCGGTGGGGTTTACCGTGCCGGTCTGTTGCCAGACTCGCGGTGCGCTCTTACCGCACCATTTCACCCTTACCTGATCCCTTGCGGGCCATCGGCGGTTTGCTTTCTGTTGCACTGGCCGTCGGCTCGCGCCGCCCAGGCGTTACCTGGCACCGTGCCCTGTGGAGCCCGGACTTTCCTCGGCATTCTTACGAATGACGCGACTGTCCGGCCGGCTCCGCCGAGTGACATTCTACGGCCACGCCGTCGAATCTCCCAAAATTTGCTGCGTAAATTTCGGGCCCCGCACCGTGCGCCACCTATCCCCCGACGCTTCGCGCCCGCCCCCTTAACAAAAGGAGGCTTTCCTGCCGGGGAGATCATTGGCCGTACAAGGCCTTGCGCGGCGCGCCGGTGATCTCTGCAGCCAGCTTGGCGGCGGTGGATGGCGGCAGGTGGTCCTTGAGCAGCGCGTGCACGCGGCGCCCTTCGGCCAGTTGCGCGTCGGCATCGTCGCCGGCGCCCCGGACCATCACCACAAATTCGCCCTTGCGCTGGTTGTCGTCGTCCTCCACCTGCCGCAGGAGGGTGCCCAGGGTGCCATCCAGCACGGTCTCGAACAGCTTGGTCAGCTCGCGCGCCATCGCCGCCGGCCGCTCCGACCCCAAGGCATGCGTCAGGTCGGCCAGCGATTCGGCGATGCGATGGGAGGACTCGTAGAACACGAGCGTGCGCGGCTCGGCCGCCAGGCTGCGCAAGTGCTCGCGGCGCGCCGACGCCTTGGCCGGCAGGAACCCCTCGAACACGAAGCGATCGCTGGGCAGCCCGGCCACGCTCAGCGCCGCGATGGCGGCGCAGGCACCGGGAACCGGGCTGACCCGAATGCCGGCCGCGCGTACCGCGCGCACCAGGCGGTAGCCTGGGTCGGAGACCAGCGGGGTGCCGGCATCGGACACCAGTGCCAGCGACTGGCCCTCTTGCAGGCGCGTCACGATGCGCGAGGCGAGCGCCTCCTCGTTGTGCTCATGCAGTGCCACCAGGGTGGCGGAAATGCCGAAATGCGACAGCAGCTGGCCCGTGCGGCGGGTGTCCTCGGCGCAGATGGCATCGACCGTGCGCAGCACCTCCAGCGCGCGCGGGCTCAGATCGGAGAGGTTGCCGATCGGCGTGGCGACGACATGCAGGGTGGGCTCGGCCATAAAAGGGCGCTCATCTGGCAAAGGGTAGAATCCTAGCCCGTTCCTCCAGACTGGCTCAGATCCGCCCATGGAAAAGCGCTTCGTCCCGCTGCTCGCCACCGCGCTGCTGGCCCTGTTCCTCGCCGGCTGCGCGACCACCCAGGTCGATGGCGGCGGCACGACCTCGCACGCACAGCGCGACGCCGCCTTCGCCCAGGCCCAGCAGTTGGCCACCCAGCGCACCGGCCTGACCGGCCAGGCCCTCAGCGACAACACCCGCCAGATCCAGCAGCTGCTGGGCGGCCTGGACAACGCCACCCTGACCCGCGAAACCACCGCCTTGCCCGTCGGCGACCCGCTCTACCCGCTGGCCGGCAACGCCATGCTGGAGCGCAATCTGCCGCTGCCGCGCCCATTCGACCGGGGCAGCCGCTGGAACTTCGACGCCAATGGCCGTCCGCCGGCCGATCGCGACGGCTACCGCCCGCCGCAGAAGCTGGCCGTGCTGTTGCCGCTGAGCGGTCCGCTGGCGATGGCCGCCGCTCCGGTGCGCGATGGCCTGCTGGCCGGCTACTACGGCGAGACCCGCCGCCGCCCGGAAATCCGGTTCTACGACACCGCCAGCAGCCCGGCCGACGCGACCAGGGCCTATGCCCGCGCGGTGGCCGATGGTGCCGAGATGGTGGTCGGTCCACTGGGCCGCGACCAGGTCGATGCGCTGTTCCGACAGGGCAACCTGAGCGTGCCGGTGCTGGCACTCAACCGTGGCGAGTTGGACCCGCCCGATGGCGCGGCCAGCTTCTCGCTGGCCCCGGAGGCCGAGGGCGTCAGCGTGGCCGACTATCTGCTCAAGCTCGAACGCAAGCGCGTGCTGATCCTCGGCGGCAACGACGACAACGGGCGCCGCGCGGCCGAGGCCTTCCGCAAGCGCTTCACCGAAGGCGGCGGCGCGGTCGCCGATGCCCTGGTGGTCAGCGACCCGCCGGGCGACATGTCCGCACAACTGATCGCCGCGGCCGCCAAGGGCGTGGATGCGATCTTCCTGGCAGTGCGCGGCTCGTCCGCGCGCGTGCTGACCCCGCAGTTGGCCCTGGCCGGGCTGGGCGGCAAGACCCGCGTGGGGACTTCGCTGCTGGTGCAGGGCACCGGCAAGCCGGAAGAAGACAATGTGCTGGACGGCGTGATCTACCCCACAGAGGCGTGGTCGGCCAGCGGCGTCACCGGCTTGCCTGCGCAGTCCACGGTGGCCGCGACCCTGCCCACCGCACGCGGGGGCGCCGCGCGTCTGTTTGCCTTCGGCTTCGACGCCTGGAAGCTCAGCGGCTACATGCAGAAGCTCACTGACGGCGACAATGCCCAACTGCGCGGCGCCACCGGCACGCTGACCCTCGATGGGTTCGGCACGGTGCTGCGTGCACCGGCCTGGGCGACCTTCAGCGGTGGAACCCCGGTGCCGATCGCCGGCGGTGGCTGAGCGCCAGAGCCGGGGCCGGGCAGCCGAGGCCGCCGCCCGGGCCGCGCTGGAGCGCGGCGGCCTGCAGTTCATCGCCGCCAACGTGCGGTTCCGGGGCGGCGAACTGGACCTGGTGATGCGCGACCCAGTCGCCCGCGGCGGCGCCTGCCTGGTCTTCGTGGAGGTGCGCTACCGCGCCGGCGGCGCCTTCGGCGGCGGTGCGGCCTCGGTGGATGCGACCAAGCGCCGCAAGCTGGTGATCGCCGCCCAGTTGTTCCTGGCCCAGCATCCGCGCTGGGCCAATATGCCGTGTCGCTTCGATGTGGTGCAGGCCCAAGGCGACCCGGCCAGGCCGGAGATCACCTGGCTGCGGGATGCGTTCCGGGCGGACGAGACCTAGTGCAGCGGCACGCTCAGGCGTGAAGGCGCCGAAGCCGGCGAACCGAACACCACCCTGCCACCGACATCGGTGGCGTCGGTATAGCGCGGGTCGAGCGTGTCCACCACCAGGACCAGGCGGCTGCCGGCCGGGACTTCGGCGGCGGCGGCTTCCAGGGCGATGTCCAGCGTGCGCGCCTGACCCGGCACCGCGTCGCGCAGGCTGTAGGGCTTGTAGCTGAGCAGGGTCCCGGTGCCCAGGGCGTCCATGCTGTACAGGTAGGTCACCAGGGTCACGTGCGACTGGCTGGGCGTGACCGTCACCCGCAGGCTCGGCGCACCGGCCAGCACGCGGCTTCGCTCCAGCACCGGCCCGGACCACACCGCGCCGCCGGTGCGGCTGACCAGCGGGATCGAGGTCTTGGCCGGTTGGCCGAACGCCTGCAGCAAGCCGCTGAGCATCACCACGCCCGAGTCGGCCAGGGTCGGGATGCCGGTCAGGATGGAAGCATTCCAGCCGGTCGCATCGCCACTGGACAGCGTGCCGGTCGGCCGCAGCAGGCCGGTGGGCCGGCCCAGCCCGTACACCACCGGATCGGCCTGCACCTGTGCCCAATTACCGTAGTCCAGGTCACGCCCGCCCACGCTGGTCAGCCGCACCGAGCCGCTCCCGTCCACCCCGTTGGACTGGCCCTTGAGAAAATGGTCGAACCAGTTCACCGCCTCGTCGTAGACCGCGTTGGGCAGGCCCAACGCGCCCGGCAGTTCGGCCGTGGCATGGTCGCCCTGGCTGAAAAGCAACCGACGCGGCCCGGTCAGCTGGTTGTAGAAGGCCACGTACTGGTTGGGTGGGAACAGCCCGTCGTTGAGCGCATTGGCCAGCAGCACCGCGGTGCCGTTGCGGTTGAGCTGGGCCACCTCATGCACCACGCCGCGGCTGGCGGCCTCTGGCAGGAAGCCCCCCACCGCGCCATCGAAGTCCCCCACGGCCACCTTCGCGGTGATGGCCTGCAGGTCCGGACCAGGCCGGCCGGTCAGGCTGCCGGTGGCGGCCAACATCAGCACCGCCTGCTGGCTGACGGTCTGATTGGCGTAGAGCGATGCCTCCAGGTCGGCCCAGCCACTGAGCGCGGCCACCGCCTTGATCCGCGGGTCGCGCGCGCCGGCCAGCAGGCTGGTGCCGGCACCGTAAGAAATGCCCGAGACGCCAATGCGCGCCGGGTCGGCGGGTGTGTGCGCCAGCGCCCAGTCGATCACCGCGCTCACATCCTCCACGGTGGCGGCCCCAGCGATATCGATCTGCCCGGCCGAATCCCAGAACCCGCGCGAGGTGTAGCTCACCACCACGTAGCCCTGGCCCGCCATCTGGGTAGCGCGGCCGACGTATTCCAGATTGGGCAGCGACCAACTGGCCGGCATCACCACCAGCGGGAACGGCCCACTGCCCTGCCCGGTCGGCACCAGCACCATCGCACCCAGCTCGGTGTCATCGAAACTGGAAATCCGTTCATAGAGCTTGTTGAAGCTGCCCGCCCAGGCCGTCGTCGAACACAGACACAGCACCAGCACCAGCAACACCCCATATCGCCGCGCGAACCCATGCATGCAACGCCCTCCCAGGCTAGGGGCCGGGCGCCGCGATCGCGGGCCGGCCGTGATGTATCGATGCCGCCCGCGGTGGGCGGCCAGGGCACCGTACTCGCACGTATGGAGGCGGCCAAGCTGCAACGCAGCACGGCGCGGCACCTTGGGCGTCGTCATGGCCCAATCACACGGTCCCGGCAGGCCCTGTCGCTGCCATGTCAGCTTGCAACAGGCCCCTGCCGCGCTCGACCAGGGGCGCTTCAGCCGAAGTGATCGTAGCCGGCGCGCGGCGCCAGCCAGGGCACGCCGGAGGGATCGAGGGCGCGCACGCCTTGTCCGGCGACGATGTGGCCGATGCGTGCCCCGGGCACGCCAGCGAAATCCAGCGCCGCGCGCACCTCGTCGGCACGCTGGGGCGCAGCGGTGAAGCACAGTTCGTAGTCGTCCCCGCCGCCGGCCTGCCAGGCCCAGCGCACTTGCGGTTTGAACCGCGACAGCGCGCGCGAGACCAGCAACTGGTCGAGCTGGACCTGCGCCCCCACGCCGCTGCGCGCGCACAGATGGCCGAGGTCAGCAAGCAGGCCATCGGAGACATCCACGCAGGCCGTCGCCAGGCCGAGCAGCCCGCGTCCGGCCTCCACGCGCGGGGTCGGCCGATCCAGGCGTGCGCGCAGGGCGCGTTCGACCGCCGCGCCGGACAGCAGCGATTGCAGCGCCGCGCCGGCATCACCTGGCGTGCCAGTCACCCAGACCTCGTCCCCGACCCGGGCACCGTCACGGCGCAGGGCGTGGCCCGCTTCGACATGGCCCATCGCGGTGATCGAGACCGACAGCGGACCGCGCGTGGTGTCACCGCCCACCAGGGCGATGCCGTGTTGGGCGGCCAGTTCCAGAAACCCATCCAGGAAACCGTCGATCCAACCCGCTTCGGCCTGCGGCAGGGACAGCGACAGCGTGCACCAGGCCGGCCGCGCGCCCATCGCGGCCAGGTCTGACAGGTTGACCGCCAGCGCCTTCCAGCCCAGGTCGGCCGGGGCGACATCGTCGAAGAAATGCACGCCGACATTGAGCGTGTCGGCGGTGACCACCAGTTGCATGCCCGGTGGCACTGCCAGCACGGCGGCGTCGTCACCGATGCCCAGCACGACGTCTGCCCGCGTGGCCGCGCGCGCGCGGATGCGGGCGATCAGGTCGAACTCACCGCTGGCCGACGAGGCGGCCATGTGTGCGAACCCGCGCGCCGCTCAGCGGCCGCGCGCGCTGGCCTCGGCCGCGCGCCAATCCAGCGCGGCGCGGTCCAGCACCCCGTTGACGTAGGTGTGGCCGTGTTCGGCGCCGAAGCGCTTGGCCGTCTCGATGGCCTCGTTGATGACCACCCGGTACGGCACGTCGACGCGGTGGCGCAGTTCATAGGCGGCGATGCGCAGCACCGCGCGCTCGATCTGGTCGACCTCGCCCACCGAGCGGTCCAGGTGCGGCAGCAGGGCCTCATCCAGCTCCCTGGCGTGCGCCATGACGCCACGCACCAGGTCCTCGAAGTACTCCAGGTCGGCGATTTCGTGCGCCTGCTCGTGGGCGAACTGGGCGATCACGCCCTGGGTGGTGCCGCCGGCCATCTGCCAGGCGTAGACGGCCTGCATGGCCCGGCGACGGGCGCGGGTGCGCAGGACGGGATCGACGCCATCACCGCGACGCGGTCCGGGACGGTTCATGGCAGTTTCTCCAGCAGGTTGACCAGCTCGACCGCGGCCAGGGCCACTTCCTCGCCCTTGTTGCCGTGGCTGCCGCCGGCGCGCGCCTCGGCATCCTCGGCCACTTCGACCGCGAGCACGCCGTTGAGCACCGGGATGCGGTAATCCAGCTGCACGCGCATCAGGCCATCGGAACAGCCATCGGCCACGTGTTCGTAATGCCGGGTATCCCCACGGATCACGCAACCCAGGGCCAGGATGGCGGCGTGCCGCCCGGCGGCACCCAGGCGCGCGGCGACCAGCGGGATTTCCCACGCACCCGGCACGCGGATCACGTCCACCTGAGCCTCGGGGATGCCGTTGCCGGCCAGTTCCTTGCGCGCGCCGGCCACCAGCGCATCGGTGATGCGGGCGTTCCAACGGCTGGCGATGATCGCGAACCGTGCGCCGTCTGACACGCGCAGGTCGCCTTCGTAATGGGTCATGGGGAGCGGGGCTCTCGAGGGTCGAACAGTTTATCAGGCGGGGCGCGGCGGCCGGAGCGGGGCCTCAGGCGCCCTGCGGCTCCAGGGTCTCGACGACTTCCAACCCGTAGCCGGACAGGCCCACCTGGCGGCGCGGGGTACCCAGCACACGCAGCTTGCCCAGGCCCAGATCGGCCAGGATCTGCGCGCCGGCACCGTTGCGGCGCCACTGGCCCACGTCCTTGTCCTTGCCTGGGGCGCGCACCGGCGCCTGCTGGCGCAGGCGGGCCAGCAGCGCGTCCGAATCGCGCGGCGCCGACAGCACCACCATCACGCCCTGCCCTTCGGCGGCGATGGCACGCAGGGCATCGCTGGCGGCCACGCCGAAATCGTCGCGCCGCCAGTGCAGCAGGTCGGCCAGCGGGTTTTCCACCTGCACGCGCACCAGGGTCGGCGTGGCCGCTTCCGGCGTGCCCTTGACCAGGGCGAAGTGCAGCTCATGGGCGATGCGGTCGCGGTATGTCACCAGCCTGAAGGGGCCGAACTCGGTCTCGATCTCGCGTTCGTCCACGCGCTCGACGGTGTGCTCGGTGGCCAGACGGTAGGCGATCAGATCGGCGATGGAGCCCATCTTCAGCCCGTGCGTGCGGGCGAATACTTCCAGCTCCGGGCGGCGGGCCATGGAGCCATCGGGGTTGAGGATTTCCACCAGCACGCCGGCCGGCTCCAGTCCGGCCAGCATCGCCAGGTCCACGCCGGCCTCGGTGTGTCCGGCGCGGGTGAGCACGCCGCCGGGCTGGGCGATGAGCGGAAAGATGTGGCCGGGCTGGTGCAGGTCCTCGGCACGCGCATTCGGCCGCACCGCGGTGCGGATGGTGTGGGCGCGGTCGTGGGCCGAGATGCCGGTGGTCACGCCCTCGGCCGCCTCGATGCTGACGGTGAAGTTGGTCTGGAACTGGGCGGTATTGGCGCGGACCATCGGCGCCAGCCCCAGCTGCGCGGCGCGGCTGGCGGTCAGCGGCAGGCACACCAGGCCGCGGCCGTGGGTGACCATGAAGTTGATGTCCGCCGGCTTGACCAGTTCGGCGGCCATGATCAGGTCGCCTTCGTTCTCTCGGTCCTCGTCGTCGACGATGACGACCATGCGGCCGGCGCGGATGTCTTCGAGCAGTTCGGGAACCGGAGCGAAGTTCACAGCGCACCTCCGCGCTCACCGAGCAGGCGTTCGACGTAGCGCGCCACCAGGTCGATCTCCAGGTTCACCGCATCGCCGACCGCGGTCTGCGCAAAGCGCGTCTGCGCCACGGTATGGGGAATCAGTGCGACCTCGAAACCTTCATCGTCGACCGCGTTGACGGTCAGGCTGACGCCATCGACGCAGATCGAGCCCTTCTTGGCGATGTACTTCAGCAGCGCCGCCGGCGCGGCGAAACGCCAGCGCTGCGCGCGGGCATCGTCATGCACGGACAGTACCCGGCCGAGCCCATCGACATGGCCGCTGACCAGGTGTCCGCCAAGGCGGTCGGTCGGACGCATGGCGCGCTCCAGGTTCAACCCCGCGCCCACCGTCAGCCCACCAAGCGTGGTCAGCGACAAGGTCTCGTTGGAGGCATCGGCCTGGAAGCTGGTGGCGTCGAAGGCGATCACGGTCAGGCACACCCCGTTGACCGCGATGCTCTCGCCGAGTTGCACCGCGTCGAACGGCAGCGTGCCGACCTCGAAAGTGAAGCGGGTATCGCCGCCCAGCGGCTGCGCGGCGGCCAGGCGGCCGACGCCCTCGATGATGCCGGTGAACATCAGCGCACCTCCGCACGGGAGGGGCGAGGCGCCGCGCGTGGCGCGGATGGGGACAACGCGAACAACTGGGACATGGCTACGTTTCTCGCAAGGATGCAGAGCGAAAAACGCCACAAGGCAATGGCACGCCCACGACGCTGCCGTCGTGGCGCGGGCCGTCTTCTTTCATCCGGACTTTCTGGCGCTGCCAAGGAGCAGCACCAACCGTCGGCTCCGGCATCGGACCGGATCTGCTGACCCCTGGCCGGCTGGCCAGGGCGCTCGCGGGCTCGTGCGCATCGCACACCTACCGCCGGTGGGGAATCACACCCCGCCCTGAAGACGTTTACGAATGCCGGCGAACCGGCCCGCGCATTCTAGCAGCGCCCCGCGCGGGCACCGGCAGGCCGGAGCGTTGCAGCGCTGGCACATCGCGTCGAAATCATTAAAATGTCGTTCGCGGCGAGGAACCGTCGCGTCAACACCGGGCCTGCAATGGGCCCGGCAACATGGACTCAGGGGAAACAACACCAATGCGCAAGACCCTTTTGGCTGCCGTCCTGGCGGCTGCACCCTTTGCCGCGTCCGCGGCCGACCTGCCGATGCGCTACACCTACGTCGAAGCGGGCTACACCAACGTCGACATCAATAGCGATGATCTCGACGATCCTTCCCTCGATGGTGGCTACATCCGGGGTTCGATCGCCATCGCCGAATCGGCCTACGTCTATGGCGGCTGGTCGCAGGCCAGCAAGACCTATCACGAAGGCGAGCTGAGCGTGAAAGTCACGCTCGATCAGCCGGAAGCGGGCATCGGCTACCACATGCCGTTCACCGATCGCCTGGACTTCGTGACCGACCTGGCCTACGTCCGGATGGGCGTTGAAGCTAAGGCCCGCTACCTCGGTGCCAGCGCCTCCGACAAGGACCACGTCAACGTTGGCCGTGTCAGCGCCGGCGTGCGCGGCAAGCCCTCGGCGCGGACCGAGCTGTGGCTGAAGGCCGGCTACTTCGATGGCAGCGACCTGGACGAAGGCAAGTTCATCGGCACGTTCGGCGGCCAGGTCAGCTTCAACAAGACCTGGGGCCTGGTGGGCGAGGTGCAGGCCTACGAGGACGTCACCCAGGCATCGCTCGGCGTGCGCGCCAGCTTCTGATCGGGGTCTCGATCCGATGAAAGAACGGGCCCATCAGGGCCCGTTCTTGTTTAACCCGTTGGCCGCAGCAACAGGCGCAGATCCGCGCCCACGCGGCGTTCGTCGATCACCTTCAGGCGGTGCTGGTCGGCCAGCGCGGCCAGTCCCAGCTGCGCGAACAGCGGATGGGTGCCATCGCCGAGCACGGTCGGCGCCTGGTAGAGCAGCACCTCGTCGACCAGCCCGGCGGCGAGCAAGGCGCCGGACAGGGTGGCGCCGGCCTCGACCTGGACTTCATTGATCCGATGCTGGGCCAGGGCGACCAGCACCGCGCGCAGATCCAGGCGCCCCTCGCGCAGTGGCACCTCCTGGTAATGGACGTGGCCATGGTTGGGGACCGGTGCCGCCTGCGGGCCATGCAAATAGAGAGTGGGCGCATCGCCTTCCTGCACGCGGGTCTGGGCCAGGGTGGACAGCGTGGCGTCCAGCACCACGCGCAGCGGCGGCCGGAACGCGCGGTCCTCCTCCGGCCGCGCGGTGAGTGAAGGGTCGTCGGCGATCACCGTGCGCGCGCCGGTCAGGATGGCCCCGGCCCGTGCGCGCCAGCGCTGCACATCGGCACGCGCGGCCGGCCCGGTGATCCACTTGGATTCACCGCTGGCCATGGCCGTGCGCCCGTCCAGGCTCGCGCCCAATTTGACCCGCACCCACGGCCGACCGCGCACCACGCGCGAGATGAAGCCACGGTTGAGTTCGCGCACCTGGTCCTCCAGCAGACCGACCTGGACGATGATCCCGGCCTGCTGCAGCCTTTCGAACCCCGCCCCGTCCACCTGCGGGAAAGGATCGCGCATGGCGGCCACCACGCGCTCCACGCCCGCGCCCACCAGGGCATCGGCACACGGCGCGGTGCGGCCTGTGTGCGCACACGGCTCCAGGGTCACATACGCGGTGGCACTGCGCGCCCGCTCGCCAGCGGCGCGCAGCGCAAAGACCTCGGCATGCGGCTGCCCGGCGATCTGGTGCCAGCCCTCGCCCACCACCTGGTCGCCATGGGCGATGACGCAGCCGACCATCGGATTGGGACGGGTGGTCCACGCCCCACGTTCGGCCAGCCGCAGCGCGCGGGCCATGTGGGCGTGGTCGAGGGCGGAAAATTCAGACATCGGCGGTTCCCGTTTCAATGGCCATCACCACGACCTGCAGCGGGCCCAGCGGCAGGCGATCAAGCGGCGCCCAGCCCAGCCGTGCGTAGTAAGGCACCAGGGCATCCTGACAGTACAGGTGCAGGCGCGGCACGCCGAGTGCGGCGGCCTGAGCCACGCAATGCCGCACCAAAGCCGCTCCCACGCCGCGGGCGCGGCCGTCAGGCCGCACGTACAGGGAGGCCAGCCAGGGCGAAACCTGGTCCAGGCGCGGATCGTCATTGACCAGCAGGCTGACCGAACCGATCCAGTCGCTTGCGTCCAGCGCCAGCCAGGTCGCCGGCATGGCGGTGGCGCCGTGCGCGGCCAGTTCGTCTTGTGCCTGTTCGACCGTCCAGTCCGGCAGCAGCCCGCCGAACGCGGCGACATGGGCCTGGGCCAACGCGCCCAGATACTGCCGATGGGCGCGCAGAGGCTCAATCCGCACCGCTTCGCTCAGCGCTTCTTGGACTTGTCGCCCGGCTTGCCGAACGGCACCACTTCGCCGGAGAGCAGCGAGAGCTGACCCTCGCCGGGCAGGTCGCGCTCCAGGCGGTCCAGTTCCTCGCGGAAGTCGGCCACGTCCTCGAAGCTGCGATACACCGAGGCATAGCGCACGAAAGCCACGTGGTCGAGCTTGCGCAGCTCGGCCATGACGAACTCACCGACCCGGCGCGAGGGCAGCTCGCGCTCGGTGGTGCGTCGCAGCTGCTGGATCACCGCGCGCACCGACGCCTCGACCTGGTCCTCGGACACCGCGCGCTTGTGCAGCGCCCGGTCGAAGCTCTGGCGCAGCTTGCGCGCGTCGAACGGGTCACGCCGGCCGTCGGACTTGATCACCGCCGGCAGCTTGAGCTCGATGGTTTCCAGCGTGCTGAAGCGTTCGCCGCAGGCTTCACACTCACGGCGCCGGCGGATCGTCGCCCCGTCTTCGGACACGCGCGAGTCGATCACGCGGGTGTCGCTGTTCTGGCAGAAGGGGCAATGCACGGTGCGCTGGGCTCAGCCGTAGACCGGGAACTGCTTGCACTGGGCGGTGACCGCCTCGCGCACCCGGGCGATGACCGCCTCGTCGTTGGGGGCATCGAGCACATCGGCAATCCAGTTGGCCAGCGCGATGGTCTCGGCCTCCTTGTAGCCGCGCGTGGTGATCGCCGGCGTGCCCAGGCGCAGCCCCGAGGTGACGAACGGCGAGCGCAGGTCGCCCGGCACCGAGTTCTTGTTGGTGGTGATGTGGGCCTTGCCCAGCGCGGCCTCCGCGTCCTTGCCGGACACCTCGCGGCCGATCATGTCCACCAGCATGAGGTGGTTCTGGGTGCCCCCGGAGACGATCTTGTAGCCGCGCGCGATCAGCGTTTCGGCCATCGCCTGCGCGTTGGCGACCACCTGCTCCTGGTAGGCCTTGAAGCCCGGCTCCAGCGCTTCCTTGAAGGCCACGGCCTTGGCCGCGATCACGTGCATCAGCGGGCCACCCTGGATGCCGGGAAACACGATGGACTGCAGCTTCTTCTGCAGGTCCTCGTCGGCGCCCTTGGCGATGATGATGCCGCCGCGCGGGCCGCGCAGGGTCTTGTGGGTGGTCGAGGTGACCACGTGGGCGTGGTCCAGCGGGCTCGGGTAGACGCCGGCGGCGACCAGGCCGGCCACGTGCGCCATGTCCACGAACAGGTAGGCCCCGACCTTGTCGGCGATGGCGCGGAAGCGCGCCCAGTCGACCTGCTGGGAATAGGCCGAGAAGCCCGCCACGACCATCTTGGGCTTGTGCTCCAGGGCCAGACGCTCGACTTCGTCGTAGTCGATCAGGCCTTGCTCGTTCACCCCGTACTGGACGGCATTGAACAGCTTGCCCGAGGCGTTGACCTTGGCGCCGTGGGTCAGGTGACCGCCATGGGCCAGCGACATGCCCAGGATGGTGTCGCCCGGCTGCAGCAGGGCGAAGTACACCGCCTGGTTGGCCTGCGAGCCGCTGTGCGGCTGCACATTGGCGTAGTCAGCGCCGAACAGGGCCTTGAGACGCTCGATCGCCAGCTTTTCGGCGATGTCGACGAACTCGCAGCCACCGTAGTAGCGCTTGCCCGGATAGCCTTCGGCGTACTTGTTGGTCAGTTGGCTGCCCTGGGCCTCCATGACCGCCGGGCTGGTGTAGTTCTCGCTGGCGATCAGCTCGACGTGATCCTCCTGGCGACGGACCTCGTTGGCGATGGCCTGGGCCAGTTCGGGATCGTAGCTTTCGATGCGGACGTCACGCGGGAACATCGGGTCTCCGGGAGGGCAGTCTGGGCAGAAGGGTCCACCAGCGGCCGTCGCGCGGCCCGTGGGGGTGCGGATTGTAAGCCCTCCGGGCCGGCCCCCACCAATCGCAGGGCCGGAATGCGGCTTCCGATCCCTGGCACACGGTGCGGTATGCGCAAAAAAGGCGCCCCTTTGCAGGGAGCGCCTGGCAGGCCTCAGGCCCGGCCCGCCATCAATGATTGATCAGCAGGTCGGTGATGATGCCGGTGGCAATGGCGACCATCAGCAGGTTGCCGCGGTCGTCGCGCACCCAGTGGTAACCGCGGGGCGGACGACGCACGTGATAGCGGTCATAGTCACGCACCACCACGGTCGGGCCGCCGTAGTAATGGCTGTAGCGGTAGCCGCGGCGGTAGTCGTAGGGGCGGTAGACCACGCGCGGCGGCGGGCGATAGTAATTGCGCTCCACCACCACCCGGCCGCGGTCACGGCCATCGCGGTAGCCGTCCCGATAGGCTTCTCGCCGCTCGTGGCGATCATGGCGGTCATCCCAATGCCCGCGTCCGCGGTCGCCTCGGTTGTCGTGGCCATGACGCCCATGGTCGTGGCCCCAGTCGTCGGCCATGGCCGGCGCGGCGGCCAAGGACATGGCAAGGACGGGAATACTCATCAAACTCAAGATCTGGCGCTTCATGGCTTGCTCCGTAACAAGTTGTCACGGGTTCGATGATGAGCCGCGCCGGTGAACGCAAACTGGCTGGAAACGTTTCAGAACGTTGCCGTTAATCGTACCCAATGCCGCCTGTTCAGGTTGGCGCCCGCCGCGGTGCGGGAGGCATGAGCGGCTATAATGCGCGGTCCCTTTCCATCGCCCCACCTCGCCTGCCTGACATGGCGCGGGTGGCTGGCTGCGTCCTACGCCGGAGATCGCATGTCGCAATACATCTACACCATGAACCGCGTCAGCAAGGTGGTCCCGCCCAAGCGGCAGATCATCAAGGACATCTCGCTGAGCTTCTATCCGGGCGCCAAGATCGGCCTGCTGGGCCTGAATGGCGCGGGCAAGTCGACGGTGCTGAAGATCATGGCCGGCGTGGACACCGACTTCGAGGGTGAGGCCCGCCCGCAGCCGGGCATCAAGGTCGGCTATCTGGCCCAGGAGCCCGAACTCAACCCCGAGCACACCGTGCGCGAGGCCGTGGAAGAAGGCGTCGGCGAGGTTCTGCAGGCCCAGGCCGCCCTGGATAAGGTCTACGCCGCCTACGCCGAGGAAGGCGCCGATTTCGATGCGCTGGCCAAGGAGCAGGAGCGCCTGGAGGCGATCCTGGCCGCGGGCGATGCCGCCACACTGGAACAGCAGCTGGACATCGCCGCCGACGCGCTGCGCCTGCCGCCGTGGGAGGCTATCGTTGGCAAGCTCTCCGGCGGTGAGAAGCGCCGCGTCGCCCTGTGCCGCCTGCTGCTGCAGAAGCCGGACATGCTGCTGCTCGACGAACCGACCAACCACCTGGACGCCGAGTCGGTGGAGTGGCTGGAGCAGTTCCTGGCCCGCTATACCGGCACCGTGGTGGCGGTCACCCATGATCGCTACTTCCTGGACAACGCCGCCGAGTGGATTTTGGAACTGGACCGTGGCCGCGGCATCCCGTGGAAGGGCAACTACACCGAGTGGCTGACCCAAAAGGACGAGCGCCTCAAGCAGGAAGACAACCAGGAAAAGGCCCGTCAGAAGGCGATCCAGAAAGAGCTGGAGTGGTCGCGCCAGAACGCCAAGGGCGGCCGCACCAAGGGCAAGGCCCGCCTGGCCCGCCTGGAAGAGCTGCAGTCGGTCGACTACCAGAAGCGCAACGAGACCAATGAAATCTTCATCCCGCCGGGCGAGCGCCTGGGCAACGCGGTGATGGAGTTCAAGAACGTCACCAAGAGCTTCGGCGACCGGGTGCTCTTCGAAAACCTGAACTTCCTGGTCCCCGGTGGCGCCATCGTCGGCATCATCGGCCCCAACGGCGCCGGTAAGTCGACCCTGTTCAAGATGATTACCGGACAGGAAAAGCCGGACTCGGGCGAGATCGTGGTCGGCCCGACCGTGCAGCTGTCCTACGTGGACCAGAGCCGAGACAAGCTGGAAGGCAACCACAACGTCTTCCAGGAGATTTCAGGCGGCCTGGACATCCTCAACATCAACGGCATCGAGATCCAGTCGCGCGCCTACATCGGCCGCTTCAACTTCAAGGGCCAGGACCAGCAGAAGATGGTCGGCTCGCTGTCCGGCGGTGAGCGTGGTCGCCTGCACATGGCCAAGACCCTGCTGCAGGGCGGCAACGTGCTGCTGCTCGACGAACCGTCCAACGACCTGGACATCGAGACCCTGCGCGCGCTGGAAGACGCGCTGCTGGAGTTCCCGGGCAACACCTTCGTGATCAGCCATGACCGCTGGTTCCTGGACCGCATCGCCACCCACATCCTCGCCTTCGAGGGCGACTCGCACGTGGAGTTCTTCCAGGGCAACTACCGCGAGTACGAGGAAGACAAGAAGCGTCGCCTCGGCGATGACGCCGGTCCCAAGCGTCTGCGTTACAAGGCGTTGAAGTGATCAACTGGCTCGAAGCCGCATCGCGGCTTCGGCTTTGCCAGTCCCGACTGAGGCATGCCTCAGTCGTCACCGCGCAAGCGGGGATCCAGTGCCTTTGATCTGACACCCAGCAGATGCAAAAAGCCCCGCACGCGCGGGGCTTTTTCATTCCACCGACCGCACCGGATCAAACCAGCTTGGTCGCGTTGTCCAGCACGTAGTCACAGGCCTTGTCCTTGAGCTTGCCGGACACCGAGTCCAGGTTGAAGGACTTGCCGCCGTCGCCTTTGAGCAGGCCCATCACCCCGCTCTTGTAGTCGCTCGACTGCTCGGCCTGCTGTGGCGTGCCCAGCCCGTACTTGGACATCAGCCTGTCCTTGACCGAACTCACCGCATCGGCGCTGAGGTATTTGCGCTGCACGCAATACTGCAAGACACCGGCCGCATTGCCGGCCGTGTTGCCGCTGATCGCCGGCATCGACAGATTGCCGAGCGCGCCCAAGGCGCTCCCGTCCTGGCCGGTGGCTTGCGTCGACGCGCCGTCCTTTTGCTTGAGCAGGTCCTTGAAGCTCTGCGCAGAGGCATTCATGCACAAGGCCATCCCCGCGACCAGCAACGTGACCCGCAGGCCGCCCAGATGCGTTGTCATCACGTTCTCCTGTTTCGGTGAAGGACGCTCAGGCTAGCAGGCACGCCATGCGCGACCGCACCCACCGCTCACGTCACTTGCCGGTGCCAATGTCGGGAAACAGCACGTCGGTGAAGCCGAACGTGCTGAAGTCCTTGATCCGAGACGGATACAGGATGCCGTCCAGGTGATCGACCTCGTGCTGGACCACGCGCGCGTGGAAGCCTTCGGCGACCTGGTCCACGCGCTGGCCTTCGGCATTCCAGCCGGTGTAGCGGATGCGCCGGTAACGTGGGATCACCGCGCGCAGGCCGGGGATGGACAGGCAGCCTTCCCAGCCGTCTTCCAGTTCCTCGGACAGCGGTTCGATCACCGGATTGAACAGCGCCGTGCGCGGCACGGCCGGCGCATCTGGGTAGCGCGCGCTGCGGTCGAAGCCGAACACGATCACCCGCTTGCTCACCGCCACCTGCGGTGCGGCCAGGCCGACGCCAGCGGCGCCTTCCATGGTCTGGAACATATCCTCGACCAGGTCGCGCAGCTCGCCGGTGGCGAAGTGTTCGACCGGCTCTGCCCGGGCCAGCAGCACCGGCTCTCCCATGCGAACGATGGTGCGGATCATGCGGTCTCCTTCTCGGGCGGCAGCCCGAACACCTGGCGCAAATAGCGCACGTAGCCCGGATCGTCGCACATGCTCTTGCCCGGCGAGTCGGACAGCTTGGCCACCGGCTGGCCGTTGCAGCGGGTCATCTTGATGACGATGTTCAGCGCCTTGGGGCCCAGGTCATTGGTCAGGTTGGTGCCGATGCCGAAGGCCAGCCGGCAGCGCCCGTTGAAGTGCGCATACAGCTGGGCGACCCGCTCCACATCCAGCCCGTCGCTGAAGACCAGGATCTTGGCGCGTGGGTCGGTGCGATTGGCCTGCAGGTGCGCCAGCATGCGCTCGCCCCAGGCGAACGGATCGCCCGAGTCATGGCGCATGCCGTCGAAGAGCTTGCAGAAGTACAGATCGTAATCGCGCAGGAAGGCATCGGTGCCGACCACGTCGCTGAGCGCGATGCCCAGGTCGCCGCGGTATTCGCGCGCCCAGGCTTCCAGCGCCGCGCCCTGCGAGTCGCGCAGGCGCGGGCCCAGCGCCTGGAATGCCTGCAGCCACTCGTGGGCCATCGTGCCCAACGGGGTCATGCCGTACAGCCGCGCCAGGTGCACGTTGCTGGTGCCGACGAACTGCGCGCCCAGCCCATCGCGCAGCTGCGGCAGCATGCGCGCATGCCAGGCGTGGGAGTAGCGGCGCCGGGTCCCGTAATCGGCGATCGCGCAGCCGGTCCCATCGGGGATCGCACGCAGGCGCTCGATCTTGGCATGCAGCCGACGTTCGCCCTCCTCAAGATTGCCCTGCCCCAAGGCGTCGAAGTAGACCTCGTTGATGATCGCCAGCAGCGGCACCTCGAACAGGATCGTGTGCAGCCACGGCCCTTCGATTTCCAGTTCGATCTCCCCCGGCGCTTCGCTCGAGGCTTTCAGCGAGACGTACTTGCGGTCGAAGTGGAACAGTCCCAGGAAGTCGACGAAATCCGGCTTGATGAAGCGCAAGGCGCGCAGGTAATCCAGTTCCTCGGCGGTGAAGCGCAGCGTGCACAGCGCATCGATCTCCTCGGAAATGCGCGGCAGGTGCGCGGCCAGGTCAATCCCCGGCGTGCGGCACTTGAAGCGGTACTGCACCTGCGCGGCTGGGTAGTGATGCAGCACCGCCTGCATCATCGTGAACTTGTACAGGTCGGTGTCGAGCAGCGAGGGAATGATCATGCGCGCATTATGCGCGCCCGCGTTCAGCCAGCCAGCCGACGCCCGGCCGCCTGCGCGAAGTGCGCCCAGATCGCCATCCACACCCCGGCCTGCATCAGCGCGCCCCGGCGTGGGGCCTCGAAACGCTGGAAGTACCGCCACAGTCCGCGATGCTTGTGCCACTCCACGAACAGCGGCCGCGAACGGCTGGACACCCCACGGTGATGCAGCACGCACACATCGTTGGCGATCGCCACGCGTGCGCGGGCAATGCGGATACGACGGCACAGGTCCAGGTCCTCGGCATGCAGCCGATAGCCCGGATCGAACCCGCCCACGTGCTCGAACAGCGCGCGCGAGACGAACATCAGCGCACCGGACACCGCGTCGACATCCTGCACGACCGCACCTGCCTGGGCGTCCACCGCCAGTTGCCCCCCGCTCCCCGGCGCAAGCAGCATGGCGCCGAAGTCCGGATCGCGACGGCGCGCGGCCGGATCGTGTGCGCCCTGTTCGTCGACCAGGTCAACGCCCAGCAACACCGGGGCGTGTGCCTGTGCATGGGCGCGCAGACGGACCAGGGTATCGGCCTCGACCATCAGGTCGGGATTGACGAAGGCCAGCCAGGGCGCGGTGGAATCGCCCGCGCCCTGGTTGCAGCCCACCGAGAAACCGGGGTTGTCCGGATTGCCGATGAAGCGCACGCGTGCATCGCGCGCGGCGTGGCGCTGGACCAGTTCCAGCGTGCCGTCCTCGGAGGCGTTGTCCACCACCCGGATCTGGGTCACCCCCTCGGCCGTACGCAGACGCGACAGGCACGCATCGATGGTCGATGCGCTCTGGTAGGTCACCACGATGGCGGCGATGCCGCCGGATTCAGCCGAAGAGCTCACGTTGCGGTTCCGGCCCGAGCTGGGCATGGCAGTCGGCCAGGCGCTCGCGGGCGTCGTGCAGGGGGTCGTTCATCAGGAACTGGGCCAGGCGCGCGTTCCAGGCAGGCCAGCGCGCGGCCAGCGCGTCCAGGTCGCCCTCGCCCGGACCGCCCTCGCCGCCCCGGGCCACGAACGCGGTCTCGCACAGCACGTTGCGCCAGCCCAGCCCGGCCAGGCGCAAGGACAGGTCGATCAGGGCCGCATACCAGGTGCGGTAGCTGTGCAGGTCCAGCCCTCCGGCCTTGGCGCGGGCACGACCGCGCAGCGCCACGGCGTGGCTGACCGCGGCGGGCAGTTCGGGATAGGTTGCGGCCATGGCGGCGCAGGCCTGCGCCATGCGCTGCGGATCGCCCGGCGGCGCGGAGACCTCGCCTAGCCGTGGCCAGGCCGCCGCTTCGCCGGCGTTGCACCACGGGGTGACGCTGGCGATGGCGGCATCGTTGGCCAGGCAGGCGGACAGCTGGTTGAGCCAGCCCGGCAGCGGCTGGGCATCGGGTGCGAGGACGACCACGTCCAGGCCATCGCAGGCCGCCAGCATTTCATCCAGGTGCGCCACCTCGCCCAGCGGCTGCGGGCGCCGGGTGTAGTCGGCCTTGAGCCGGGTGCGCGTCAGCCAACGCTGGATGAGCGCCACGCCGCGCGGACCGGCCTGTGCGTCGTCGGCCAGCCAGACCTGGGTGCCGGCCGGCGTCCCCGCCTCCAGCGCGCCCAGGCAGGCATCGAGCGCATCGTCATCCACCCCGACGGGCAGCAGCACGACCGGCAGCGGGGGGCCAGCCGGGCTCACTTGTCCTTCGGCGCGTGCAGCGGTTCCATGGCGCGGAACCGCTGGCTGTATTCGTCGGTGAGGTCGCGTGATTCCTGCGGGTTGCGCACGATGGTCGGGGTCAGCAACACGATGACTTCGTTGCGCGTGGTGTCCTGGGTTTTCTGGCCAAACAGCGCGCCAACCACCGGCAGGCGGCTCAGGAACGGTATGCCGGAGCTGCCATCGTTGACTTGGTCGTTGATCAAGCCAGCCAGGACGATGGTGTCCCCGCTCTGGATGGCCGCCTCGGTCTTGACGAAGCGCGTGTTGATCGGCGGATTGCAGTTGCTGACTGTCGGATCGCAGCCCGCGGGCGCGGCGCCCGGCGTACTGACTTCCTGCGCGATCTCCATGAACACCGTGCCGTCCTTGGTCACGCGTGGGCGCACGTTGAGGATCACGCCAGTGTCCATGTACTGCACCGAGCTGTAGGTGTTGTCGGTGCCAAGCCCGGTATTGACCGAGTACGTATTGATCGGGATCTGCTGACCGACCTTGAGCTGGGCCAGGGCGTTGTTTCGCACGAACACCGAGGGGCTCTGCAGGATGCGCACGTTGGTGACCTTGTCCAGGGCGCTGATCACCGCGGCGGCGTTCTTGCCCAGGAAGGTCCAGCCCAGGCCGGTGCTGCCGGTGATGCTGCCGCTGAGGTCGCCCCAGATGTTGCGCCCGGCGGCGCTGGGCAAGTTTGCGCCGTTGCCGATCGCGCTAGTGGCGCCGGTCAGCGGCGCATTGACCGCCTGCTCGAAATACCAGTTGACGCCGTAGCTGAGCTCGCCGGTAAGATTGACCTCCGCCACCTGCGCCTCGATGTGCACCTGCATGGGCATGACATCGAGCTTCTCGATCACATCCTTGATCGAACGCCACGCCGTGCCGCTGGCGCGCACCAGCAGGGAGTTGGTCTCCTCCACCGCCGCTACGCCGACCTTGGCGCCTTCCACCTCCAGGGTGACGCTGCCGTTGCCTTCCTGGCGCTGCCCCAGGTTCAGACTTGCACCCCCGCTTCCCATCCCGCCACTGCTGCCGGAATCGCTGCTGCCCGAAGACAGGCCGCCACTGGAACCATATGATCCGCCGCTCGAACCGTTGCCCTTGACCAGGCCGGTGCTGTCGGCGCCGAAGGGGCTGGCACTGAGCGCGCCGCCCACGCTGCCCGGCACCAGCGAGGTATCAGAAGTGCGTGATCCATTGCCGCCACCGGCACCGAAGACCTCGGCCAGACGCTGGGCCAGGTCGCGCGCCTTGATGTATTTGAGGTCGTAGGAGAACAGCCGCGGCTGGTCGCCGGCGCTATCGATGCGGTCCAGCCAGTCGTGGATCTGGTCCAGATAGGCCGCCTGCGGGGTGATGACCATCACCGCATTGGCCCCTTCCAGCGGCATGAAGCGGAACATGCCGGCGCTGGGCGACTTGCTGTCGGCTCCGAAGACTTTCTCCAGGTCGGACACGACCTTGCTGGCCTGTCCGGTTTCCAGCGGGAACACCCCCACCGACATGCCCGACAGCCAGTCCACGTCGAAGATCTGGATGGTGCGCAGGTAGTTCTCCAGCTCGCTGCGGGTGCCGGAGATGGTGATGATGTTGCGGGTCGGGTCGGTGGCCACGACCGCGTCAGGGCGGGCGTAGGGCTCGAGGATCTTCTTCATCTCCTCCGCGCCCACGTAGCGCAGCGGCACCACGCGCACCTCATAGCCGCGCGCGTTGGTGGCCCCGCCCGAGCGCGGCGCCACGGTGCCGCCCAGGGCCTGGTCGGCCGGCACGATGTTGTAGCGCCCGTCGGCATAGACCATGCGCGCATTGTTCCAGCTCAGCACCTGCTCCAGCAGCGACAGCGCCTGGGCCGGCGAGACCGCGCGCGGGGTGGCCAGGGTCACCGTGCCCTGCACGCCCGGGGCGATGACGTAGTTCTGCCCCAGCATGTCGCCCAGGATGGCCTTGACCACCGCCTGCAGCGACTCGCCCTCGAAGTTGAACGTCGCGCTGCCGCTGGTCGCCCCCGACAGCGCTGGCGGCGGGGCGGCGGCGGCGCTGCGGTTGATGACCTGGCCGCTGCCGCGATGGATCTGCGCCTGCGGCCCGGTCTCCGGTGGCTCGGCCGATGCCAATGGCTGGGTCTGCGCGCCTTGCGCGGAGGTTCCGGCCGCGGCCTCGGGATTGGCGGCATTGCCCTGCCGCTGGACCGTGGGCACGGGCGCGGTCGCGCAGCCGGCCAGCAGGCCGAGCAGAAGGCTGAGGAAAACGGAACGTGACGTCATGTCATCTCTCTACTTGTTCGTTCCCGGCGCACCGGAATTCTGTTGTTCGCGCATCTGCCGGCGCCGCGCTTCGATGCGCTCGCGGATGGCCTGCATCTGCTGTTCGGTGGTCAGGGGCGACTGCGCCGGTTCGGCGGGCTCGGCGGCGTCTGCCGACGCTGGCGCACCGCGTCCCTGGGTGTCCGAAGGCGACGGACGATCCGGCGGTGGCTTCTTGTCGTCTTGATCGACCGGACGTCCCTGTGCGATCACCTGCGCAGGCGGGGTGCCCGGACGCCGCGCACCAGCCCCAGAAGACAGCGCCGTCGGCGGCTGCCCGCCCTTGCCGTCGAAGACCCGCAGCTCCAGCGTACGCGGACCGTCCGGGCCATCGAACACGGCCTGCCGTGGCGACAGCTCGGACAGGTGCCAGCCCGGAGTGGCCGGCGGCGCATCGCCCAGCTTGACCCGCACGGACGCAGCCTGACCGTTGTCGCCGGGCGACTGCAGGATGGCCATGCGCAGCTGCGGGGTGATCAGCACGCTGGTCAGCACGTAGTCGAAGCCCTGCTCGGTCGCCTCGGCGCCCTGCCCGTCCAGGTAGAACGGATGCGGCTGGCGATCGGAGGCGAACACCGGCCGCTCGCTGATCTGCGCGTACTGGTCCAGCGGCCCCAGGCGCTCGGGGACCGGCGCGGGAACACTGGGCAGGGCCTGCACCAGTCCGGGATCGTCAGGCAGGGGCACGATACGGCTGCCCATGCCGGCCAGCGCCAACCCCCAGGCCAGCAGGGCCCAGGCAGCCACCGCCATCAGCAGCCAGGTGCGCGCGCCCAGGGCCTCACTGCGCACGGGCACCTCCCGCTGGCGGGAGCGCTGGGGTGGGCCGCAGGTAACCGGACAGGTCGAAACTCACGTTCAATCCGTTGCCCTGGTCCTGGTCGCGGTTGGCCGCGCGGAAATTGAAGCTCTGCGCCAGGATGTTGAGGTTGTCCACGAACAGGCGTGGGCTGCCGGACTCCAGCGCATGCAGCACCGCGGCGGTCTCCGGCACGCCGCAGCGCAGGGTGACCTGCACGGTGACCCGGGCGAAGCGCTGCTTGCCGGACTGAGGCAGTGGCGAGCGGTTGGTGATGGCACAGCTGCGATTGCCCGGGCTGGCCCGCGAGACCACGGTCTCCAGGCGCTGGGTGAGTGCGGCGGTGGCCAGTTCGGCCGAAGCCTCCGGCAGGAAGCCCGGGCGATTGCCCAGCGCCGCGCGCGCGGCGGCGAGCTGGCGCTCGATCTGCGGCTGCTGCTGTAGCTGGGTGCGCACGCGCAGCTCGCGCAGGCGTGATTCCTGGATGCGCGTATCGGCCTGGCGCATCGGCACGGTCCACCACGGATGCACCAGCACCAGATAGGCCAAGGCCAGCGCGGCCAGCAACAGGCCCAGCGCCAGCCAGCGGTCCTGCTGCGCCGACCTAACGGCCATCGGCGGCACCTCGCGGGGCTGCGGACGGTGCGGGCGCGCCAACCAGCTGGGCGGTCAGGCTGAAGCGGTCCAGGCGCGTGCGGCGATCCATCTGCAGCGCACCGGTCAGCGCCGGCGACTTCCACAACCGGGAAGCCTCCAGTTGTTTGACCAGCCCGGGCGCCTCGGGGCTGAGCCCGATCAGCAGCAGGCGGTCGCCTTCGATGGAGACCTTCTCCAGGTAGGTGTTGTCCGGCAGCAGGCGGGTGAGTTCGTCGAGCACCTCGACCGTGGTCGGGCGCGCGGCGCGCTGCTGCTGCAGAAAGCGGGCCCCTTCCACCAGGTCGACCAACTGCTGGCGCTCGGTGGCCACACCGCGCGCCTGCACGGCACTGCGCTCGACCTGGGCGGCGAAGGCGTCGGCCGCCGCGCGCCGGTTGGCCAGGACCTGCCAGCCGGCAAAGCACAGGGCCAGCACCGCGACCGTGGCGGCCAGCAGGTTCCAGCTGCGCGCGGGACTGACGCGGCGGGTGCGCTGGGCCGGCGGCAACAGGTTCACCCCCAGCGGCTGGCCGCCGGCGTCGGCCACGTCCAGGCCGGCCAGGCCGGTGGCCACCGGACCGAGTTCCTGCAGTGCGCGGTCCACGCCCTGACGGCGCACGACGACCAGTTCGGCTTCGATCTGACCATCGCCGCGGCGCCCGGTGACGCGCGCGTCGTAATACACCGCCTCGGCGGTGAACGGGGTCTGCCGATCGATCTCGAAGCCGACCACCTCACGCAGGCGCTCGGAGGCGGCCGCCGGCAGCAGCAGCGGGCGCCGCAGCACCTGCACCGACGGCAGCAGGCCCCAGCGCGGCAACCCGACCAGGCGGGCATCGAGCACGGCATCGAGCGCGGCGGCCTCCAGCGGCAGCGGCAACTCGGCCAGCGTGCCCAGCCCGTCCGGCCCGGCGCGCAGCAGCTGCACCTGGCCCTCGCCCGGCACCAGCAGCAGGCGTTCGCGATCCAGTCCCAGCAGGGCGCGCCAGCGCGGGGTGAGCCAACTGGCCAACGCGTCGCGCCACCAGGCGAGGAAGCGGCCCGCGGCGCCCACGGAACGTCCAAGGCCCGGCCGCATCGCCGTGCCCGCGCGTGTCGTCATCGGGGTTCCCAACCTTCCTCCCAGTGCAGCGTCGTATACATGGCGCCCGGTGTCGGGCCGCCCCCCGCGCGCACCACGGCCCGCAACACCGCCTGGCGGCCATCGGGGAGCGTGGCGCGACTCTCGATACTATACGTTCCGGTGCCCTGACCCACGTCCGCCTGCGCCGGAACCGTGCCATCGCGCTGGGCCTGCATCAAATTGGGATCGATGCCCAAGGCCACCAGCACCGGTCCCTGCGCATAGGTCGCGTCGGGCCGATTGCGGCCGCTGTACAGGGTGAGATACGGCGCCACCTTGGCGTACAGCGCCGGGCTCCAGCCCAGCACCTGCTCGACCTCGGCCACTGACTCGAACGGCGCATCCTTGGCTCCGTACGGCCGCCCGGCCGCAGCGTAGTCCGCGTCCTCGGCGCCCCCGCCGGGCTGGGTCAAGGCGTCACTGTCGCGCCAGTCCAGCACGGCCGCCGCCAGCTGCCCGGCCTGCGCGTCGTCCACGCCTACCGCGCGCAGCAGACCGGCCAGGGTCTGCGCATCGGCCTGGTTGAGGTCGACCTTGCCAGTCTCGTCCACCAGGCGGATCTGCAGCTGGCTGTTGCCGTAGCGCCAGGCATAGGCGCGTCCGTCCGGCAGCCAGCGGGTGCGCGGGTCGGGGTCGGCCACCCGCAGCAGCGCGTATTCCAGCCCGGCGCGCGCGACCTGCTGGGCCACGCTGCCTTCGGCCTGGACCCGGCCCTGCAACGACTCTACCCGCGCGGTCAGGGCGAAGGCGCCGATCAGCGCCGTGAGCAGGGCGATCAACCAGACCACCAAGAGCAACGCGACGCCCCGCTGCTGGCGCGCAAGCCGGGGTTCACGCCGCCGGGTCATGGCGTGGCCTCGTGGCTGGCGCCGCTGCCCTGGGCCAGGGTGACCACCATGTCCGGCCAGTGCACGCCGTCGTCGGCTTCGATCTGGATGGCGACCTGCACCGGCAGCGATTCGACCTGGGTCCAGGCCTCCTGCCACGGACCTAGCCCGCCCCCCTCGGCCAGGCCGCGATAGCGGAAGTGCACTTGCCTCAGGTGGTCGGCCAACAGCTCCGGCGGTCGCGGCGGGCCGGGCTCCTCGATCACCTGGCCAGCCTGCACCATCGCCAGCCCCACCTGCAGGCGGGCGCCGTCATCAACGACCTGCACATCGTGCAAGTACGGGCCACCGCGGCCCAGGTAGTCGGGAATGTCCGAGACGAACCGCATCCGGTCCGGCGCACCTTCGAACCGGCTGGCCGTGCCCTGCTGCGGATCCAGCGCGAAGGCGATCACCTGGGCCGAGGCCAGGCGGGCGCGCAGGAAGCCTTCGACGGCGCGGATGCGCTCGTTGCGGGCCGCGGTCGCTTCGCCGCGATGGACCAGCGCGGTGGCCGAGCGCAGGGTCGCAAAGCCCACCGCCAGTCCAAGCGCCAGCAGCAGCGTGGCCAGCAGGATCTCCATCAGGGTGAAGCCCGCCGCGCGGCGGCCACCGATGCGCCTCATGGCGCCACCCCGCCTGCGCCTTCCGGCGGCGCCAGACGCAGGCTGCGCCAGTCCATGCGCTCGCCCGGGCCATCGCCCCAGGTCAGCACCAGGTGCAGCTCCAGCAACCGGTTGGCGCCTGGATTGACCAGCCCGGTGGCCGGCAGCTGTGGATCGGTCCACGGCGCGATGTCCAACTGCCAGTGATAGCGCCCCCCGTCCAGCTCGCCCTGGTCCTGGCCTGGCTGCAGCGGCCCTCCGACACCGACCTGGTCCAGCAGGGTCTGCGCATGCAGGGCCGCCCGCCCTGCGCGATCGGCGCGGTGGATCTGCCGCGCCGCGCCCGACAACGCCCCCAGCAGCAGGGTGAGCGCCAAGGCCAGCAGGCCGAAGGCCACGACCACCTCGATCAGGGTGAAGCCGGACTGCGCACGGACAGCGTGCGCGGACACCCCACGCCTGCGCCGGGCCCGCCACGGCGTCACGGCGTGCTCCCCGGAGTGGTCACGCGCACCTCGCCGGTCAGCCAGGACACGGTGATCTTGCGAGTGACCTGCGCGGCGCGCAGCTCGACGCTGCCACCCGTGGAGGCACCATCGGGATAGAACATGATCCCGCCTTCACCGGCCTGGGCACTGGCCTGGCGGGCCCCGTAGAAGCGGATGCCCAACTGCTCGGGGATGCGTCCATTGCGTCGCCCCGGCCCGCTGTAGACGTGACCGCTGGGGTTGATCGCAAAGCGCTGCGGCCGGCCGCTGGCGATGGCCTGGGCGCGGGTATAGCGCAGCTGCGAGGCCACCTCCTTGGACGCCGCGCGCAAGCGGATGCCCTGCAGGCCGCCGGTCATCGCCACCGCGGTGAAGGTCCCGATCAGCGCGATCAAGGCGATGACCACCAACACCTCAATCAGGGTGAAGCCCCGCGCGGGGCGGCGGCCGGACACGGGCCCGCGGCCGCACATGGCTTAGTGCTGGTAGGCGATGTCGCCGTTGACGCTATCTCCGCCGGGCTGGCCATCCTTGCCCAGGCTGACCAGGTCGAACGGCGCGGCCTGCCCGGGCACGGTGTACTGGTAGGGATGGTTCCACGGATCCTTCAGCTCGCTTTCCTTGGCATACGGACCCAGCCAGCCGCCGGCGTCCCCGGGCGCGGTGACCAGATCGTTGAGCGATCCCGGCAGATGACCGGTGTCCATCTCGAACTGCTGGATCTTCTCGGCCACCGTCTGCACCTGTGCACGGGCGAGGTTGACCTTGGCGCGGTCGGCGTTGCCCAGGATCCGGCTGGCGGCGAAGGCGACGATGCCGCCGATCAGGATCACCACCACGATGATCTCCATCAGGGTGAAACCGCCCTGGGCGGCGCGCGAGGGCAGGCGGGTCAGCGAACGACGGTTGTGCATGTGCAGTCTTCCATTGCGTGGAGCGAATCGGGGGATGGTGGGCAGCACGCCCTAATTGATGGCACCGGCCAGATCGTACAGCGGCACCAGCACGGCGATGATGACCGCGCCCACCACCGCCGCCAGGACCAGGGTCACCGCCGGCACCAGCGCGGCGAGCATGCGGTCCATGGCCTGCGCGGTCTGCGCCTCGAAGGTATCGGCGGTCTTGAGCAGCATCGTGTCCAGCGCGCCGGACTCCTCGCCCACCTGCATCATCTGCAGCGCCAGGCGCGGAAAGCGCTTGCCGACGCCCAGCGAGGTCGACAGCGCGCGACCGTTCTTGACCGCGTCGGCGGCGTTTTCCACGTCGCCGGCCAGGGCACGGTTGTTCATCACGTTGCGCGCGATGCCCAGCGCGCCCAGCAGCGGCACGCCGTTGCGCAGCAGCGTGCCCAGGGTGCGCGCCAGGCGGGCGGTTTCCAGCCGCGCGATCAGCGGACCGACCAGCTTGCGCTGCAGGATCCACACATCGAAGCGTTCGCGAAAGGCCGCATCGCGGCGCTTGCGGTCGGCCCACAGCGCCAACACCGCCGGCACGGCCAGCAGCAACAGCCACCAGCCGGCCACGAACTGGCCCAGCGCGAGCACCAACTGGGTGAACCACGGCAGCTGCACGTCCAGGCTGTCGTACATCTGCGAAAACTGCGGCACCACGTAGCCCAGCAGGAACAGCATCGCCAGCCCGACCACCACCATCAGGATGGCCGGATAGATCAGCGCGTTGATGACCCGGCCCTTGAGCGCGCGGCTGCGCTCCAGGTAGTCGGCCAGCCGCTGCAGGGTGTCATGCAGGCTGCCGCCGGCCTCGCCGGCCCGGACCATGTTGATGTACAGCCGCGAGAAGGTGCCGTGCTGGCGCTCCAGCGCGGTGGACAGCGGCGCGCCGCCGCGCACCGCCTCACGGATGTCGGCCACGGTGTTGCGCGCCTTGTCCTCGTCGGGCAGCTCCAGCAGGATCGTCAGCGCACGGTCCAGCGGCTGGCCGGCGCCCAGCAGCGTGGCCAGCTGCTGGGTGAACAGCACCAGGCGCTCGCCGCCGAAGGGATTGGGCTGGACCAGCAGTTTGAACGCGCCCAGCCCGCCGCCTTCCGAAGCCAGCCGGGCTTCGACGGGCAGATGGCCCTGCTCCTGCAGGCGCGCGACGACCTCGCCCTCGCTGGCGGCCTCCATCTGCGCTTCGAGCACTTCCCCGCGCGCGTTGAGCGCCTTGTAGCGGTAAAGCGGCATCAGTCCGAACTCGGGAAAGCGCAGCCGTCAGTCGTCATTCCCGCGCACACGGGGACGACGACTCCGGGCCTCACGCGCGTGCTGGCGACACCAACGCGCACGCCAGCCGCGACACCGTTGGCGCGCTCATGCATCCTCGGTCACCCGCAGCACTTCCTCGATGGTGGTCATGCCGGCCAACGCCTTGGCGATGCCGTCCTCGTACATCGTGCGCATGCCGGCCTGGCGGGCCAGTGATTCGATCTCGCCCATGCCGGCGTGGCGCATCACCGCCGAACGCAGTGCGTCGTCCATCACCAGGAACTCGGTGATGGTGGTGCGGCCCAGGTAGCCGGTGGGCGCGATGGCCGAGCCGCGCGGGCGATACAGGAAGATCTCGCCTTCGAGCTGGTGACGACGCAGGTCGAAGCGCGCGATCTCCTCGGGCGTTGCCGGGTAGCGCTCGGCGTGCTGCGGCTCCAGCCGGCGCACCAGGCGCTGGGCCAGGATGCCATTGACCGTGGAGGTCAGCAGATAGTCCTCCACGCCCATGTCCAGCATGCGGGTGATGCCGCCGGCGGCGTTGTTGGTGTGCAGAGTGGAGAGCACCAGGTGGCCGGTGAGCGCGGACTGGATGGCGATGCGCGCGGTTTCCAGGTCGCGCATTTCGCCAATCATGATGATGTCCGGATCCTGGCGCACAATGCTGCGCAGGGCACTGGCGAAGTCCAGGCCGATCTGCGGTTTGGCCTGGATCTGGTTGATGCCCTCGATCTGGTACTCGATCGGGTCCTCGACCGTAATGATCTTGACGTCTTCGGTGTTGAGCTGGCTCAGCGCGGTGTACAGCGTGGTGGTCTTGCCCGAGCCGGTCGGCCCGGTCACCAGCAGGATGCCGTGCGGCTGCTCGAGCACCTTGAGGAACTGCGGCAGGAACGCGTCGGTGAAACCCAGCCGCTGGAAGTCGAACACTACCGTCTCGCGGTCCAGCAGGCGCATCACCACGCTCTCACCATGCGCGGTGGGCACCGTGGACACGCGCAGGTCCAGCTCCTTGCCCTGCACGCGCAGCTGGATGCGCCCATCCTGCGGCAGGCGGCGCTCGGCGATGTTGAGCCGGGCCATGATCTTGACGCGGCTGATCACCGCGGCGGTGAGGTTGGCCGGGGGACTTTCGCCCTCCTCCAGCACGCCATCGACGCGGTAGCGCACCTTGAGCCGGTTCTCGAACGGCTCGATGTGGATGTCCGAGGCGCGCAGCTCTACCGCACGCTGGATCACCAGGTTGACCAGGCGGATGACCGGCGCCTCGGAGGCCAGGTCGCGCAGATGCTCGACATCGTCCAGGTCGCCACCGGCCTCGCCATCGGCGTTCTCGACGATGGCACCCATCGCGCTGCGGCCCTGGCCGTGCCAGCGTTCGATGACGTCGTCGATCTCCGAACGCAGGCCGACCCGCACCCGCACGGCACCGCCGATGGCCATGCGCACCGCGTCGGCGGCATAGGCATCGCAGGGATCGGCCACCCACAGATCGAGCACGCCATCGTGCTCGGCCAGCGGACAGACATGAAACTGTTTGAGGAAGCGCAGCGAGAGGGTCACATCCTCCGGCAGTTCCGGCGGGACGTCGGGCAGTTGCTTGGTCGAGAGCAGCTCAAGTCCCAGCACGTCGGCGCTGGTCTCGGCGTGGTCGCGCTCGGACACCAGGCCCAGGCGCAGCAGCAGGGCCAGCACGCTGCCACCGGTCTCTTCCTGCAGGCGCCGCGCACGGGCCAGATCGACATCCTTCAGCCGGCCCTTGGCCAGCAGCGCTGCAACCACGCGCTCATCGGCCGGAACCGACACGTCCATATCTGGAATCAGGGCAGGCACCGCACTCACACGCGCCTCCGGCGACGAGAGAAGAGCCTCACTTTAGCAGGCCCCACGACAGCCCTGTGCCGAAAAAAAAGCCCCGACCGCACGGCCGGGGCTTCGTGTCACAAAAGCAGCAACGCGTTTACTGGCGCGCGGTGAAGGTCGCGCCGGAGTAGGACGACTCGCCCACGAGCTTGATGTAGTAGGTCCCGGCCTGCGGATTGCTGATGCGGACCGACTCGTTGTTGCCCGAGCGGGTGGACTTGGCGTCGTAGCTGCTGGAGGTCGGCTCCTTGCCGTAGCTCACGTACATCGACAGATTGCCCTTGCCACCGGCGGTAACGAAGGAGATCGTCGTGCCGGCGCTGGCCTGGAAGCTGTACAGGGTTTCCGAGCCGGCCGCACCGGACACCTTGACCTTGTCGCGGTTCTCGATCGGCGTGGCCACCGGACCGCACTGCTCGGTGGCCGGGTCGCAGGGTTCGACGATGGCGGCCTCGACCGCCGCTGCGGCGTCGACGATGCCTGCGCCAATCTGACGATTGGCGGCCGGGTCTACTGCCGGGGTATGGGCAGTGGCCTGCAGCATCGCGGTGACCTCGGTCGGCGTCAGCAGCGGCAGGCCGGCATCCAGCCGCGCCCCCTGCATCAGCGCGACCACGCCGGCCACGTGGGGCGCCGCCTGCGAGGTGCCGGCGTAACCGCCGTAGTTGCTGTCATTGGGCACCGGGGTGGTGGCCCCAGAGTTGAGCGCCTGCCAGACGAAGCCGTCGTTGACCGGGGTACCCGAGCTGCCGTCGTTGGCGTACACCCCGCCCCCTGGCGCGGCGATCTCCACCGTCGTGCCGTAGTTGGAATAGTAGGCGCGCCGGCTGGTGATGCCGGTGGACGCCACGGTGATCACGCCCGGGCAGCTGGCCGGTGAGAAGTTGGCCGCATCGGCGTTGCTGTTGCCCGCCGAGACCACCACCGAGGCGCCCAGCGCATTGGCTTGCGCCACGGCCTGGCCAGTAACGCTGGAGGCCGAACACACGCCCGAGCCGCCCAGGCTGAGGTTGATGACCTGCGCAGGGTGGGTGTTGGCCGGCACGCCGCTCACGGTGCCGCCGGCGGCCCAGATGATCGCGTCGGCGATGTCGCTGTCATAGCCGCCGCAGTGACCCAGCACGCGCACCGGCAGGATCTTGGCGTTGTAGGCGACGCCGGCCATGCCGCGCGCGTTGTTGGTCAGCTCCGCACCGGCGGTGCTGGCCACGTGGGTACCGTGCCAGGAGCTGTCTTCCGGCGGATTGCTGGCGTCGGTACAGGCACTGAGCCAGGGCTCCTCGGTGGTCCAGTCACCGGTATCCCAGCCGCCGGGCGCGCGCCCGTCGGTGTCACGGCCGGACACCAGGCTGTCGGTGATGAAGTCGTAGCCGGCATCGCCCAGCGAGGTATCCACGTCGACATGGGTGGTGATGCCGGTGTCCAGCACCGCGATCACGATGCCATTGCCATCGGCCAGGTCCCAGGCGTTGTTGACGTTGGCGCCGCCTTCGTTGGCATTGCCGGAGGCCGTGACGGTGCCATCCGGCGTTTTCAGGTGCCACTGGTAGTTGGCGTAGTAGGTGTCGCTGGGGGTGAAGGTGGCCGACTGCAGCGCCGCCGGTGCCTGGATGTCGCGCACCGGACGGCGCAGCACGTCGGCCTGCACACTGACCACGTTGGGGTCGGCCGCGAGCTGGCGCATGAAGGCCGCAGCCTCCACCCGGTCCAGCTTGCGCGAAGTCCGCACCAGCTCGCCGCCGGTGGCCAGCTTGCGCATGTACCGGGCCGAGGGCGTCTTGCCGGCGGCATTCAGGCCCGCACGCGACAAGGCCTGGGTCGCGTTGCCGGCCACGGTTGCACTGGACCTGGCCGTGGCGCCATCGCGATAGGTGATGATGAAGCGGCCGATTTTCTGGTCCGCATCCGCGCCGGTCGGCAGCGGCATGATCTTCAGCCCTGGCGCGGGCTGGGCGGCCGCCGCAGCCCCTGCGGACATGACCATGACGATGCCCGACAGGGCGACCGAGAGGAGTTTGGTTTTCATTGCGGTGCGTTCCTTGTGCGAAATGAAGTTGCTGGCCGTTCGTTGCGGCATGGTGTGGCCCCCTGAGCCCCGGCTGGCCTGGGCCGGGTTGTCGACATGCGCGTCCTGCGTGCCGGGCGACCCGCGGGCCGCCCGGCCTGTGTCCTGCTGACTACCAGCCGAAGCCGGCGCCCACGCCCACCGAGCGTTCGTCCCCACTGAAGGCGCCGCCGACGGTGACCGTGGCACGCTCGCTGATGGCGCGCTGATAGCCCACCGACAGCGCGTTCTCGCCGCCCTGGAAGCCCACGCCGACGCCCACCCGGTTGTCGGTGCGAATGCCCGCCGCGCTGGTGGCCATGTTGAGCATGGCGGCGTTCATCGCGCCCTGGCGGTCGATGCGGCGGTCCTGTTCGCTGAAACGACGGTCGGTGTCGCGCTTGTAGCCTTCGAAATCCTGGTTCCAGGCCTCGAAGCGCGCGTCGGTGTAGGCATTGGCCGCGGTCAAGGTCTCGGTCGCGGTGGTGTCGGCGTAGGCCCGCACGTCGGCCGGGACCGCCGGCACGCTGGCGGTGCGGATCTGGCCACTGCCGGTCGTGCTGGTCTGGCTTTCGTCCGTTGCCTCGGAGGCCACCCGCGTATCCGCGGCGGCGACCGGCTCGCCCTCGGCCGCCGTGGTGGGCGCACCTTCGGTCGACGCGGTGGAAGCGACGCGGCTGGCCGTGCGCGAGGCGGACGCAGAGGTTTTAGTGCTGTCACCCCCAGCCAGCTCGGTGACCCGATTGTCCAGCGCGCTGATCGCATCACCCACCGAGTGGTAGGCGTCGCCCTGGACGACGAAGGTCGGTGCGGTCATGCCGCCCAGCGGTCCGACCGCCGCGCCGCCGCCCAGGTAGTTCGCGTAGGCCTGCATGGTCTGGAACAGCTGACCGCCGTTGATCGCATCGGTGCTGCCTGCGGCAAGCGAGCCGGCGCTGAGGTTGACGATGCGACGCGTGGCAGGACCGCCGCGTCCATTGCCGCTGCCCAGCGAGACCGTATCGGCCTCGTAGGTCCGCGAGCCGGCGCCGAGCGCGACGGAGTTGGCGCCGGTCGCACCGGCGTTGGCGCCGAGGGCCACGCCGTTGGACGCACTCTGGCGCACGAAGGCGTTGTAGCCGACGGTCACCGCATTCTCGCCGTAGGTCGTCGCCTGACGGCCGATCGCTGTGCTGTTGACACCGCTGGCCAGGCTCTTGACACCGACCGCCACCGCACCGGTCGCGGCGGCTTCGCTGTTGGCGCCCAGCGACACGGTCCGCAGGCCGCTGGCGGTCGCGTTGGCGCCCACCGCCGTGGCGTTGTCGGCCAAGGCCGTGGCGCCGGCGCCATAGGCCGATGCCCCATTGCCTATCGCATTGGCCGCTTCGCCGGCCGCGACCGCGTTGTCGCCATCCACATACGCCCCGGCATCGCTGTCGGCACTGCCGCTGGCCTGGAAGTACTTGTTGGTGGTCTCCGCCGTGGACGCCACCGCGTCGAGCTGGGCCTTGTTTACCGCATCGGTGTCCTCGGTGCCCGCCGCGACGTTGGTGATCTGACGTTCGGCGCCTTCGGCGCCCACCGAGACCGTATGGTCGCGGTCGGCCTCGGCATTGGCGCCCAGGGCCACGGCATCGTCGGCCGATGCATAGGCATTCACCCCGATCGCCGTGCTGTCGTCACCGGAAGCGTAGGTGTTGTGGCCCAGCGCCGTGCTGTATTCGCCCGTCGCCCACGCCCCGTTGCCGAAGGCCGAACCGCCCGTGCCGGTGGCGCGGGTGTTGATCAGACCAAACAAGGTGCTGCCGCCGACGGCGGTGGATTCGGCGCCCGATGCCTGGCTGAATTCACCCAGTGCCGTGGCGCTCTCGCCATCGGCCGAGGCCGCCAGGCCCAGCGCGGTGGCGTAGTCGCCCGCGGCGAGGGACTCGGCGCCGATCGAGGTGGCGCCCAGGCCGCTGGCGCCCGCCAGGAAGCCGGCAGCGGTGGATTCCACCCCGCTGGCGATGCTCTCGGCGCCGAACGCCGAAGCCCCGTCCCCGGACGCGCTGCTGTAGTAGCCCGAGGCGGTCGATTCGATCCCGGAGGCCTCGCTCAGCGCACCGTTGGCCACGCTGCCATCGCCCGAAGCCAGGCTGGCCGCGCCGGTCGCCGTCGACTGCTCGCCGCTGGCCTCGGCTTCCGCGCCAGTCGCCGTGGCGTAATCGCCCAGCGCCTGCGCACCGGCACCCTGGGCGGTCGCGTTGTCGGCCAGCGCGCTGGCACCGGCGCCGGTGGCCGTGGCGTTGTCGGCGAAGGCCGTGGCGCCGGCGCCATAGGCCGATGCGCCGTTGCCAATGGCATTGGACGCCTCGCCAGCGGCCGTGGCGTTGTCGCCATCGACGTACGCGCCGGCATCGCTGTCGGCACTGCCGCTGGCCTGGAAGTACTTGCTGGTGGTCTCGGCGGTGTCTGCCACCGCATCGAGCTGCGCCTTGTTCACCGCATCGGTGTCCTCGGTGCCGGCCGCCACGTTGGTGATCTGGCGTTCGGCGCCCTCGGCCCCCACCGAGACCGCGTTGTCGCGGTCGGCCACGGCGTTGGCGCCCAGCGCCACGGCGCCTTGCACACCGGGTTCCACCATGGCGTTGGCACCCAGGGCCATGCTGTCGCCGCTGTCGGGGAAGACGATGCTGTTCCAACCGATCGCGATGCTCTGGTCGCCGCCGGCGGCAGCCAAGCCGCCCAGCGCCACGCTGCCATCGCCTTGGGCCAGGGCGTTTTCACCCACCGCGGTGGCACGCGGCCCCGTGGCGCGCGACCAGGCGCCAACGGCGGTACTGAAGACTTCGCTGGAACGCGCCTGACTTCCGACCGCCACGCTGTTGTCGCCGCGTGCCGTGCTGGCCTGCCCCAACGCGGTGGCGCTTTCGCCGCTGGCTTCGGACACCACGCCCAGTGCCGTGCTGCCGTAGTTGGTGGCATGCGCCGCGGTGCCGATGGCCGTGCTCTCCTGGCCGCTGGCCTCGGTCGACCAGGTCTCCTCCTCCCAGGTCGTGCCGTTGACCACCGTCATCTGCCCGCCGATGGCCGTGGCGCTCTGCCCGGTTGCCTGACTGCCCACGCCGTAGGCCGAGGCTCCCGGGGCATCGGCGACGCTGTCGTAGCCGACCGCCGTTGCCATATCCGCCATTGCCGTCGCGCCGGCGCCATAAGCCGAAGCGCCGGTGCCGATCGCGTTGCTGGCTTCGCCCACCGCGGTGCTGTCGTCACCGTCGGCATAGGCGCCGGCCTGGCTGGCGTCGCTGCCGTTCATCGCCAGGTATTTGTTGGCGGTGGTGGCCTGGTCCAGCTGCGCCTTGTTCACCGCATCGGTGTCCTCGGTGCCCGCGGCGACATTGGTGATCTGGCGTTCGGCGCCCTCGGCACCCACCGAGACCGTGTTGTCGCGGTCGGCCACGGCGTTGGCGCCCAGCGCCACGCTGTTCTCGCCGCTGGCCGTGCTCCAGGCACCCAGGGCGGTGGCGCCAGGCGTCAGCGCTTCGGCCCAGGTCCCGAAGGCCGACGTCAGGTCGCCTTCGGCGCCTGCGCCGGCACCGACCGCGGTCGCGCCAAAGCCCAGCGCGTGGTTGTCGACGACCAGCAGGTCCGGCAGGCCAAACAGGTAGTCGCCCACGTCGAAGCTGCTGCCAACGGCCGTGCTGCCGCTGCCCTGCGCGCTCGAATACCCACCCAGCGCGGTGGCGTAACTGCCGTCCGCGACGCTGTAAAAGCCATTGGCCGTGGAGAAGGCGCCGGCCGCCAGCGACTCTGCGCCGTGCGCCGATGCGCCATCGCCGCTGGCCGTCGCCAAAAAGCCCTGCGCGGTGGATTCGATGCCCGAGGCGAGACTTTCCGCGCCGCTGGCGGTGGCGCCATCGGCCGAGGCGGTGCTGTAGTAACCCGAGGCGGTGGATTCAAGACCGGAGGCCTGGCTCAGCGCGCCGGTGGCGCTGCTTGCATCGCCGCTGGCCAGCGCCGCCGCGCCCATGGCGGTGGACTGATCGCCGCTGGCTTCGCTCTGGACGCCCACGGCGGTAGAGGTGGTGCCAGAGGCGAGCGCGCCGCACCCCACGGCAATGGAGAGGTCGCCGGTCGCCCGTGCCACGCGGCTGGCGGCGTCGGCGCAGGCGGCAGCCTGGGGGGAGATCGCGGTGCTGGCCTGGCCCGGGGAACGACCGCCCCCGATGGACTGGGCGAGCGCGGTCTGGGAGAGGATCAGGGCCGTGGTGACCGTCGCGGCCTGCAACAGCCGCGCGCCCTTGCCCTTGCCTTTGGCCTTGGCCAGTTCGGAAGCGACCACGACCAGGCCACGCTCAGCGTCCCACAGCTTGCAGAAAATGCGATTCATCCTTCCTTTCCTTGGGCGTTGTTGTTGTTCGGATTTTTTTGGGCAAAGAGCTCCCGCGGCGCGCAAACGGAAATTTGCGCACAGGGGTTCGCGAGGAGATCTTTTTTCGGTACTTCGGGAGGTCCGCTGACTTGCGGGGGGATTTATGGCGGACCTGGCGCGTTGACGGAGGTCACGTGCTTGATTCGATAGTCATCCAGGGGATTTCAGTGCGTCAAGTGGCGTTCATGCCACAGCTTGACACACGCAACCCTTTGTTAAAAAAGGGGTTTTAGCTGATCCCGAGCTGAATCAAGGCTCGAAAAGCGTCAAAATTTTGTCACGTAAAGTGATGGACGTCACAAAAAAGAGCGCCCGCCGAACAAATCGGCGGGCGCGCTCTGGCAACACGTTGCAGTGCAGTAAACCGGATCAACCGCACCACACGCGTGCGTTACGGAACATGCGCAACCAGGGCGAATCCTCCGCCCACCCCTCCGGGGCCCAGCTCAGGTTGATGCTGCGCGGCGTGCGCTCGGGATGCGGCATGAGGATCGTCGCGCGGCCATCGGCAGTGGTCAGGCCGGTAATGCCGTCCGGCGAGCCGTTCGGATTGATCGGATAACGCGCGGCCACCTGGCCATCGCCATCGATGAAGCGCAGCGCCACCCGCGCGGTGGCCTGGTCGACCGGCGAGTCGAACTCGGCACGGCCCTCGCCATGGGCCACGGCCACCGGAATGCGCGAGCCGGCCATGCCGCGGAAGAACACCGACGGCGATTCGACCACCTCCAGCAGCGAGGTCCGTGCCTCGAACTGCTCGCTGCGGTTGCGCAGGAAGCGCGGCCAGTGCTCGGCGCCAGGAATGATGTCCTTGAGCTGGCTCAGCATCTGGCAGCCGTTGCACACGCCCAGCGAGAAGGTCGACTCGCGGGCGAAGAACGCGGCGAACTGTTCGCGCAGCGCGGCGCGCTCCAGGATCGAGGTCGCCCAGCCGCGGCCCGCGCCCAGCACGTCGCCGTAGCTGAATCCGCCGCAGGCGGCCAGGCCGGTGAAGCGCTCCAGGGTCACCCGGCCTTCGATCAGGTCGCTCATGTGCACGTCGAAGGCATCGAAGCCCGCACGCTCGAACGCATTGGCCATCTCGATCTGGCCGTTGACGCCCTGCTCGCGCAGGATCGCGACCTTCGGCCGCGCGCCGGTGGCGATGAACGGCGCGGCGACGTCCTCGGCCGGGTCGAAGGACAGCTTCGGCCTGAGCCCCGGATCGGCGAAGGTGCGCGCGGTGTGGCGCTCGTCGTCGGCGCTTTCGGGGTTGTCGCGCAGGCGCTGCATGGCGTGGGTGACCGACCACCAGCTGTCGAACAGCTGCTCCCAGCGCCATTCGGCCAGGGTGCGATCGCCCAGGCTCACCCGCACCATCGGCGCGGTGGTGGGCTTGGCGATGCGCTGGGCGCATTCGGTCAGGGCGTGGCGCTCGACCAGATCGGCGAAGGCAGCACGGTCCTCGGAGGCGATCTGCACGATGGCCCCGAGTTCTTCATTGAACAGGCTGCGGAACGGGTCGTCGCCCCACGCGTCCAGGGTGATGTCCACGCCCAGGTGCGCGGCGAAGCCCATCTCGCACAGCGCGGCGAACGCGCCGCCGTCGCTGCGGTCGTGGTAGGCCAGCAGCAGCCCGGACGCGCGCGCATCGCGCATCAGCTCGAAGAAGCTGCGCAGCAGCTGCGGCTCGTCCAGGTCCGGCGTGTCACCGCCAAAGGCCGGCAAGGCCTCCTCGCCGGCATGGACCTGGGCCAGCACCGAGCCGCCCAGGCGCTGTTTGCCGCCGCCCAGGCCGATCAGCCACAGCTCGGTGTCCGGCTCGCGCGAGAGCACCGGGGTGAGCTGGGTGCGCGCGTCATCGACCGGTGCGAACGCCGAGATCACCAGCGACACCGGCGAGACCGTCTTGTGCGCCTGGCCGTCGGCCTGGTACTGCGCCTGCATCGACAGCGAGTCCTTGCCCACCGGGATGCTCAGCTCCAGTTCCGGGCACAGCGCCATGCCCACGGCGTGCACGGCGTCGTACAGCAGCGCGTCCTCGCCGGCGTGGTTGGCCGCGGCCATCCAGTTGGCCGACAGCTTGACCGTGTCCAGCGCCTGCACCGGCGCGGCGCACAGGTTGGTGATCGCCTCGCCCACGGCCATGCGGGCCGAGGCGGCCGCATCCAGCAGCGCCAGCGGGGTGCGCTCGCCGATGGACATGGCCTCGCCGGCAAAGGTGTCGAACCCGGCCAGGGTGATGGCGCAGTCGGCCAGCGGCAGCTGCCAGGGGCCGACCATCTGTTCGCGCGCGGTCAGGCCACCGACGCTGCGGTCGCCGATGGTCACCAGGAAGCTCTTGGCGGCCACGGACGGATGCGCCAGCACGCGCAGACCGGCCTCGTGCAGGTCCAGCCCGACGGTCTTCAGCTCCGGCCAGCGCGGCGGCGCCGGGTGGGCGGTGTCGCGGTGCATCTTGGGCGCCTTGCCGAACAGCACGTCCATGGGCAGGTTGATTGGGTGAGCGGAGGCGCTTGCGGACCACTGGTCCGCGCCTTCGCGAACGCCAGCAGGCTGTGCCTGCTGGCCGGCAAGCGGGGTGCCCTCGCGCTCAGCACGCAATGATTCCACGCTGACGCCATATCCGACGACCAGCCGCTCCTCCGCGGTGGTCACGCCGACGGCGGCGAACGGGCAGCGCTCGCGCGCGCACATCTGCGCAAATTCGGCCAGGCGCGCCTGCGGCACGCCCAGCACGTAGCGCTCCTGCGATTCGTTGCACCACAGTTCCAGCGGAGACAGCGAGGGATCGTCGCTGGGCACCTTGTCCAGGTCGATCACCCCGCCCACGCCGGAATCATGCAGCAGTTCGGGAATGGCGTTGGACAGGCCGCCGGCGCCGACATCGTGGAACCAGCGGATCGGGTTGTCCGCGCCCAGCGCCACGCAGCGGTCGATGACCTCCTGCACGCGACGCTCCATCTCCGGGTTGTCGCGCTGCACGCTGGCAAAATCCAGGTCCTCGGCGCTGTCGCCGGAGGCGACCGAACTGGCGGCGCCACCGCCCAGCCCGATCAGCATCGCCGGACCACCGAGCACGATCACCGCATCGCCCGGCTGCAGGGTCTTCTTCTCGACCTGGTTGCGGTCGATCGCGCCCAGGCCGCCGGCCAGCATGATCGGCTTGTCGTAGGCGCGGGTCAGGCCCGGTCCTTCGGCCAGCTCGAAGCTGCGGAAATAGCCCAGCAGGTTGGGCCGGCCGAATTCGTTGTTGAACGCCGCGCCGCCCAGCGGGCCGTCCAGCATGATCTCCAGGGCCGGGGCCATGCGCGGATTCAGCGCGCGCGGGGCCTCCCAGGGCTGGGGCAGGGTCGGGATGCGCAGGTGCGAGACGCTGAAGCCGGTCAGGCCGGCCTTGGGCTTGCCACCGCGGCCGGTCGCGCCCTCGTCGCGGATCTCGCCGCCGGCGCCGGTGGCCGCGCCGGGGAACGGGGCGATCGCGGTGGGATGGTTGTGGGTCTCCACCTTGATCTGGAACGCGCTGGGCACCACCGCTTCGCTGCGGTACCGGCCGGTGGCCGGGTCGGGGCGATAGCGCGCGGCCGGCAGGCCTTCGACCACCGCGGCGTTGTCGCTGTAGGCACTGAGCGTGTGCTGCGGGGTCTGCTGATGGGTGTGCTTGATCATCTTGAACAGCGAGCGCTCCTGCTCGCGGCCGTCGATGGTCCAGCTGGCGTTGAAGATCTTGTGCCGGCAGTGCTCGGAGTTGGCCTGCGCGAACATCATCAGCTCGACGTCGGACGGGTCGCGCCCCAGCTCGCCGTAGCGCGCGCGCAGGTAGTCGATCTCGTCCTGGGCCAGGGCCAGCCCCAGGCGCGCGTTGGCGCCTTCCAGGTCGTCCAGCGCGATGCGCCCCAGCTCCCCGCGCGCCGGGGCCTCGAACAGGGCCTGGGCCTGGTCGGTCGAGGCCAGCAGCGACTGGGTCATCGGGTCGTGCAGCAGCCTGGTCACCGCGGCCAGGGCCTGCGCATCGTCGGGCAGGCAGGCCAGGTCCACGCGGGTGCCGCGTTCGACCCGGTGGATCGGCAGCCCCGCGCCGCGGACCAGCTCGGTGGCCTTGCTCGACCAGGGCGACAGCGTGCCCAGTCGCGGGACCACGAAGCGGCTGCTGGCGCCGGCCTCGCGCTCGGCGGGCGCCTGGCCGGCCTGGAGGATGCGGCGCAGCGCATCCAGGTCAGGCGCGGTGCCGGCCTGCGGATCGATGAAAAAGACCTGCCAGGTCCCGAGCAGGCGGACCTGCGGGGCGACCGATTTGAGGCGGGATTCAAGCCGCGCGCGGCGGAACTGCGACAAGGCCGGCTGGCCTTCGAGGACGATCATGTCCGGAACCGTGGGGTGCGAGCCGTCAAGACGGGGCCGGCCATTGTAGCGAAGCCGGCGCGGGGCCGGCTTCGAAAAGCGGTTCGGACGGCGCGAATGCCGGTTACGGCATCCCGGCCGGCGAGGCCTGGGCCTTGGTGGCATCGGCGGCCGCCAGCTTGTCCAGCGCCGCGCGCATCTCGGCCGGCGGCAGGTAGCCGCCGATCTGGCTGCCGTCCGGGGCAAAGATCGCTGGGGTGCCGTTGACGCCCAGGCGCTGGCCCACGTCGTACTCCATGGTCACCGGGTTGGTGCAGTCGCGCGGGGTGACCTTGCCGGAGGTCTTGGCATCGGTCAGGGCCTGCTTGCGGTCGGCCGCGCACCACACCGAGATCATGTCCTTGTGGTCCTGGCTGCCCAGGCCCATGCGCGGCCAGGCCAGGTATTCCACGGCGATGCCCTGCTTGTTGTACTCGGCGATCTGGCTGTGCAGCTTGCGGCAGTAACCGCACTCGATGTCGGTGAAGACATTGACGGTGTACTTGGGGTGCTCGGGGGCGAAGACGATCTTGTCGCTGGTCTTGATCGACTTGAGCAGATTCTGCCGATAGCTCGATAGCGCCGGGCTGGACTGCATCATGTCCTTGCGATCGTTGATGTCCACCACGCTGCCCTGCAGCAGGTACTTGCCATCGTCGCTGACGTAGACCAGCTGTCCGGCGGCGATCACCTCGCGGAAGCCCGGCAACGGCGCCTTGCCGATGTAGTCCACGTCGACCTGCGGGTTGAGGCGCTTGAGCGCGGCACGGACCTTGGCATCGGCCGGATCGTTGGACGCGGCCTGCGGGGGCGTGGCATCGGCCTTGGCCGTGCCGGCCTGCCCGGCGGCGTTCTGCGGCTGCTGGGCGCAGGCGGTCAGGCTCAGGCCGGCCAGCAGGGCGAAGGGAAGAAGACGACGCATCGGACATTCCTGATTCGAGGGCGGCGACCGGTTCAGCAACTGGCCGCCTGCGCGTGGCCCGCCGTGGCGGGAGATCGCCCGGATTCTCGCACAAGCCGGCTGAAGGCCTGTTTGCGGGGTTTGGTACAGCGTGTTGCAGTGCTTGGATGCCGCCATCCAGGAGCGCGCTCGGGTGTGAACCGGTTAAGCACTGCTGCGACTCCTTCGCGATCACCTCTCCACCCGCCTTGCATGGCGGAACCTGATCGCTCTCCAGGACGCCCCGCCCGACCATCCCTGGCCGGGCGTTCGGCGCACGCGCGGGATGCCGCGCGTGCTTGCAGGATGGATTCCCGTGGCCATCCATGGCGCAGCCTTATCGGCTCCGGAACGCCCGGCCCGGCCATCCATGGCCGTGCGTTCGGCGCACGCGCGGCATGCCGCGCGTGCACCTCACCCCCGTGGGTGGTGTTTGGCGTGCAGGCCCTGCAGGTGCTGGCGGGCGACCAGGGTGTAGATCTGGGTGGTGGAGAGCGAACTGTGGCCCAGCATCAACTGCAGCGAGCGCAGGTCGGCGCCGTGGTTGAGCAGGTGGGTGGCGAAGCTGTGGCGCAGGCCGTGCGGGCTGACCCGGGCCGGATCGATGCCGGCCAGTGCCGCATACCGCTTGACCAGGCCCCAGAACGCCTGGCGGCTCAGCGGGCGCCCCTGGGCGTCGATGAACAACGCGGTCTGCCCGTCCGTCCGAACCGCGCCGCGCGCTCCGGCCAGTACCGCGCGGGCCTGGTCCAGGTAGCGCTGCAGCCAGTGCTGGGACTCCTCCCCCAACGGCACCAGCCGCTCCTTGCTGCCCTTGCCCATGACCCGCAGCACACCCTGGCGCAGGTTGACTCCAGTGTCGGGCAGGGTGACCAGTTCGCTCACGCGCAGCCCGCAGGCGTACATCAGTTCGAGCATCGCCCGGTCGCGCAGACCCGCCGGCGCGGCGACATCCGGCGCCGCCAGCAAGGCCTCGATCTGGCTTTCGGACAGGGCCTTGGGCAGGGCGCGCGGCAGCCGTGGTGGATCGAGCAAGGCGGTTGGGTCGTCCGTGCGGCGCCCGCGGCGGACCAGTTGCCCGTAATACGCGCGCAGGCAGGACAGCAGGCGCGCATTGCTCCGGGGGGAATATCCCTGCCCGGCCCGCCAGGCGAGGAAGGAAAACAGCAGCGCGCGATCAGCCCTGGACAGCTCGGCCGCGCCTTGCTCGGCGGACCAGCGCGCAAGGCCCTCCAGATCGCGACGGTAGGCCTCCAAGGTCGCACGCGCCAACCCGCCTTCGGCCCACGCGGCATCGAGAAACCCATCGATGCTCGCGCGATCGGCGGGGCGACAGGCAGGCAAGGCGTTGACGCGCTGGCGTCGGTCGGCGGGCGTGGACATCGCCCCAGCTTAGGGCGTGTCGTTGGGTTCCCGAAAGACGCGCCGCACGGCCGTCGCGGTCGGCAGGCAAAGGCGCCGCCATCCCGCGGCGCGCTATGGCCGGCAGGCCAGGGGCGACTATGCTGGCGCCATGTCAGCGCCCGTCCCGCCCCTCGCCCTGCCTCCGCCGCGCCACGCATTCGTCGGCTGGCGCCTGCTGGCCCTGTGCTACGACGCGTGGCCGGCGCTGGCCCTGTGGTTCGCGGTGTCGGCCGCTTTCACCGCCGGCTATACCTATCTCGGCCACCACGCCGCGCGCCAGAACATCGCGCCTTTCAGTGCCCTGCAGTGGCTGCTGTGGGCCTGCTGCTGGTGCGTGACCGGGCTGTATGCCACGTTGAGCTGGCGCCATGGCGGGCAGACCCTGGGCATGCGTCCCTGGCGGATCGCGGTGGTGGGCCAGCACGCGGAGCAACCACCTAGCTGGCGTGCGCTGTGGCTGCGCTACACGGTCGGCACCGTGTCCCTGCTGTGCGCTGGGCTGGGCTTCTGGTGGGCGTGGGTCGACCGCGACCGGCTCACCTGGCACGACCGCCTGAGTCGGACGCGCCTGCTGCGCAGGCCCCGGACCTAGCCCGGGTCAACTGCTGCGCTTGCGGAACAACCACCAGGAGATGACCAGCATCAGGACCGGCGTGGCGGTGTAGGCCAGGCGGTAGTCCAGGTGCAGCGCGGTGCCCATGCGTCCGAACAGCAGCTGCAGCAGCCAGAACGCCAGGGCGAACATGATGCCCGTGAACAGGCGCTTGCCCATGCCGCCGCTGCGCAGGCTGCCGAAGGCGAACGGGATGGCCGCCAGGCACAGCGCCAGCACGTTCACCGGATAGAACCAGCGCCCCCAGTAGACCTCTTCGTAGTCGCGCGCATCCAGGCCGTTGCGCCGGCGATAGGTGATGCTGCGCGACAGGTCCTTGGCCGACATGTAGCGGGGCCGCCCCAGGCTGGCGGCCAGGGCCGCCGGATCCAGCTTGGACGCCCAGGTCTCTTCGGGCACCTTATCCTGGCTGAGCGAACGCTCGCCGAAGGTCGTGCGCACCACGTCCTTGAGCAGCCAACTGTCCTTGCCATGGGTGGCGGTGGCGGCATGGGCGATGGAGGCCAGCCGGCCCTGTTCGTCGAGCTGGTACATGCGCACGTCGCGCAGGACCACGTCGTCACGCCCATCCACCTTGGTCTCCTCGCCGGTCTGCGCGTTGAGGAAGATGTCGCCCTCGCGTGCCCACAGGCTGGCGTAGCGTCCACGGGCTACATCGCCGTATTTGGCCGCCGCCTTGAGGTTGTCGGCCTGATCTTGGCCCCAGGCCCCGACCCATTCCATGCTGACCACCATCCCGGCCGTCAGCAGGCCCAGGGCCACGGCCACCGACAGGCTTAGCCGACGACGCGACAGTCCCAGCGCGCGCAGCGCGGTCAGTTCCGAACTCGCCGCCAGTTGCCCCAGCCCCATCAACGCGCCGATCACCGCGGCCGTGGGAAACAGGGTGTAGGCACGGCGGGGCACGGTATAGGCCACGTAGGCCACCGCATGGCCGAAGGTGTAGCTGCCCTTGCCGATGTCCTTGATCTCGCCGGACATGGCGTTGGTCATGTCCAGGCCCAACAGCACCGCCCATACCAGGATCACCGTCCCCAGCACGACCTTGCCGACATACAGGTCGTGGATGCGCAGCAGACGGCTCATGCGCGGGCTCCGCGCGGGCGACGCAGACGGCCATCACGGCTGTAGGCCCACACGCCGAGCACCAGCAGCGGCACGCTCAGCCACCACAGCCCGGCCGCGGCGGGCAGCTTGCCGCTGGTCAGCCACTGGGTGCCATTGATCATCATCAGGAAGGCGACCAGGTAGCCCAGGAACCCCAGCATCACCCGCCCGTAGCGCGACTGGCGCGGCGCGCTGCGCGCCAGCGGCAGGGTCAGCAGGGCGAAGGCCAGGCACAGCAGCGGCGGGGTGATGCGCGCGTGCAGCTGGGCATTGGCCTGCGGCCGGCTGTCGCCAAGCAGTTGCCCGGTGGGCAGCAGTTCGGGATCGTCGTCGGGCTTGCTTTCCTGCTGGTCCGGCAGCGCCACCGCATTGCTGGCGTAGCGCATCAGGCGGAAATCCTTGCCGTCATCGGCCGGCCCCTCCACCCGGAAGCCATTGTTCAGCTGCAGGTAGCGCGAGGTCTCGCCTTCGAAATACATCTTGCCGCTCCTGGCGGTCACCACGTCCAGCCGGTCGCCTTGCTGGCGCTGCATGAACACCTTGCTCAGTTCGGTGCCATCGGCGGACATGCCGTCGACGTAGACCACCGAGCCATTGCTGAGTACGGTGAACTTGCCCGGTTCCAGGCCGGCCACGATCAGCGAGCGGTTGGCCTGGGCGATCATCGACTGGCTGGTGCGTGCGGCCAGTGGCCCCAGCCACAGCGAGATCATGCCCACCAGGACCACCATGGGCACCACCAGCAGCAGCAGCGGCCGCAGCAGGCGCCGCGGCCCCACGCCGATGGAGGTCAACACCGGCATTTCCGAGTCGCGGTAGAGCCGGGCGATGGCCAGCATCAGGCCCAGCATCAGCGACAGCGACAGGATCAGCGGCATGAAGGTCACCGCCGCCAGCCCCAGCTGGGACAACAGCAGCCCCGCCGGCAGCTTGCCGTCGGCCACGTCGCCCAGCACGTCCACCAGCAGGCCCCCCAGGCTCACCACCAGCAGCACCATCAGCGCAGCGAGGAAACTCTGGGTGAATTCGGCGAAGAGATAGCGGTCCAGCTTCGGCATCGGGTGGGGGTTGCCTTACAATTACGGGTTCGAGTGCCGGTGCGCGTATCGCGCGGACCGAGGCTGAGCCGGGGCATCCAGCACCGCGGCGGCCACGGATTGTACGTAACTGCTGGTGAAACCGACTCAACGGAATCTGCGCAATGGCCCTGGAATTCACACTGAACCATGACACCCCCACCGCCGCGGCGGTCGACTGCCTGGTCGTCGGCGTGTACGCGGACAAGACCCTCGATGCAGCGGCCAAGGCGGTCGATGCGGCCAGCGACGGCCGCTTGACCGCACTGGTCCAGCGCGGCGATGCCCCCGGCCGCAGCGGCCGCACCACCCTGCTGCACGACCTGCCCGGCGTCACCGCCCCGCGCGTGCTGGTGGTCGGCCTGGGCGAGGCGGCCAAGTTCAACGTGCCGACCTACCTCAAGGTCGTCACCGAGGCCGTGCGCGCCCTCAAGGATGGAGCCTCCACCAGCGCCCTGATCACCCTGACCGGGCTGGACGTGCCCGGCCGCGACGCCGCCTGGGCGATCCGCCAGGCCGTGGCCGCCACCGAGCACGCCACCTACCGCTACACCGCCACCCTGGGCAAGAAGAAGGCCGAGCCGCTGAGCCTGGCCAAGGTCGCCTTCAGTGGCGACGACGCCGAAGCCCTGGCCCAGGGCATCGCCATCGCCAACGGCGTGAAGTTCACCCGTGAGCTGGGCAACCTGCCGCCGAACATCTGCAATCCGGCCTACCTGGCTCAGCAGGCGCAGGACTTCGCCGCCGCCCACGATGGTGCGGAGGCCGAGATCCTGGACGAGGCACAGATGGAAGCCCTCGGCATGGGCTCGCTGCTGGCCGTGGCCCGCGGCTCGGCCAACCGCCCGCGCCTGATCGTGCTGAAGTGGAACGGCGCGGCCGATGCCAGCGCCCGGCCCTACGTGCTGGTCGGCAAGGGCATCACCTTCGATACCGGCGGCGTCAACCTGAAGGTCCAGGGCGGCATCGAGGAGATGAAGTACGACATGTGCGGCGGCGCCACGGTGCTGGGCACCTTCGTGGCCGCAGTCGGGCTGAAGGTCCCGATCAACCTGGTGGCCATCGTGCCGGCGGTGGAGAACGCCATCGACGGCAACGCCTACCGTCCCTCCGACGTGATCACCTCCATGTCCGGGCGCACCATCGAGGTCGGCAACACCGACGCCGAAGGCCGCCTGATCCTGTGCGACGCGCTGACCTACGCCGAGCGCTTCAAGCCGGCCGCCCTGGTCGACGTGGCCACCCTGACCGGCGCCTGCATGGTCGCCCTGGGCCGCCATGCCGCCGGCCTGATGAGCAAGCACGACGACCTGTGCGACGAGCTGCTCTCCGCCGGTGAGCACGTCTACGACCGCGCCTGGCGCCTGCCCCTGTGGGACGAATACCAGGCCCAGCTGGACTCGGCCTTCGCCGATGTCTACAACATCGGCGGGCGCTGGGGCGGGGCGATCACCGCCGGCTGCTTCCTGTCGCGTTTCACCGAAGACCAGCGCTGGGCGCACCTGGACATCGCCGGGGTGGCCAACGACGAGGGCAAGCGCGGCATGGCCACCGGCCGCCCGGTGAACCTGCTGGCGCAGTGGCTGCTGGACCGCGCGGCCTGATGGCGTGCGGGGCGGGCGCGATGCTTCGAGCGCCCTGCCCCGCACGCGTCAGCGCATTCGCGCGACGACTCCCCATTCCCCACCCTGGTTGTTCATGGCCCGCGCCGACTTCTACCTGATCGCCAAGCCGCGCTTCCTCGAGGCGCCCTTGCACCTGGTCTGCGAACTGGCCAAGAAGTGCTACGCCACCAGCCAGTACACGGTGATCCTGGCCCGCGATACGGCCCAGGCCGAGGAACTGGACGAGCTGCTGTGGGCCTTCGAGGACGATGCCTACGTGCCGCACCAGATCGTCGGGATGGATGACGAGGACGAGGTCACCCCGGTCCTGATCGCCACGCCGGAGACCGACACCCCGCAACGTCCGCTGGTGATCAACCTGCGCGATGACGCCTACGCCGGCACCTGTGAGCGGGTGCTGGAGGTGGTGCCCGCCGATCCGGCCGCCCGCGAGCCGCTGCGCGAGCGCTGGCGTCAGTACCAGGCCCGGGGCTTCTCGCTCAACAAGCACGACATGTAACCCCTTCGGCCGGCGCCCGTGCCGGCCGATCCGTATTTTCGTTCCGCCCGGCGATGCGCCGGGACGACCAAGACCGATTGCCATGACCGAACCGCTCGCCTCCAGTTATGACCCCAAAGCCTTCGAAGCGCGCCTGTACGCGCAGTGGGAGGCCAGCGGCGCGTTCAAGCCCTCCGGCACCGGCACCCCCTACACCATCCTGCTGCCGCCGCCGAACGTCACCGGCACGCTGCACATGGGCCATGCCTTCCAGCAGACGCTGATGGACGCGCTGGTGCGCTACCACCGTATGCGCGGCTTCGACGCGCTGTGGCAGGTGGGCACCGACCATGCCGGCATCGCCACCGAGATGGTGGTCAGCCGCAACCTGGCCGCCGAAGGCCAGGGCGAAACCCGCGACTCGCTGGGCCGCGAGGGCTTCATCGCCAAGGTCTGGGAATGGAAGCAGCAGTCCGGCGACACCATCGAGCGCCAGATGCGGCGCCTGGGCACCTCGGCCGACTGGTCGCGCAGCACCTTCACCATGGACCCGCAGCCCTCGCAGGCGGTCAACGAGGCCTTCCTCCGCTGGTACGAACAGGGCCTGATCTACCGCGGCCAGCGCCTGGTCAACTGGGACCCGGTGCTGAAGACCGCGATCTCCGACCTGGAAGTGGAAAACGTCGAGGAAGACGGCTTTCTGTGGTCGATCCGCTATCCGCTGGCCGACGGCGCGACCTACGAGCATGTCGAAGTCGATGCCGACGGCACTGAAACCCTGCGCGAAGTGCGCGACTACCTGGTCGTGGCCACCACCCGCCCGGAGACCATGCTCGGCGATACCGCGGTGATGGTGCATCCGGAAGATCCGCGCTACGCCGGCCTGATCGGCAAGGCCGTCGCGCTGCCGCTGAGCGAGCGCACCATTCCGGTGATCGGCGATGACTACGTGGACCGAGCGTTCGGCACTGGCGTGGTCAAGGTGACCCCGGCGCACGACTTCAACGACTATCAGGTCGGCGTGCGCCACGACCTGCCGATGATCAATCTGTTCACGCCCACCGCGACGATCAATGACAACGCGCCGCACAAATACCAGGGCCTGGACCGCTACGTCGCCCGCAAGGACGTGCTGGCCGACCTGGAAGCGCTGGAACTGCTGGTCGAAACCAAGCCGCACAAGCTGCAGGTGCCGCGTGGCGACCGCACCGGGCAGGTGATCGAGCCCTACCTGACCGACCAGTGGTTCGTGAAGATGGACGGCCTGGCCAAGCGCGGCCTGGAACGCTTCGAAAACGGCGACATCCAGTTCGTCCCGCCGAACTGGATCAACACCTATCGCCACTGGATGGAGAACATCCAGGACTGGTGCATCAGCCGCCAGCTGTGGTGGGGCCACCGCATCCCGGCCTGGTATGACGAAGCCGGCACCTGCTACGTGGGCCGCGACGAGGCCGCCGTGCGCAGCGCGCACGGCCTGGGCGATGAGGTGGTGTTGACCCAGGACAGCGACGTGCTGGAGACCTGGTTCTCCTCGCAACTGTGGCCGTTCTCCACGCTGGGCTGGCCGGACGAGGCGGCCATGGCCGAGCGCGGTTTCGACCGCTACCTGCCCAGCGACGTGCTGGTCACCGGCTTTGACATCATCTTCTTCTGGGTGGCGCGCATGGTCATGGCCACCGACAGCTTCACCGGGCAGGTGCCGTTCAAGGACGTCTACATCACCGGCCTGATCCGCGATGCGCAGGGCCAGAAGATGTCCAAGTCCAAGGGCAATGTGCTGGACCCGCTGGACATCATCGACGGCATCTCGCTGGACGACCTGCTGGCCAAGCGCACGCGCGGACTGATGCAGCCCAGGCTGGCCGAGAAGATCGAAAAGGCCACGCGCAAGGAATTCCCGGATGGCATCGCCGCCCACGGCGCCGATGCGTTGCGCTTCACCATCGCCGCGCTGGCCACCCACGGCCGCGACATCAAGTTCGACCTGGGTCGTGCCGAGGGCTACAAGAATTTCTGCAACAAGCTGTGGAACGCCAGTCGCTTCGTGCTGATGAACACCGAGGGCGCGCAGTTCAGCGGCGCGCCCCAGCCTGCGACCGATGCCGAGAAGTGGATCCTCGCCGGCCTGGCGCGCGTATCGGCCGAGGCGGCCGAGCACTTCGCCGCCTACCGCTTCGACCTGCTGGCGCAGGCGCTGTACGAGTTCGCCTGGAACCAGTTCTGCGACTGGTTCGTCGAACTGGCCAAGCCGGCCTTGAATGGCGCCGATCAAGCTGCCGCCGACAGCACCCGCCACACCCTGCTGTACGTGCTCGAGCAGCTGCTGCGCCTGCTGCATCCGCTGGCCCCGTTCGTGACCGAGGAACTGTGGCAGCAGGTCGCCCCGCGCGTGGGCGTGGCCGGCGAGAGCATCTCGCTGCAGGCCTACCCCACCGCAGAAAGCGTGGGCGCGGCCGGTTTCGCCACGGCCGAGGCCGATGTGGAATGGCTCAAGGCCATGGTCAGCGCCCTGCGCCGCGTGCGCAGCGAACTGGGCGTGTCGCCTGGCAAGAGCGTGCGCCTGCTTCTGCAGGCCGGCACCGAGCAGGATCGCGCGCGCGTGGCGCGCTTCGCCTCGCAGCTGCAGTTCCTGCTCAAGCTGGAGGCCATCGAATGGCTGGACGGCGCCGAAGCGCCTGCCTCGGCCGCCGCCGTGGTCGGCGAGCTGCGCCTGCTGGTGCCGCTGGAAGGCCTGGTCGATCTGGACGCCGAGCGCACCCGTCTGGACAAGGAGATCGCCAAGGTCGCCGGCGAACGCGAAAAGAGCGAGGCCAAGCTGGCCAAGTTCAGCGACAAGGTGCCCGCGGCGGTGGTCGAGCAGGAACGCGTGCGCCTGGCCGACTGGACCGGCCAGCTGACCGCCCTGCAGGAGCAGCGCGCCAAGCTGTAAGCCCGCTGCCGACAGCGGCGCAAGTCATTGCCAATGGCTGCTGTGGGCACAATGGCTGCCCTGCTGTTGATGGGCAGTGGCTGCTGTGGGAGCAACTGTCTTCTCAAGTCTCGCAGCGGTCTGCCTGTAGAGCGGAGCTTGCTCCGCTGCTCTTCGTTCGGTTCGTGGGGAAGGCCGCAGCGGAGCAAGCTCCGCTCTACAGGTGGGAGCCACTATAGCGGCGAAGGGGCTTTCCCGAGGAAGCCTCATCGCCGCTGTAGCGGCTCCCACAGAACAGCCCGCACGTCCTGTCCTACAGCGGCGGCATCCGGTCGATCTCGCCGTCGACCAGCTCGATCGCCATCACGATGGCATCCTCGCGCCCGTTGTGGGCCGGGTAATAGCGCGGCCGTCGCCCGATCTCGTTGAAGCCTTCGCTGTGGTAGAGCGCGATGGCGGGCGGGTTGGACGGCCGCACTTCCAGGAAGACACGCTCGGCGCGACGTTCGCGCGCGCCCTGGACCAGCGCGCGCAACAGCTGCCGGCCCAGGCCACGCCCCTGCCGCTCGGGCGCCACGCAGACGTTGAGAATGTGCGCCTCGTCCGCGGCCAGGCTGATCACGCCATAGCCGATCGGCAGCCCGTGTTCGACCAGTAGCCAGGCCGGATACCCGGCCAGCAGGCAGTCCCGAAAAATCCCGCGCGTCCACGGGAACGGATAGGCCCGGACCTCGATCGCCATGACCGCATCCAGGTCCGACTCACGCATCGCCCGCAGCGTGGCGGCCGGCGCCGGGCCGGACTGCAGCGCACTCATCCCCGAACCACGCCCTTGCGCAGCGCCCGCAGCTGCGGCCACAGCGCACGCTTGGCCGCCGCATTGCCGCGCAACTGCGCCGAGGCAGGCCAGGTGGCCATGATCTGGGCCGCCTCGGGCGCGTTCGGGTTCAGTCCGGAGGCACGCACCAGGGCGAAATGCAAGGCGTCATGCAATGGCGTCCCTGCCCTGCGGGCGGGGGCCACTGGCCGCCGGGGCGCGGCCGCAGGAGCCGGTTCGTCCAGCACAGGTGCGCTAAGACGCGACCTAGGCGGTGCGGCGGCCGGACGCTGGGACGCGGGTCGCGCGGCGGGACGCGGCGGTGCGGCATGCGGCGCAGCGTCGGCCACCGGCACGCTGCCGGGCACCCAGACGGTATGGCCCAAGGCCTGCAGCCAAGCGTGCTGCTCACCGGTCCACAGCGGGGCCGCGTCCAGGCTCACGGCGCGACACCCCGGCGCCCGCGCCGATTCAGCAGCCACATCACCGGACCTGACAGCGCGTAGAGCACCCCGATCGCGAGCAGGGTGCGCGGCAGATCGATGACCAGCACCGCGATCACCACCGGCACCAGCACCACCAGCAGGAACGGAATGCGATCGGCGCGCGCACCGCCCTGACCACTGCCCTTGAAGCTCCAGAAGCGCACTCGGCTGACCATCAGCAGGGCTGCCACGATGGTGATGGCCAGGGCCACGTAGCGCAGCTGGTCGCCACTGAGGCCCAGCTCGCCGTCGGCGAAGGCCCATACGAAGGACATCATCAGTCCCGCCGCCGCGGGGCTGGCCAGGCCGACAAACCAGCGCTTGTCCACCGTGGCGACCTGGGTATTGAAGCGCGCCAGGCGCAGCGCCGCGCAGGCTGCGTAGAGGAAGGCCACCGCCCAGCCAACCCGGCCCATCGTCGCCCCGTCCAGGGTCAGCGAGGACAGCGACCAGTGGTACATGACCAGCGCCGGGGCCATGCCGAAGCTGACCAGGTCGGCCAGGGAGTCGTACTGCACTCCGAAATCGCTGCTGGTGCCGGTCAGGCGCGCCACGCGCCCGTCCACGCCATCCATCAGGCCGGCGATGAACACCGCGATGGCCGCATGCACGAATTCGGCATTGGCCGCCGAGATGATCGCGAAGAAGCCGGAGAACAGCCCGGCCGTGGTGAACAGGTTGGGCAGCAGATAAATGCCGCGCGCGCGTTTGCGCTGGGGAAGCTGGTCCATCCGTGCAGTTTAGCCTTGCCGTGGCCCTGGCGCGCCTGTCCGCCCTTTCGGCTTGCCTTGCGGGCATCCGGGTGCTGCAATCCCCGCCGTTGCGCCCATCTCACGCGGAGTTGCCCGATGCGCCTGTCCACCTGCCTGATCCTGTCGGTCCTGCTGGCGTCTCCGCTGGCCCACGGCCAGAGCCTCTATCAGTGGAAAGACGCGCAGGGCGTCACCCACTACTCCGACACCCCGCCGGCGGGACGCAACCTCGAGGGCAAGCAGATCAACCGCGCCGATGCCCTGGCCCGTGGCGAGGCGCCGGCAGGTGCAGAAGCCGCACCGGTCGAAAGCGCCCAGTGCGCCAGCGCCAAACTCAACCAGAAGATCCTGGCCAACAGCGCCCCGGTCCGGCAGATGGGCGCCGACGGCAAGCCCGGCGCAGTGCTGACCGACGAGCAGCGCGCCAGCCAGCGCTCCCTGGCCGACGCGGCGGTCAAGGCCTACTGCACACCGGCCACCGCCGCGACGGATCCGTCCGGCGGCTGATCCGATGCGGATCGGCTGGGCGATCCTGGCCGGCCTGGTCCTCGGCGGCGGACTGGCGTGGTGGCTCGGCCGCACCCCGCCCGGCCAGACGCCCGATGCGCAGACCCGTCAGGCGCAGCCCCCGACGCTGTACCGCTGACGCGACGAGACCGGCACGCTGCAGATCACCCAGACCCCGCCGCCAAAGGGCCGCCCGTACCAGCGTGTCCCGCTCGACGGCGCCGGTGGCGACCGGGTCACCCCGCTGCATTAGCGGACCTCGCCGCCACGATGCCGGCGCGCCGGTCCGGCGCCGGGGCGCGGCAACTGGCAAAATGCCCGCTTTCCGCAAGCGATGCCTCCACGATGCGCCTGTCGCAGTTCCATCTCCGCACCACCAAGGAAACCCCCTCCGACGCCGAGCTGGTCAGCCACCAGCTGATGCTGCGCGCCGGCATGATCCGCAAGCTGGCCTCCGGCCTGTATACCTGGTCGCCACTGGGGCTGCGCGTGCTGCGCAAGGTCGAGGCCATCGTGCGCGAGGAGATGAACCGCGCCGGCGCGCTGGAAGTGATCCTGCCGACCATCCAGCCGCGCGAGCTGTGGGAGGAGACCGGCCGCTGGAAGAAGTTCGGCCCGCAACTGCTCAAGGTGACCGATCGCAAGGAGCAGGCGTTCTGCTACGCGCCGACCGCCGAGGAAGTCATCACCGACTTCGCCCGCAACGAGCTGTCCAGCTACAAGCAGCTGCCGGTGAACTTCTACCAGATCAACACCAAGTTCCGCGACGAGATCCGTCCGCGTTTCGGCGTGATGCGTGCGCGCGAGTTCCTGATGAAGGACGCCTACTCCTTCCACCTCAGCGACGAAGACCTGACGCGCGAGTACCGCAACATGCATGCGGCCTACACCCGCATCTTCAGCCGGCTGGGACTGGAGTTCCGCGCGGTGCTGGCCGACAGCGGCGCCATCGGCGGCGATGCCTCGCAGGAATTCCACGTGCTGGCCGGCTCGGGCGAGGACGCCCTGGCCTTCTCCACCGGCTCGGACTACGCGGCCAATGTCGAAGCGGCCGTGGCGGCCGAGCCTGCCCAGCGCCCGGCGCCGGCTGAAGACATGCGCCGGATCGAGACCCCGACCCAAAAGACCTGCGAGGCGGTGGCAGCGCTGATGGGCATCGCCTTGCAGCGCACGGTCAAGTCGATTGCCACCATGACCGAGGACGGCTTCGTCCTGGTCCTGGTGCGTGGCGACCACGACGTCAACGAGATCAAGCTGGCCAAGGTGCCGGGCATGGCCGGCTACCGCATGGCCACCGAAGCCGAGATCCTCGATCATCTGGGCAGCGAACCGGGCTTCCTGGGCCCAATCGGGGCCGCCAGGCCGTTCCGCGTGGTGGCAGACCGCGACGTTGCCGCGCTGGCCGATTTCGTGGTCGGTGCCAACCAGCCGGGCTTCCATATCGCCGGAGTCAACTGGGGCCGCGACCTGCCCGAGCCGGACACCGTGGCCGACGTGCGCAGCGTGGTCGAGGGCGAGCCCGCCGCCGATGGCGGCCAGATCCGGCTCGCGCGCGGCATCGAGGTCGGCCATATCTTCCAGCTCGGCCGCCAATATGCCGAGGCGATGAACGCCACGGTGCTCGACGAGACCGGCAAGGCCGCGGTGATGTCGATGGGTTGCTACGGCATCGGCGTCTCACGCATCGTCGCCGCGGCGATCGAGCAGAACCACGACGCCAACGGCATCATCTGGCCCGATGCGATGGCGCCATGGCAGGTTGCGGTGTGCATGATCAATCCCAAGGGCGACACGGCGGTCACCGAGGCCGCACAGGCGCTGCTTGCCGAACTGCAGGACGCGGGTCTGGACGCGGTGCTCGATGATCGCGGCCTGCGCCCGGGCGCGATGTTTGCCGATATCGAACTGATCGGCATTCCGCACCGGGTGGTGGTGTCCGAGCGCGGTCTGGCGGCCGGCACGTTTGAATATCGCGCGCGCCGTGCCGATGCGGCGGAAAACATCGACAAGGTCGCGTTGCTCGACCGTCTGAAACCGACCCGATAAAGCGCCCTGAAATGTCGGAATCGATAAAAAGGGGCCGTCCATTTACGGCCCCGCCTTCCGACCGATGATTTGAAAAGTTTGAATCCAATTCGCAGTTTGGATTAGGATGGCCGCGCTCCGCCATGGACCGGCCGCATTCCCCTATCCAAAATCGGAGTTATTCGATGTCGATCGACCTGACCGGGCTGTCCCCGAAAGAACTCGCCTCGCTGATTACCCAGGCCCAGAAGCGCCAGACGGCCATTGCCAAGCGCACGCCCATCACCAAGGTGCGCAGCCGCATCCTCAAATTCGCCAAGTCCGAGGGTTACAGCATCGACGAGCTGTTCGGGACCACCGGCGCCGCGCCGGCCCGTGGCAAGGCAGTCAAGAAGACCAGCACCGCTGGCCGCAAGCTGGGCAAGGTGGCACCGAAGTATCGCAACCCGGCCAATACCAAGGAAACCTGGACCGGCCGTGGCAAGCAGCCGCGCTGGATGGCCGCCTACGTGGCAGCCGGCAAGAAGCCCGAGGATTTCCTGATCAAGGGCAAGAAGTAATACCCTCGATCCGGGCAAATCGGATTTCGGAAAAAACGCCGGTTATGCCGGCGTTTTTTTATGGCCCACCCGGTCCTAAAGTGCCTTGCGCGCCGGGACCAGGAGATTGCCAAACAATAGCCCGGCCACCAGCGCCATCAGGATCTGGAGCACCACCAGCAGGGTCGAATCGCTGCCCTGCCCACCCTGGACCAGGTTCATCAGACCGCGCAGGCTGGCACTGCCGGGCACCAGCATGATGATGCCCGGCAGGCGGATCAACGCACCGGGCCGGTTGAGCCTGCGGGCGAACAGATTCCCCACGGCAGTCATCACCAGGGCGGACAGGAACAAGCCCACCGGCGATCCCCAGGCCTTGCCGGCGTAGCGCGAGATCAGGTAACCGCAGATCGCCGCGCCCATCACCCAGACATAATCGCGTCGCTGGACCTTGAACAGCACGGCAAAGGCATAGGCACTGATCACCAGGGCCGCCCATTCCACCCAATCCGGCTGTGGACGCAGCGCGCGGACTTCCGGATACAGGTCCAGCAATTGCGCAAGGGTGACGGCGATGATGCTGCCCACGGTGAGCTTGATGACGGTCGTGGCCGCGCCGGCGAACCGCGCCGTCCCGGACACCCAGTGCTGGCTGGTCAGTTCGTTGAAGGCGTTGGTCAGGCTCATGCCCGGCAGCAGCACCACCAGCGAGGAAATGATCACCGTATTGAGATTGAGCGGGGCGACCAGGCTGGAGACCAGAATCGCCACCAGGCCCGCCACCAGCGAAGCCACGGCGTCGGATGCCTCGCGCAGTTGCGGCCTGCGCTCGGACAATTGCGTCAGCAGGCCGATCAGCAGCCCGATCAGCGCGGCGGTGGCGATATCCAGCCACGGCAGCCGCCACAGGCCCGCAACGCCGCCGGACGCCAGGCCGAAGGCGAGCACCTGCTTGAGCTGGAAGCTGCGCGACGGCACGCGGTCCAGCTCGCGCAGGGCCGCATGCCCTTCGGCCAGGCTCATCTCGCCGGTGGCCACCGCCTCGGTGATGCGATCGGCTTCGGAGAGCTTGCCCAGATCATTGTCGCCGGGTGCCAGGCGGATCACGCGCGTGGTGTCGCTGGCCCCCAGCGCGCGCTTGGGATCGCTGAAACTCAGGATCAGCCCGGTGGGATTGGACCAGGGCTCGCAATCCAGCCCGAGCCGCGCCGACAGCACCAGGATGCTGCCCTCCAGGCGCTGGGCGGTGGTGCCGTAGCGATGCAGGCGCGCGGCGATCTCGCAAACGAACGCGATGCGCTGGGCATAGGTGGCGGGTGCGGGCGGACGTGGCATCGGCACGACATCGGGGAGCTGGCCCTAGTGTAGGCGGGCGCGGGACTTCTCCTACACTGACCGATTGTCCCCTTCGCCATGGTGCCCCGTGTCGCACGCCCAAACCGCATGAACATCGGCCTGGGCGAAGCCATGGCCCTGGGCAGCGCGGCGACCTGGGCGTTCGGGGTGATCCTGGCGCGCCAGCTGGGTCGCAGCCTGCCGCCGGCGACGTTGAACCTGTTCAAGAACGGACTGGTCCTGCTGGTGCTGGCGCCGGTGGCATGGATCAGCACCGGCGGCGTGCTGCCCGCCCTGACTGGCACGCAGGTCGTGCTGGCGCTGGCCAGCGGGCTGATGGGCATCGCCGTGGCCGACACGCTGTACTTCAGGGCGCTCAACGAGCTGGGTGCCGGACGCATGGGCGTGGTGGGCAATCTCTACAGTCCGCTGGTCCTGCTGATGGGCTATCTGTTCCTGGGTGAGCGGCTGGGGCCGTGGCAGTGGCTGGGTTTCGCATTGGTCGCCGGCGGCGTGGCCCTGGTGGCACGACCACCAAAGCAGTGGCAGACCACACCAGCGCATACCGCGCGCGGGGTGCTCATCGGACTGACGTCGATCGCACTGATGGCCGTCTCCATCGTGATGCTCAAGCATGTGCTGGAAGCCCAGCCATTGCTGTGGATCACCCTGGTGCGCCTGGCCGGCGCGGTCGCCGGGCTGGTCGCGCTCGCGGCGTGGCCGAAGACCCGTCGCCACTTCCGCTTCGATCCCAAACAGGTGCCATGGCCGCGGCTTCTGCTGGCCGCCCTGTGTGGCCAGGGCCTGTCGATGGTGCTGTGGCTGGGCGGTTACAAGTACGCGCCGGCGGCGGTGGCCGCCATCCTCAACGAATCGGCGTCGGTGTTCCTGGTGATCCTTGGCGCGGTATGGCTGCGTGAGCCGCTGGGACGGCGCGCGGTGGCCGGGGTGGCGCTCACCTTCACCGGCATAGCCTGTATGCTCGCGGCCAGACCGATATGAAGCCGCCCGCACAGACACAGCCCGAGGTCCGCATCGACCCGGCCGAGCCCACGCGGGCACGGTTGATGGGCAGCTGGACCCTGGCCTGCGCCCTGGATGTGGGCGAGCAGCTGGCGAAGATCCCCGAGGACGCCACCACGCTGGATGCCACCGAGGTCTCGCGCATCGATTCGGCCGGTGTCCTGGCGCTGCTGCGGCACGCGGCACGCCGCGACCTGCCGCTGGAGAGCCTGCAGTTCCGGCAGGACCACCAGGCGCTGGTGTCCAGCATCGAGGACGTGGTCGACGACCGCCCCAGGAAGAAACGCGATCTGGGCTTCCTGGCCGCCCTGAGCCGCCTGGGCGAGCGCGTCCACGACAACGGTCGCGAGATCATGGCGCTGGTGAGCTTCACCGGCGAAAACCTGGTCAAGCTGCTGCGCATCCTGCACGCGCCGCGTCGCCTGCGCCTGACCGCCACGGTGCACCACATGGAGCAGGTCGGCCTGGATGCCCTGCCGCTGGTGGCGCTGCTGTCCTATCTGGTGGGCGCGGTGATCGCCTTCCTCGGCTCGACGATCCTGCGCGACTTCGGCGCGGAGATCTATGTGGTCGAACTGGTGTCCATCGCCTTCCTGCGCGAGTTCGCGGTGCTGTTGACCGCCATCGTGCTGGCCGGGCGTACCGCCAGTGCCTTCACCGCCCAGATCGGCGCAATGAAGAGCCGCGAAGAGGTCGACGCGATCCGCACGCTGGGCCTGGACCCGATCGACCTGCTGGTCCTGCCGCGCCTGATCGCGCTGCTGGTGACCCTGCCGCTGCTGACCTTCGTGGCGATGATGGCCGGCCTGGCCGGCGGCATCACCGTGGGCGCCTTTGACCTGGGCATCCCGCCGCAGATGTACATCGGCCGCCTGCACGACACCATCGAACTGCGACACATGCTGGTTGGCCTGTCCAAGGCGCCGGTGTTTGCCCTGGTCATCGGCTTGATCGGCTGCCTGCAGGGGCTGCAGGTGGAAGGCACCGCGCAATCGGTCGGCGAACGCACCACCTCCTCGGTGGTGCAATGCATCTCGCTGGTGATCATCCTCGATGCGCTGGCGGCGCTGTGGTTCATGCAGGTGGGCTGGTGAGCATGCAGGCCGACCAAGTCGAGACCACGCAGCCCGAAACCGGATCCGACACGGACGACGACGCGGTGATCCGCGTGCGCGGGCTGGTGAACCGCTTCGGCGCACAGACCGTGCATGACGGGTTGGACCTGAGCGTGCGCCGCGGCGAGATCATCGGCGTGGTCGGCGGGTCGGGGACCGGCAAATCGGTGCTGATGCGTACCATCCTGGGGTTGCAGATCCCCGAGGCCGGGCAGATCGAGGTCCTGGGCGTGGATGCCCGCACCGGACGCCGCGCGGCGCGCCAGCACATCGAGCGCAATACCGGCGTGCTGTTCCAGGACGGCGCGCTGTTCTCCTCGCTGACGGTAGGCGAGAACGTGCAGCTGCCGCTGAAGGAGAACCACCCCGAGCTGCCGGACACCTTCCGCTACGAGCTGGCCTTGCTGAAGGTGAAGTTGGCGGGGCTGCCGGCCGATACGGTGAGCAAGCTGCCCTCGCAGCTGTCCGGCGGCATGCGCAAGCGCGCCGGCCTGGCTCGCGCCCTGGCGCTGGATCCGCCGCTGCTGTTCCTGGACGAACCCACCGCCGGCCTGGACCCGATCGGCGCGGCCGCCTTCGACCGGTTGATCAAGACCCTGCAGGGAGCCCTGGGACTGACGGTCTTCCTCATCACCCATGACCTGGACACCCTGTACGCTATCTGCGACCGGGTGGCCGTGCTGGCCGATAAGCGCGTGATCGCCACCGCGCCCCTGGCCGAGATCGAACAACTGGACCACCCCTGGATCCAGGACTACTTCCACGGGCCGCGCGCACGGGCTGCGCGCGACGCGCGTTAATTGCGGAGCACAGGCATTTGGAAACCAAGGCCAATTACGTCCTGATCGGCGCCTTCACCATCGTGGTGGGCATCGGCCTGCTGCTGTTCGGGCTGTGGGCGGCCAAGTATTCGTCCGAGCGCAGCTGGCAGCAGTACCAGGTGGTGTTCCGAGAGGCGGTGACCGGCCTGAGCGTGGGCAGCCCGGTGCAGTACAACGGCATCGCCGTCGGTTCGATCACCAAGCTCTCCCTGGCCCCCAACGATCCCAGCCAGGTGATCGCCCAGATCCGCGTGGATTCCAATACCCCGGTCAAGACCGACACCACGGCCAAGCTGGCGATCACCAGCCTGACCGGGCCGACCATCATCCAGCTCAGCGGCGGCACGCCGGGCAGCAAGGAACTGGTGGACGTGGACAAGCGCGACGCGCCGGTGATCCGCACCAGTCCCTCGGCCCTGCAGAACATCACCGACACCGCCAACCGCATCGTCGAGAAGATGGACCAGGTCCTGAGCGACGAGAACGTGGCCGCGATTTCGGGCACGTTGCAGAACCTGCAGAAGATCAGCAACGACCTGTCCGACCGCCAGGCCGGCGTGCAGGCGCTGCTGGTCTCCGCGCGCGACGCCGCGCAAAGCCTGGACGCCACCCTGAAGACCGCCAACGGGACCCTGGCCGACCTGGACCAGAACGTGGTCAAGCAGTTGCCGGCCACGCTGGACAAGCTGGACGCGGCCCTGGCCAAGCTGGACTCGGCCGCCGGCAACGCCGACGCGATCATGGGTGAGAACCGGCAGGCCATCAACAGCTTCGCCAATGACGGCCTGGGCCAGCTCGGGCCGACCCTGAACGAGTTGCGCGGCCTGATACGCGACCTGCGCCGCGTCAGCGACCGGCTCGAAGGCAACCCTGCGCGCTACCTGCTCGGCCGTGACGCACCCAAGGAGTTCGAACCCAAATGAAGGCGCTGACCCTCTCCGTGGCCCTGGCGTCCACCGCCGCGCTGGCCGGCTGCTCCTCCCTGCTGGGCGGCGGTGGCCGTGAGCCGACGACCATCTATGCCCCCCAGGTCCAGGTCGACACCGACGCGGCATGGCCAAGCATCCCGTGGACCATCGTGGTGGCCAATCCCAGCGCGCCGCGGGTCATCGACAGTTCCCGCATCGCCGTACGCCCGACGCCCGACGAGCTGCAGGTCTACCATGGCGCCGCCTGGGCCCAGAGCGGCACGGACATGCTGCAGAATGCCGTGGTGCGCGCCCTGGAAGATTCCGGCCGGACCGCAGGCGCCGGCACCACCGAATCCGGCATCCGCGGGACCTTCAAGCTGGTGATGGACGTGCGTCAGTTCGAGGCCGACTACGCCGGCGGCGATATGCCTTCGGCGACCATCGTGCTCAACGCCAAACTCGTGCAGAGCTACGACCAGAGCGTGACCGCGTCACGCACCTTCAAGGTGGTCCAGCCTGCGCGTGGAACCGCAGTCGATCAGGTCGTGCCCGCCTTCGACCAGGCCCTGTCGCAGGTCACCTCGCAGATCGTGGGCTGGGCGCTGAACAGCGCCAAGGCCCATCCGCCCATCGATCCGACGCTGCCCAAGAACATGCCGGCGACCTCAGGCTGATCGATCCGGTGCCTGCAACCGCACGTGGTTTGGCGACCACCCACGCATGTTTGCCCACTCGATTCGAGTCGCTAAAGGATGTGACGAAAGGTCAGGTTGATGCGCCGCCCGACCGGCCGCACCGTTCGCGGCAGCGCATGCTGCCACTCACGCTGGCATGTGCCACGCATCACCAGCAGGCTGCCGGACGTCAGCGCGAAGGTCTGCTTGACCGCATGATCGTCGCGCCTGCGCAGCACGAATCGGCGCGTGGCCCCCAGGCTGACCGAGGCGATCACCGGCTCGGGCCCCAGTTCGGGCTCGTCATCGCTGTGCCAGCCCATCGCATCGCGGCCATCGCGGTAGAGATTGGCCAGCACGCTGTTGAACGGCACTCCCAGTTCGGCCTGCAGGCGCTCACGCAGCGGCACCAAGGCGCCTGGCCAGGGATGGGGTTCGAAGTGCTGCCCGGAATACCGGTACGCCGCCCCCGGATCGCCGATCCAGCAGCTCAAACGTGGCGCGTCGACCCACTTCCCAAACATGCGCATGCGGTGGGTCTGCCAGTCGACTTGCCGTTCCAGCACGGCATCAAGCGTATCGGCCTCATCAAGCGTCATCCAATCAGACCGCAACGCAAACGGATCGGCCTGATTCAAGCGACGCCAGCCACCGGCACGCCCGTTTTCTCCCGCACTTGTGCAGGGGTGACATCGTCGGCCAGCTCGACCAGCTTCAGGCCTTCAGGGGTGATGTCGAACACGCCCAGGTCGGTGATGACCCGATCGACCACGCCCACGCCGGTCAGGGGCAGGTCGCACTCGGGCAGCAGCTTGTGGCTGCCGTCCTTGGCGACGTGCTCCATGATCACCACGACGCGCTTGACGCCGGCGACCAGATCCATCGCCCCGCCCATGCCCTTGACCATCTTGCCCGGCACCATCCAGTTGGCCAGGTCGCCCTTGTCGGTGACCTGCATGGCGCCCAGGATCGCCAGGTCAATGTGCCCGCCGCGAATCATCGCGAACGAGTCATGGCTGCCGAAGAAGCTCGCGCCCTTGCGCGCGGTCACGGTCTGCTTGCCGGCGTTGATCAGGTCGGGATCGACTTCGTCTTCGGTCGGGAACGGGCCAATGCCGAGCAGGCCGTTCTCCGACTGCAGCCACACGTCCACACCCTCAGGGATGTAGTTGGCCACCAGGGTGGGCAGGCCGATGCCCAGGTTGACGTAGGCGCCGTCGGTCAGTTCCTGCGCGGCGCGCGCGGCCATCTGTTCGCGGGTCCAGGCCATGTTGAGTCCTCCGAGTGTGTGAAATCCAGCTGCCATCCCTGGCGAAACAACGTCGCGTCACCGAACCCCAGCCCGGCCATCCATGGCCGGTCTTCCGCAGGCGCAGCCAATGCCTGATGGCATCGGCGCAGCGCGCCTACTGACCCTCGCGCACGGTGCGCTGTTCGATGCGCTTTTCCGGATGCGCGTTCAACACGATGCGGTCCACGTAGATGCCCGGCAGATGCACGTGATCCGGGTCGAGCTCACCGACCTGGACGATCTCTTCCACCTCGGCCACACAGACCTTGCCGGCCATCGCGCAGGCGGGATTGAAGTTGCGCGCGGTCTTGTCGAACACCAGGTTGCCGGCGGTGTCGGCCTTGGCCGCCTTGACCAGAGCCAGGTCCGCCTTGAGCGCGGTCTCCAGCACATAGTGCTTGCCGTCGAACTCACGGGTTTCCTTGCCTTCGGCAATCACCGTGCCGTAGCCGGTGGCGGTGAAGAAGGCCGGGATGCCCGCGCCGCCGGCGCGCAGGCGCTCGGCCAGCGTGCCCTGCGGATTGAATTCCAGCTCCAGTTCGCCGGCCAGGAACTGGCGCTCGAACTCCTTGTTCTCGCCGACATAGGACGAAATCATCTTGCGGATCTGGCGGGTGGCCAGCAACTGGCCCAGGCCGAAGCCATCGACGCCGGCGTTGTTGGAAATGACCGTCAGGCCCTTGACCCCGGTGTCGCGCAAGGCGGCGATCAACGCCTCGGGGATGCCGCACAGGCCGAAACCGCCCACCGCCAGGGTCTGGCCATCGGCGGTGATATCGGCCAGGGCGGTAGGCGCGTCCGGATAGACCTTGCCGCGTGCCGGTGAGGCGCCTGAAGGAACATTCATCGCATGGTCCACATAAGTGCGTGGCCTCGCATTCTATCGGCGTCCCGCCCTGTGGCCCGTTGGACTTTGGTCCAGCCACGCTGACGCTCTCTTGTCATCCGGGCCGCTACACTCGGCACCCCTGTAGACAAAGGACTCCCCCACCATGCCGCTTCCCGCATTCAAGGCCTACGATATCCGCGGCCGCGTCCCCGACGAGCTGGACGAGGATCTCGCCCGGCGCATCGGTGTGGCCCTGGCGGACATGCTGGACGCCGGTCCGATCGTGCTGGGTCACGATGTCCGTCTGACCAGCGCCGGGCTGCAGGACGCACTGTCGGCCGGCATCCGCGCCAGCGGACGCGAGGTGATCGACATCGGCCTGTGCGGCACCGAGGAAGTCTATTTCCAGACCGATCATCTCAACGCCGCCGGCGGGGTGATGGTCACCGCCAGCCATAACCCGATGGATTACAACGGGATGAAGCTGGTGCGTGAGCAGGCCAAGCCGATCAGTTCGGACACCGGCCTGTTCGAGATCCGCGACAAGGCCGATGCCGACAAGGCCCCTGCCACCGAGGCGACGGGCAAGGAGTCGCATCGCCCCGACAAGGCGGCTTACATCGAGCACCTGCTGAGCTACATCAAGCCGGCCAGCCTCAAGCCGCTCAAGGTGGTGGTCAATGCCGGCAACGGCGGCGCGGGTGCCATCGTCGACCTGCTGGCTCCACACCTGCCGCTGGAGTTCATCCGCATCCACCACGAGCCGGACGGCAGCTTCCCCAACGGCATCCCCAACCCGCTGCTGCCCGAAAACCGCGCCGCCACCGCCGAAGCGGTCAAGCAGCACGGTGCGGACTTCGGCATTGCCTGGGATGGCGACTTCGACCGCTGCTTCTTCTTCGACGAGAAGGGTCAGTTCATCGAAGGCTATTACCTGGTCGGCCTGCTCGCCCAGGCCATCCTGAAGAAGCAGCCGGGTGGCAAGGTCGTCCACGACCCGCGCTTGACCTGGAACACCATCGAAATGGTCGAGGAAGCCGGCGGCGTGCCGGTGCTGTGCAAGAGCGGCCATGCTTTCATCAAGGAGAAGATGCGCTCGGAAAACGCCGTCTACGGCGGCGAGATGAGCGCGCATCATTACTTCCGCGAATTCGCCTTCGCCGACTCCGGGATGATCCCGTGGCTGCTGATCGCCGAGCTGGTCTCCACCTCGGGCCGCTCGCTGGGCAACTGGGTCGAGGATCGCGTGGCCAAGTTCCCGTGCAGTGGCGAGATCAACTTCAAGGTCAGCGACGCCAAGGCCGCGGTCAAGCGCGTGATGGACCATTACGCCGAGCTCAACCCGGCGCTGGACTACACTGACGGCACCAGCGCAGACTTTGGCGACTGGCGCGTCAACATCCGCAGCTCCAACACCGAGCCGCTGCTGCGCCTGAACGTTGAAACGCGTGGCGACGCCGCGTTGCTCAAGCAAAAGACCGACGAGATTTCTGCGCTGCTGCAGGGCTGAGGCCTGCAAGACCGCGCCCCTCCTAGCGGGGCGCCATCTTCGTTCAAACGCTAAAAGAGGAAGGGAGCCGCGAGGCTCCCTTCTCCGTTGCCGCATGCGGAATATTCCGACTCAGTTGTCGCCGAACAGATCGCGGGTGTAGACCTTCTCCGGCACATCGGCGAGCACGTCGGTCATGCGATTGCTGATGATCACGTCGGCCTCGCGTTTGAAGGCCTCCAGGTCGTTGACGACCCGCGAGCGGAAGAACTCGGGCTCATCCAGCGTGGGTTCGTAGACGATGACCTCCACGCCCTTGGCCTTGAGCCGCTTCATCACGCCCTGGATGCTGGAGGCGCGAAAGTTGTCCGACCCGGCCTTCATGATCAGGCGGAAGATGCCCACCACCTTGGGGCCACGCTTGAGGACATCGGCGGCGATGAAATCCTTGCGGGTGGTGTTGGAATCGACGATCGCGCGGATCAGGTTCTGCGGCACGGCTTGGTAGTTGGCCAGCAGTTGCTTGGTGTCCTTGGGCAGGCAATAGCCGCCGTAGCCGAAGGACGGATTGTTGTAGTGCGAGCCGATGCGCGGATCCAGACAGATGCCCTCGATGATCTGGCGGCTGTCCATGCCATGGCTGACCGCGTAGGTGTCCAGTTCGTTGAAGTAGGACACACGCATGGCCAGGTAGGTGTTGGCGAACAGCTTGATCGCTTCGGCCTCGGTCGGCTCGGTGAACAGGACCGGCACGTCCTGCTTGATCGCACCTTCCTGCAGCAGCCCGGCGAACACCTTGGCCCGCTCCGAGCGCTCGCCGACGATGATGCGCGAGGGATGCAGGTTGTCGTACAGCGCCCTGCCCTCACGCAGAAACTCCGGGGAAAAGATGATGTTGTTGGTGCCGAATTCCCTGCGCGCCTTTTCCGTGTAGCCGACCGGTACGGTGGACTTGATCACCATCACGGCAGCCGGATTGATCGCCATCACCTGGCGGATCACCGCCTCGATCGACTTGGTGTTGAAGTAGTTGGTGTCCGGGTCGTAGTCGGTCGGCGTGGCGATGATCACGAACTGCGCGTCGGCGTAGGCCTCGGCAGGATCTAGCGTGGCCCGGAACTTCAGCCCACCTTCGGCCAGGGCGGCCTCCAGCTCCTTGTCGACGATGGGCGAGCGGCCCGCGTTGAGCAACTTGATCTTGGATTCGACGATATCCACGGCCACCACGTCGTGGTGCCTGGCCAGCAGAACGCCATTGGACAGGCCTACGTAACCGGTACCGGCCACCGCAATTTTCATGTGACGCAACCTCTTGGGGGATGGGAGAGAGCCGGGCTACGATACGACATCGTCATGCAACGATCGATTGACGGCGCTCCAGAGCTCTTCAGGACTGCGCGGCAAGCTCCGCGATCACCCGCGCCAGGCCGGCCTCCCAGTTGGGAAGCGCCAGCCCGAAGTCCTCACGCAGCGAGGTGGTGTCCAGGCAGGAATACGCCGGGCGCTGGGCAGGCGTGGGGTATTCGCTGGATGGAATTGGCAATACCGTCGGGGTCTTGTCCACCAGATCTGCCGCCACAGCGTGGGCGAAGATCGCCTCAGCAAAGCCGTGCCAGCTGGTCGCCCCTGTGGCGGTGAGATGCCAGGTTCCGGACAAGCCGCCTGGATAACCAAGCACGTGAGCGGTGACGTCGGCAATCAGCGCCGCCGGGGTCGGCGTGCCGACCTGGTCGGCAACGACGCGCAAGGTGTCACGCTGCGCGCCCACGCGCAGCATGGTCAGCAGAAAGTTCTTGCCGTGCGACGCATACACCCAGCCAGTGCGGAAAATCAGGTGCCGACCGCCCGCGGCGCGGATGGCCGCTTCGCCCGCCAGTTTGCTGGCGCCGTAGACACCGAGTGGCGCGGTCTGCGCATCGACGGCGTACGGCGCGGTGCCCTGACCATCAAAGACATAGTCGGTGGAGTAATGCACCAGCGGCACGTCATGCGCAGCGCACCAGCGCGCCAAGACGCCCGGCGCTTCGGCGTTGGCGCGGAAGGCGGCCTCGCGATCGTCCTCGGCCTTGTCCACAGCGGTGTAGGCCGCAGCATTGACCACGATGGTCGGGGCGATGCGATCCAGCAACGCCGTCAGGCCGTCGGGCTGGTCGAAGTCGGCCACCTCGCACACAACGCCGTCCTCCAGCATGCCGCTGCGCGTGGTGCACACGAGCTTGCCCAGCGGTGCCAAGGCACGCCTCAGCTCATGGCCCACCTGGCCATTGGCCCCCAGCAGCATGAGGGTCATGGCGTGTAAATCGGCAGGCGGTCTTCCGCCACGTCCGCCAGCAGCGGCGCCTTGGCGTCCTTCTCGGACAGCTGTGGATCGCCGACCGGCCAGTCCACGCCGATGGCCGGATCGTCCCAGCGTATGCCGGCATCGGCTGCCTTGTCGTAAACATTCGTGCACATATAGCTAAAGAGTGCGCGATCCGAAAGCACTGCAAATCCGTGCGCGAAGCCTTCCGGAATCCACATCTGACGCTTGTTCTCCGCACTCAGGATCACTGCGGCCCACTGGCCGAAGGTGGGTGAGCCACGGCGGACATCCACGGCCACGTCGTACACCTCGCCCTCCAGCACGCTGACCAGCTTGCCCTGCGGGTTGGGCCACTGGTAATGCAGCCCTCTGAGCACACCCCTGGACGAGGACGAGACGTTGCTCTGCACGAAGCGTTCGGGCAGACCCAATCCGCTGTAGCGCTCGGCATTCCAGGTTTCCATGAAAAATCCGCGCGCGTCACCAAACACCGCCGGAGCGATGATGGTGCAGCCCGGCAGGGCCGTTTCGATCACTTTCAAATCACTTTCCCCCGGACCACCAGTTCGTGAAGGTAGCGGCCATAGTCGTTCTTGCGCAGCGGCGCGGCGAGGCGCTCCAACTGCCCTGCATCGATCCAGCCCTGGCCGAAGGCGATCTCCTCCGGGCAGCACACCCGCAGGCCCTGGCGTTGCTGGATGGTCTCGATGAAATTGGACGCCTCATGCAGCGACTGGTGGGTGCCCGTATCCAGCCAGGCGTAGCCACGCCCTAACGGCTCCATGTGCAGCTGGTCGGCCTCCAGGTAGCACCGGTTGAGATCGGTGATTTCCAGTTCGCCGCGAGGCGAAGGCTTCAACTCCGCCGCGATGTCGGCGGCGCGTCCATCGTAGAAGTACAGGCCAGTGACCGCGTAGTTTGACCGCGGCGTGGCAGGCTTCTCCTCAATGTCGATCACCTTGCCGCTGGCGTCGAACTCGGCCACACCGTAGCGCTCCGGGTCGTGCACCCAATAGCCGAACACCGTGGCGCCCTCGGTCCGCGCATCCGCGCGGGCCAGGGTTTCAGTCAGGCCGTGACCATGGAAGATGTTGTCGCCCAGCACCAGGCAACTCGGCTGGCCGCCAACAAAGTCCCGCCCGATGAGGTAGGCCTGCGCCAGGCCGTCGGGGCTGGGCTGGACTGCGTACTGGATGTTCATGCCCCACTGCGATCCATCGCCCAGCAGGGACTGGAACATCGCCTGCTCGTGCGGGGTGTTGATGATCAGCACTTCGCGGATGCCCGCCAGCATCAGGACGCTGAGTGGGTAATAGATCATCGGCTTGTCGTACACGGGCAGCAGCTGCTTGCTGACGCCCTTGGTGATCGGATAGAGCCGCGTGCCGGAACCTCCGGCCAGAACGATGCCTTTGCGTTGTGTCATTGCACGCCTCCGATGCGCTCCAGGCGATAGCTGCCGTCCAGCACGCCGTTGACCCAGGCCTGGTTGGCCAGATACCAGTCCACCGTTTCGGCAATGCCTTGCTCGAAGGTGTGCTTCGGCTCCCAACCCAGCTGGTTCTTCAGCTTGGACGCGTCAATCGCATAACGGCGGTCGTGGCCCGGTCGATCGGTGACATGAGTGATCTGGCTGCTGCGCGGCAGGCCGTCTTCGCGTGGCCGGCGCTCATCCAACAGCGCGCAAATCGTCTGGACCACCTCGATGTTCTGCTTCTCGGAGTTGCCGCCGACGTTGTAGGTCTCGCCGACCTGGCCCTTGGCCAGCACCGTACGGATCGCTTCGCAGTGATCGGAGACGAACAGCCAGTCACGCACCTGCTTGCCGTCGCCATAGACCGGCAGCGGCTCGCCAGCCAAAGCCTTGGCGATCACCAGCGGGATGAGCTTCTCCGGGAAATGGTACGGGCCGTAGTTGTTGGAGCAGTTGGTGGTCAGCACCGGCAGCCCATAGGTGTGGTGAAACGCGCGCACCAGGTGGTCCGAGGCGGCCTTGGATGCCGAATACGGCGAATTGGGCGCATACGGCGTGGTTTCGGTGAACTTGCCGGTCGCGCCCAGCGTGCCGTAGACCTCGTCGGTAGAGACGTGCAGGAAGCGGAACGCAGCGCCCGCCTGGGCCGGCAGCCCCTTCCAGTAATCGCGCACCGCCTCCAGCAAGCCTAGCGTGCCGACCACATTGGTCTGGATGAACGCACCCGGCCCGTCGATGGAGCGATCCACGTGGCTTTCGGCCGCAAAGTTCAACACCGCATCGGGCTGGTGCTCATTCAGGAGGCGCGCAACGAGTTCACGGTCACCGATGTCGCCCTTCACGAACACATGGTCGACGTTGCCCTCCAGTGGCGCCAGGGTTTTCAGATTGCCGGCATAGGTCAGTGCGTCAAGGTTGATGACCTTGACACCCTTTGCAACCGCCTCAAGCACGAAATTCCCGCCGATGAATCCGGCTCCGCCGGTGACCAGCCAAGTCTTTGCCACGCACTTCTCCCGATACTCGACAAGCCGCATCGCACACGCAGCTAACTTCTAAGCATAGACGCTCCGACTTTCAGCCACGAGCGGCACCTGAACAAAAGATCCTGCAAACCATACGGTGTCGCATGGTTGCACCGGGCCCGGTAGAATCCGTGCACCGCCCTGCGTATTCCCCCCACGGCGCGGGCCATCCGAACTCGATTTCAAAGGACAGTTGCTTCCGATGAAGATTCTCGTCGCCTACAAGCGCGTGGTGGACTACAACGTGCGCATCCAGGTCAAGCCGGACAATTCCGGCGTGGTCACCGAGGGCGTCAAGCTCTCGCCCAATCCCTTCGATGAAATCGCGCTGGAAGAAGCCCTGCGCCTGCGCGACAAGGGCATCGCGACCGAAGTGGTCGTCGCGACCATCGCCCCGGCCGACGCCGCGGCCCACCTGCGCAACGGCCTGGCCATGGGCGCCAACCGTGCCCTGCACGTGGTCGCCGACGGCCCGGTGTCGCCGTTGACCGCCGCGCGCACCCTGCTCAAGCTGGTCGAGAAGGAGCAGCCGGACGTGGTGATCCTGGGCAAGCAGGCGATCGACGACGACGCCAGCCAGACCGGTCAGATGCTGGCCACGCTGTGGGGCCGCCCGCAGGCCACCTTCGCCTCCAAGGTCGAGATCGCAGACGGCAAGGCCACGGTGACGCGTGAGGTCGACGCCGGCCTGGAAACGCTGGAAGTCGACCTGCCGGCGGTGATCACCACCGACCTGCGCCTGAACGAGCCGCGTTTCATCAAGCTGCCGGACATCATGAAGGCCAAGTCCAAGCCACTGGAGACCCTCCCCTTCGCCGATCTTGGCGTGGAGGCGGGCGCGGAACTGAAGGTGACCCACTATGCCGCCCCGCCCAAGCGCAGCCGCGGCGTGATGGTCAAGGACGCCGCCGAACTGGTCGCCGCCCTCAAGCAGAAGGGCCTGCTCTAAAGGCGCCTGCCATTCCCGCGAACGCGGGAATCCCGCGCCTCTTGCTGCCACTCAATCATGGATTCCCGCCAAGGCGGGAATGACGAAACAGGAACCCGCACATGTCCAAAGTCCTCGTCATCGCCGAACACCTGGACGGCGTGCTCAACGCCTCCACTGCCAAGACCGTCAGCGCGGCCGCCGCGCTCAAGCCGGAAGCCCTGGAAGTCGCTGTGCTGGCCGCCGATCCGGCCGCCGTCGCTGACGCTGTAGCCAAGCTTGCCGGCGTCACCAAGGTCGTCACCGTGGCCAACGCTGCCAACGAACACGCCATCGGACAAGTGCTTGCCCCGCAGATCGCCGCGCTGGCCACCGGCTACACACACGTGTTCGGCCCCTCGACCACCTTCGGCAAGGACCTGATGCCGTGCGTGGCCGCGCTGCTGGGCGTGACTCAGGTCTCCGACCTGATCACCGTGGAAGGCGAACACACCTTCACCCGCCCGATCTACGCCGGAAACGCCATCATCACGGTCGAGGCCGATGCCGGACAGACCGTCGTGGCCACCGTGCGCACCGCCTCGTGGCCGGAAGCGGCACAGGGCGGCAGCGCACCGATCGAAGCAGCCAGCGTCGAGGCGAACCTTCCGACCCACACCCGCTTCGTCGGCCTGGCGGCTGGCAAGTCCGACCGCCCCGACCTGCAGAGTGCCAAGCGCGTGGTCTCCGGTGGTCGCGGCGTCGGCTCGAAGGAAAACTTCGACATCGTCTACAAGCTGGCCGACAAACTCGGCGCCGCTGTCGGTGCCTCGCGCGCCGCCGTGGACGCCGGCTATGTCCCGAACGAACTGCAGGTCGGCCAGACCGGCAAGATCATCGCGCCCGAGCTCTACATCGCGGTGGGCATCTCCGGCGCGATCCAGCACCTGACCGGCATCAAGGACGCCGGCACGATCGTGGCCATCAACAAAGACCCCGATTCCCCAATCTTCGAGATCGCGGACATTGGACTGGTAGGTGATTTGTTTGCGTTGCTACCGGAACTCGAGAAGACGTTGGGCTGAATTTTAGCGAGCTCTCGCCGCACTGACGGCGCCTTCGCTCCTAAATATCCAACTTGGTTGACGAGTATGGGATCTGGCTATACTCAGCCAACCAAACGTTCGTGAGGTGTCACACATGCAAGGCATTACGGAGGATGCTGTGGTGTGGGCGTACAAGCTCCTGCTTGATCGCGAACCCGAGAGCGAGCATGCGATTCGCAACAAATGCGAAGCATTAGAGACACTGCGGGATTTGCGACTGGACATCATCAATTCAGACGAATACCGCAGCCGTAACAAGCAAGCCCAAGCACCCGCTAGCGGCCAGAGCCCTTTCTTTCATTATGCCGCGACATTCGACGCCATCGGCGTGATGTATCACCATGCCGTCGCATCACTGGAGGAAAAACCTGGATATCTCGTGAACTTTCTCGGAGTTGTCATCGACCCGAAGTTCTTCCCAGCCATTCTTCAAGACCGATCCGGTCGGGTGGAAGGTGTTCCCATACCTGCTAACTGGCATGCAGACATCGCCGAGTGGGGCGCAGCGCTACGCGCCGTCGATCTTTCGGGAAAAAGGTTTGTGATTGCCGAGCTCGGTTGCGGCTGGGGTTGCTGGATGAACAACGCCGGCGTGGCCGCGCGCTCGTCGGGGCGCGAAGTCAAAGTCATCGGAATCGAGGGCGACGGCGATCATCTCCAGTTCGCGCGTGAGGCTCTGGCTGCTAACGGTTTCGATGATACACAGATCGAACTACATCGCGGGATCGCCACATTCCAAAGCGGCGTAGCGCTGTTCCCTCGACAGGAGATTCCCGGCTCCAGTTGGGGGAGCGAACCCATCTTCAACGCTACTGACGAGCAACGTCAGAAAGCAATCCATACTGGTCACTACGACGAAGTTCCAATGATGCCCCTGGCTGAGGTGATCGCTAGCGAGCACAGGATCGATCTATTGCATATCGACATTCAGGGCGGCGAAGCGGATTTGGTGGAGCAAAACCTGGCGTTGCTCAATCAGAAGGTCGCATATCTACTGATAGGCACTCACTCCAAACAAATCGAGGGCCGACTCTATGCCATGTTGCTTGATGCCGGATGGCACCTAGAAATGGAACGTCCTGCGCTGTTCGACATCGTGGGAGGGCAACCACGCATTCGCGTCGACGGCGTACAGGGATGGCGGAACATCACCCTTCTCCCGGAGTAAGCGGAGGTGAACTCCGGCCCATTGTCCGGGCGAAGCAGACAGGGCAACCCGCGCGGTTCACCAGTTCATCCATTGTTCTAATCACACGCGCGGACGGCGGACTGTTATCGGCCTCGATCCGCAGCGACTCACGGGTGAAGTCGTCGTCGACGTTGAAGGTGCGAAAACGCCACCCCGAAGCGTCCTCATTAATTCGAGGCAGCTGGAAGCAGGGTTCCCCCTCGAAGAGGGAGCTCAGCATGAAGAAGTCCAAGTTCAGTGAAGAACAGATCGTCCGGATCCTCAAGGAAGTTGAGGCCGGGGCGAAGGTCGCCGAGACCTGCCGCAAGCACGGAATCTGTGAGCCGACGTATTACATCTGGAAGAACAATACGCCGGCATGGAGGTGTCCCAGTTTGGGCACCTGAAGAATGTCGAGGTCGAGCTGTCACGGCTCAAGCGCATGTATGCGGACCTGGCGCTGGAATAACAGGCACTGAAGGAGGTCTTGTCGCGAAAAGGCTGAGCCAGGCCCGGCGCCTGGACCTGAGTCTGTCCATGCAAAGGACCACGGCCTGAGTGCAAGACGGGCCGACCGCACCTTGCGCCTGTCGCGCTCGGCACGGCACTACATCCCGCGTCGAGGGGATGCGACGCTGATCGAGGCGATCGGGCGCCACCTGAGAGACAACCCAGGCCACGGTCTCGGCCTGCTGTTCGGCCAAGCCGTGCGCCCCACGGGCTTTGGCAAGACCCGCAGTTGGCGAGTCTACGTGAGCATGAAGCTCAACCTGCCACGCCGAGGCAAACGACGCCTGCCTGATCGCATCGGTAATCCGCTGGAGATCCCGGCGAGGGCCAATCACACTTGGTCGGCCGACTTCATGGCCGATGCAATGTGGTCCGGGCGACGCTTCCGCACTTTTAATGTCAACGACGACTTCAACCGAGAGTCGCTGCGGATCGAGATCGATACCAGCCTGCCCTCAGCGCGGGTGATTCGTGCAGTGGATGAACTGGTGGAACTGCGTGGGGTGCCCAGGCGGCTTCGACTGGGCCACGCAGCCTGCCCTCGGGGCACAACGGCCCGAAGTTCATCAGTGCGGCGCGGAAACAGTGGGCCCAGCACCAAGGCATCGAGCTGCTGCACATCCAGCCGGGGAATCCCACCCAGAATGCCTATATCGAACACTTCAACCGCACCTACCGCACCGACGTGCTGAACCCTTATATCTTCACCAGCCTGCATGAAGTCCGCCGCATGATTGACAACCAGCGATACCGATATAACCACCAGTGCCCCATCGCGCACTGGGCGCGCTCCCGCCCGCTGCCTATGCCATGGCATCCTCCGTCACCTCAATTTCCGAATGACTCTGAAAAACGAGGACGCTTCACACTGCCCAGGAATAACTGTTAGCCACTACAGCGTCCTTCTTCTCGATGCAGGAAAGCTGCGATCACGGCCGCCATCCGGAGTGGAGAACTTTTTTAAATTCGATCTCAGCGAACGCCCGTAGACGGAACATGTAACATCCGCTCACGCGCACAAGCGTAGTAATCTTCAGTCTTCCAAAATGAAAAACCCATGGCGGGCGCGTCAGTCTGCAGACGATGCATCATCTCGGTGCAGGCAGGACCGGACCAAAGCGACTGACTGAAAGCCTCTCCCCGTCCGTTGAAATAGGGAATAACAGCATAGTAAGTCGAGGCAACTAAAACCGGAAAAGCAAAAAACCAAGACCCGACTCCACCTTGCCCACCGACGGATTTCGAGGCCGGCTCCAGGCTCATAAGCAAGGCCACCAAGATCGCAAGAACCGGCTGGATCATTAACCGATCTCCCCAGGCATCCCACCCGAACGGTGCCCACCACCGTGCAAAAGCGATGCACGACAAGAGCGCGGCTCCGCCCGACACGATAGCAGCCATCCCTTGAAAACGAACCGCTTGTAGACGCCACCCAAATATCGCCACACTTAAAGGCAATGCCCAGAAAACTACAACGCCTCCGTTAGGTGACATGATCGACCCAAGGAAGAATTCGAAGCTTCGTGCCACAGTGGGCGTCGTCTGCGCCGCCTCATTCATATATGCAACTGGCAGAGGAGAATCATAGCGGAGTATGTTGTAGACGAGAGAAAGACCTATCCCGACCACTACTGGCAAGGCGGCGTAGGCAACCAATGCTGCCATCCCATTGACCGTTAACTGCTTCCGCGCGTGCTCAAAACTGAAACGCTTGATGAGGCAAGCTACAAGGACTGACAGCCCCACCAACAGGACGATAGTGTCTTTATAAAGCGGCAGGAGCAATCCTGATACGACTAACAGCACTCGAATTCGAAAGAGGGACCTTGAATTAATACCCTGGAACAGGACTCCGGATAAACAGGCGATATAAATCCCACTAACAACTCCCGCTTGAACCTCCAATGCCCCAGATCTCACATAAAATCCGGGCAGAGGACTCAGTGCAATCGCCATAAGGTATATGGAACCACCACGCAACATCATGCGCCAACCACTCAGCCACCCCAGGCACAGCACTGGGACCAAAATAGCCAAGCCGTTCAAAAGCGCTAAGCGCTGCTCACTTCCTACTACAACGTATGCGTTAACCAAATAAGCAAACGGAAACTTACTTATGCCATCACATGGACCTGCTCCGATTGAGGTGAAACAGCTCACTAGCGCAGATGGATCGCCACTCCAGGCGGCGAAGTCGGCTGCGTTAAAGAAGCCGGAAGAAAGAAAGCTGATTGACGCCAGCGAAAAAGCGACAATAAATAGATCGATCCAAAATCGTCCAGCCGGCAGTGACCGCTTCATTCGCGTACCCGCGGCAAGCACAGCCAATAATGATCAGGCTGCTGGCGGCCACTACGAAGCTTGCAATTGAACGCAGAAGAAAACCTCGCCCCATACCGCTCATACACATTCGAAGACAACAGATATACGGCGCCGCCATCAATCTTTGCGAGCCGCGCATCCAAATCACAGTGGAAAGCAAGCTGATCGTCCGGGGTCCGCGCCGCGTAGAAGTTGTTGGTCGGGATCCGGTGTGCAAGGGCGAATCGCCCAACGGGCTCGTAGTTGCGAACGCCTTCCGGCGTGCCCTCGTGATCACACTGCCAAGCGGGAAACACGAAAATGCCGCTCAAAGGCCTTTTCACACCGACGTCGAGATCAATAGCTTGGCCGGAGGCCAAGGTATTGCGGACATCCTGAGCGATAGGGCGTATGTCAATGATCTGAAGAACGACGAATACTGTAGCTAATGCCGCTGCTTTGGCCTGGCCGAATCGAAGCACCATTGCAGCCATGGTGACAACGATTATCCAGAAGCCACTCATCCAGAACAAGCGACCGCTGGCCCGGAACCGCCCCAGCAGAAAGCGAATGCCTCGCGGCACAGGGACATCAAATGAATGTCCGGAGAAGGTGACCTTGGTCGAAAGCGCCACTCCGTAACAGAGCGCAATGACTAAAAATATCCCGATAAACGGAAACGCACTTCGCGGCGCCACATGGTTCGTAAACGATAAAAACACGAATCCACAGAGCGCCAACAGTCCAAACCCAAGATAATCATAACCTTCAAAAGTCTGCCCCCCCGTCGGATCCACGACGTCAAAAGCAAACAGACCGCCATGCCCATTTGAGTCCAATGGACCCAGCATATTCATCGAATAAACGCCATAGCCTCCCGTCGCCGCACCGGAAGCACTGGCAAAGCCAAAAATATAAAGACCCACAGCAACTACCGCTACTAGAAACATCGCCTGGAGCAACAACACCTTCCATGCCTTGCCGGCACGATACCCCCACACGAGCGTCAAAATCGAGGTACTGATTAATACCAGCAAGGCAAGATAAGGATTAAGCCCAGTCGCCAGCAGAAGCACTAAACCGTTAACCAGCAGCCAGCGTCGCAGTCCGGTCTCCAATGTCGAAAGCGTTGCCCACACCGCAAGCGCCAGGACCCATTGCGACGAGAGCGCTGTGTGGCCAACGAATCGAGAAAACGTGAAGGGTACGCTGGCAAAGAACACCCCCCCCATAACGGCCAGATACTGGCGAAGAGCTAGGCTATCTCCCCTGACACGTTTTAGACCCTCCAAGGTAGCGAGATAACCAAAAACGCCCTGAAGCACCAAGCACACAAAGAAGTACCAGCCGAAGAACTGCTGACCAGGATCAACAAAACCTGCGAATGGCCGCGTAAGCAGTAGCAGGATCGGCATTGGATCGAACAGCGAAATGCTCATCCTCAAGGGGTAGCTGAGTCGGTCGGTACTAAGCCAACCTGCATTCGGATCAGAAAGGAACTGCCCCCAAGCCACATGCACCTGCGACAGATCACCCCAAAGCCACGTCAGGTTATGGCGATCCAACGCAGTGCCGCCAAGTACGTAAATCGCCCAGGCACTTCCGAAGCAAGCCATTACGGTCAAGCTAATGGCGCTCGGCAGATGACGCCTCACAAAGGACAAAAATCCATGACGAATTATCGGCATTGATAGTCAACCTTGCTCACACTATTTCTAAAAGGATTGGTGAGCTCATCGGTGTATTTCCCCATTATCAGTCGCTTCTTCGGCAACAGGTGCAAACGATAGAAACGACTGAACATAGCGACGCGCGCCCCCTTGTCCGTCAGACGCACGCAACCATTTTTGATCTCAATCGTGCCCGACTGCAGCTGCTCTGTCAGCCTGATATCCACCAAGTGGTGCTCGACCATATACTCCTTTGTGAAGACATCCTTCATACGATCTTCCCGAATGCCCCCTCCGCGCTGCTCTAACTTCTCCAGAATGTAAAAAGACAAGGAGCGATCAATCACCGTCGGCACGCTTATAGCAAATGCATACCCCGCCAGCAGCCAAACCAGTACCAAGAGCAAGCGCTCCAGCGCGTTATAAATGGCGAGAAACCCTGTCGCCCACAACAGGACAAAGGTTAATGCAACGGCGATGGCCACGTCGAGCAGGGCTGCGTACAGCACCACGTTGACGGTGAAGAATTCAACATGCGTGTAGTGAGTAGAAAATAAAATGAAAGCAAATATTAGGCACGCAAAAAAAGCCCGCAGAAAGCGATTCATTTAAATACCATGAATTTATTGACCACAAAACTAAAACAAACCTGCATGACAGTAGCAACAAGAAAGCCCGCCGTATAATTCAATCCAGCGCGATCAGTCCATATGTACAGGATGAGCCCATGCACGAGGGCAATCAATCCATAAAAAGACAAAAATAGTGTGCCTTGCCGCACCAGGGCCTTTTCGGCTGCACGAAAAACATAATACCTACTCCCCACGAAGGAAACTGCGATCCCGAAGAGCGCAGCGAGCGCATTGGCAATGCCGGCCGAGCGCATTTGCAGCACCTCAAGATTGAAGCGCAACGTGGAGTAATGCACCACTGTCGCCACTAAGCCATTTATCAAGTATCTTGTTAACTGCCCGCGGAGAGCATTGTTAGCCACGGTGGGCTTCCAACTCTTCGAGGACGAAGTCCATGTAGCTTCCAGGAGTAACAATGCCTCCACTGCGAACGGACCCCGAAAGCATCAGCGTGATTAACGTCAGTGCTCCAGTCTGGAGGAACACCAGAAGTAGAATGCCGCTCACCAGGGAAAACCAGCCCGGAGTGGCAAAACCAAGCGCCTTGAGTACAAGTGCAAGCACGCCACCTGCGACAGATAGACCTGCAACGAGCGTACAGACGATCCCTACACGGACCAACACATCTTCCGCGAAGACCATTAGCGCCCTGAAACCATGAAGCGCTAAGCCGACGAAATTCATTTTGCTTCGGCCGGCATAACGGGGGCCGCGATCCAGCCCGGCAGTCGCCACGCGAAGTCTGGAATTAAGCACGCAGGCAGCGACATGTGTCCATAATTCCTGCATCGCCGCCAAACGACGTACCGCGGGCATCTTCAATGCCATAAAGTTACCAAAGCTTATTTTTCTCCCGCTCAATACAGAGAATATCCACTTATAAACGAGATAGAACGCTCTAAAACGCAGGGTCTCAACGCGGCTCTTACGGGTCGCTACAACAATATCCACGTCAGCGAGTCGTAATTTTTCAAGGAGTTCCCCAATGGACTCAGGCTTATCTTCGCCATCCGAATCCATGACAACCACCTCCTGATCGTCGCCAAAATTCTCTGCTACATAACTCAAGCCGATGGCGATAGCTCTTTGGTGGCCGACATTTCGCCTGAGCCGAATGACCACGCCATTGAGGCCAGCATCCGCTATAGCAACAGGCTCCACCGGCTGTTTCACCGAGCCATCGTCAACCGCGACAACGAACGTGGAGGAGCCTTGCTTTAGCGAGAGCTCACGGAATAGGCGACTCGACGCCTCCACATCCTCAAAGATGGGCATAACAACAACCAGAGACTCCATACGAGGCTGATTCATTCGTGCAGCCGCCAGCGGAAGTAGTTGATCGTCTCCTTCAAACCATCTTCTAGCGCGACTTTTGGCTGCCAGCCGAGTTCTGACCTAGCCAGGCTGATGTCAGGTTGGCGCTGCTTGGGATCGTCAGACGGCAACGGCTGAAATACCAGCTTTGAGCTTCCGCCCACGAGTTTCAACACAGTCTCAGCCAACTGAAGCATGGTGAACTCTCCAGGATTGCCGATATTTACGGGACCTGTGAAGTCGTCGCGGCTTTCCATCAGTAACATCATGCCCTCTACCAGATCATCCACGTAGCAGAAGCTACGCGTCTGACTCCCATCTCCATAGATGGTGATTGGCTCGCCGCGAAGCGCTTGTACAATGAAATTACTGACTACACGGCCGTCGTTAGGATGCATGCGCGGACCATACGTATTGAAGATACGCATGACTTTGATCTGAAGTTGATGCTGGCGCCAATAATCGAAGAAAAGCGTTTCTGCGCAGCGCTTTCCTTCATCGTAGCAGCTACGAATACCAACCGGATTAACGCGCCCCCAGTAACCTTCGACTTGCGGATGAATTTCCGGGTCTCCGTAGACTTCACTGGTGCTCGCCTGCAAAATTCGAGCACGAACACGCTTAGCCAATCCAAGCATGTTGATGGCCCCATGGACACTGGTTTTGGTCGTCTGTACGGGATCATATTGATAGTGCACAGGCGAAGCAGGACAAGCGAGGTTGTAGATCTGATCGACTTCCACGTACAAAGGAAAGGTGACGTCGTGACGCATCAACTCAAAACGAGGATGCTTAAGCAATTCAGCTACATTCTGCTTGTTACCCGTATAAAAATTATCAACGCATAACACATCTTGTCCAGCGTTAATCAAGCGCTCGCAAAGATGCGAACCCAGAAAGCCGGCGCCGCCGGTGACAAGTGTTCTTTTATAGTTTGCCGACATGTCCATTCCTCGCGATGATCTTCCCCCCGACCGCAAAGCAGCGTCGGGACTTCTTTGTATTCGTAGAGGGGCGAAATAGGCCAATAATCGCCGCTTTCCGAATTAGCTTCATAAGCCTTGGCAAGGCTAAACTCCTGACCTATGCAGCGAGCATCCACTCCAATGTCTTGCGTAGCGCTGGCCCATGTCCTGCGCCGGTAAGCCGCCTCAACAGCGCCGGATCACCCCGCAGTGTCTTCACCTCATTGGCACGCATGAAGTCGGGATTGACCTTCACGTTGATGTGATAGCCAGCGATCTCCTCGCACATCATGATGATCTCCCTGAGCGAAAGAGCGACACCCGAGCAGACATTGACGACTTGTCCGACTGCCTCGCGATTCGCGATCAGATCGCCGTAAACTTGCGCAATGAAGCGCACGTCACTGAAATCTCGCCACACATCAAGGTTTCCAAGTTCAATAGATTTCGCGCGGCGACGGAAGTGATCGACGATCTTGGGCACAAGGAAATTGGCCGATTGACCAACACCGGTGTAGTTGAACGGTCGTGCCACGATCAGCGGAAGCTGATCCCGCCATAGGGAGGCCATGTACTCCATCGCCAACTTGCTGACCGCATAGTCATTCGCCGGCGCAGGCTTCACGGACTCGTCGATAGTGCCCTCCGACGCATTACCGTAAATATTCGCACTACTCACGAGCAACACGGCCTCTGGCGCGACTCCGGATTCGGATAGCGCCTTCAGTAGATTACGCGTTCCCACGAGGTTCACCTCGTAGAAATCATTCACATGAGCGTGACCTACGAACGCCAGAGCGGCCAGATGCACCACGACATTTGGGCGCACGTCCTGCACCACGCTCGCAAGTTGCTCGGAGTCGCGTAGGTCAGCGCAGATTTCAACTCCCTCGCTGCCGTCAGCAGTTCGAGCGCCCATGCCATAGACCAGATACCCTCGCGATTCCAACTCGGCGCGTACATAGCGCCCAGTGAATCCTGAGGCTCCCGTCAGTAGTGCGCGCTTCCCGATGCGGTCCATCAGAATGAAAAGCCCTGCTGGTTACGACGCATGTCCGCTTCGACCATCATCCGGCAAAGCTGCTCGAGAGTCGTCTTAGGTTCCCACCCGAGCTTTTGTTTGGCCTTGGCTGGGTTACCGATCAGCAGATCCACCTCGGCCGGGCGATAGAACTTGGGGTTGATCGCGACAAGGACCTTCCCATTAGCCCTATCCACCCCGCGTTCGCCCTCGCCCTCTCCCTGCCAATCAAGCTGGATATCAACCGCCTTCGCTGCCATCTCGACAAAATCACGGACCGTCTCGGTCCGGTTGGTCGCGAGCACGTAAGTATCTGGCTCATCAACCTGCAGCATGCGCCACATTCCCTCCACGTACTCCTTCGCGAAGCCCCAGTCGCGCTTTGCGTCCAGGTTTCCCAGCTCCAGTACGTCCAATTTGCCGAGCTTTATCTTGGCAATTGAGTCGGTGATTTTACGAGTTACAAACTCCCGCGCACGCAACGGTGACTCGTGATTGAAAAGAATACCACTGGTACCGAAGATGCCGTAGGACTCACGATAATTGACAGTCATCCAATGTGCATAGAGCTTGGCCACGCCGTAAGGGCTTCGCGGATAAAACGGCGTCTCCTCGATCTGAGGGATTGCTTGCACTTTTCCAAACATCTCCGACGTGGACGCTTGATAAAAGCGCACAGTGGGATCCACGATGCGGATTGCCTCTAAGAGATTCACCGCCCCAATTCCCGTGATCTCAGCGGTGGTTAGTGGCTGTTCAAAAGAGACGCCCACAAAACTCTGCGCCGCGAGGTTATAAACCTCACGGGCGCCCGTACTTTGCAGCAAACGGATGCTGGACGACAAATCAGTAAGATCGTATTCAACCAAGTGAAGACGCGGATGACCCTCTATGCCAAGCTCAGCAATCCTCCAGAAATTCACGGAACTCGATCGACGATAAGCGCCGTAAACGTCGTAACCCTTCTCAAGTAAAAGCTCGGCGAGATAGGCGCCATCCTGCCCTGTAATACCGGTAATAATCGCGCTCTTCTTGCTCATTATCTCTCTCGTCAAAACAGATTTATTTAAATTCTCGACTAGGCGAGGAAGCAGCCTGTGCACGCCGTGCTGTCAAATTACTGGGCCGTGCCCCCAGGGGCAGATGATAACGCACTAGAGTGCCTCTGAGTCCCGTCTCCGGCGCTAGGCAAATCCCCCCGCAGGACCTCGACCAACTGATCGGAACTCTGACTCCACGTGAGCCAGCGCACACCGCCAGCACGAGGATGGCTGCCACGGCTATACATCTGCATCCAACTCTGCACCGCAGCGGCAAGGGAGCTCACGTCCGAACCCTCGAAATAGAATGCGCTATCGCCCGCGACTTCGCGAAACACCGGAATATCGCGGGCTAGCAGGGGCAACCCACGCTGTGCCGCCTCAATCAGCGGTAGACCAAATCCCTCCCCTTCCGATGCCGCCAAAAGACAGTCACAGGCGCTATACAGTCGCTCCAAAAATTCATCACTTATGCCCGCTAGCCAGAACAAGCGTTTGCCCAGTTCAGGGTGCTGACTCAATCGATCCGCCAACTCATCGACAAGCCAGCCGCGCTTGCCGACAATCACAAGGAGCACGTCCTGACCTTCAGACCACAAATACTCGAATGCCGCCAGCGCTTGGGTATGTCCCTTACGAGGCTCAAGGGTACCGACCATGAGGAAGCTGGTTCCAGCTTCCAATTGCCCAAGGATCGATTCCGCCTGCGGATCCAGCCCGGTGGTTGGCACACTTCCCTCAATATTCGCACCAAGATGGAACCAAGCCAGCGCAGGCGGGCGTTCAATGCCCTGTGACTTCATCCAGCTTTCTACGTCATCGGCAGTGGCGCGTGAAATGCAGATTAGTAGGTCAGCGTGGGCGGCGATTCCCCGGAGCCATCGCTCGTGATGCCTATGGCCGTCGCCAGGCCACCACTCCGGATGACGGACTGGAAGAATGTCGTACACAGTGAACGCGATACGCACTCCCGTGTTCCGGAAGTAATTAAACCAATCGGGCACCAAGGCCACGCTATCGCCGACCAGATCCAGTCCAAGAAAAATATCACCAGCATGGCAGACTAGCGCACCGTCTTCATGCACGGACCGGCCACCAAAAAACTCGCTCGCGTACCGATCGGCGCAGACGTACCTTCTTCGCTCACGATCAAGGCGTACAAGCTGCATGCAATAGCCTGGAGGCGGCCGGGCGCCCCATTCTGCGATGATTGCACGGGTCACACGCTGGATGCCGGTCTTGAGATCGTGTGCTGATAACTCGGTGACATCCACCATGATTTTTGGAAGCTTAGGAGGCACTGACCTATCCAAGGCGTCGGCGAGCGCCATCTCAACACCTATGTCCGCCGGCCGAGGCACAACCAATGCGTCAGCCGCAAAGTCGATCAGCGCATCCCCGTCGGGTAAAGCAGGCGCTGTTCGCCTTGAGGCGACTTCCTCACAGGCATCCAAAAAGCGATCGGCCACCTTCGCCCAGGAAAAATCGCGTGCGCGCTCTATCGAATATTCACGCAATGCAGCCAAGTCTTCATCATGGTCCAGATAGTGCGACATGCGCTCACGAATGGACTCAACATCGGCGGGATCGAATAGGGCCGGCTTGAACTGAACAATCTCGCGGATACTCGATGCATCGGACGCAATTACCCCGGCCCCGCACGACATAGCCTCCAGAACTGGAAGGCCGAAACCCTCGTGCCAAGACGGAAACACAAACAGTCGGCAAAGATTATAGAGCGCTGCGAGGTGAATATCGCTGATATATCCTGTGAAGACAATCTCTTGCGGCTCCAGCCCAGCTGCCGCAGCGCGGGCCCTGAGCTCGTCGACATGGGGCTGATGCATCCTTCCCGCCAACACCAGCCGACAGCGCATCCTTTGACGCCATTCCAGCCGAGCATACGCGTCGACCAGGCTCCGCAGATTCTTTCGCTCGTCCGAACCGCCCGTATAAAGGATAAAATCAATATCCAGCCCAAACTTATGCTGTACGAGCTTCTTGACAGGCGAGGTCTGGGATAGTTGCGTAAAGACTGGGTCGCAAGCAGCTGATATGTTAAACAGTCGGCCCGGCTCCAAGGAGAGTCCAGATTGGGCCTCTTCCATGGCGCAGTTTGAAATAGCGAGCAAGGCATCGGCCTTCTTGAGCCTCTCAAGCTTTCTTTCGTAATAAATTTTGTAAGGGGGCACCGGGTCCAGATAGACTTGCCGATTCATCAGTGGAATCAAATCGTAAAGGGTCACCACCGTCGGTATATCGAACAACTCAACCACACCCGTGACCGAATCGTCTCCGTAGCCCTCAAACAGACTCGACACATGGACCAGATCGGGCTTGAGCGCTGCGATCGCCGCATCTCTCACGACCTCGGCTGCCACGATACGATCCAAGTTTTCCACATGCATCCCCTTAACAGGGAGAGGCACGTGGAAGACATGGATATTCTCCGGCGGAAGGACCTCAAGAAACGCCTCACGGATCGGCCCCACCGTCTCCTCGAACGTCCCATTAAGAAGCAAGTGAATATCGTGTTCGCGCTTGGCGCGCGCGGCATTAAGCGCTAACGCCATACTATACCGACCGATTCCGCGATATCGACTCTCCGACTGCGCGCCCTGAAGATCAATAACAATTTTCATTCTGCTTCCTTCACTCGCGCCGCGCTCCGAACACGCTCTAGAATATGTTCTCCTCGAGCACTCAGCGCGGACGCCGACTCATTCCCAACGCCTCCGAATGATCCAACCTGGCCCAGCCCGCCGAACACGGGACTAATCGGCTCAGCTGACGGCACAAGCAGTCCCCGACGGGACACGAAGGCACGAAGCCTCGAATGAAGAGAAGGAAATAGTTTCAGAAATCTATTGGTTAACCGCCACAGCCTCGGTGTGGCGGAAAGAGACTGGATGACACGAACCATGTATCCCCGGGCAAAATCCCCCGGAGATCGATAGAACCGTCTAACAGAGGTTAGAGAGTGCCTCAAGAGTGACGTCATCCGCCAGCTGGTGCTCTCAACAATTTCGGCAAGCGCGGCCCTCGCCGCCTGCGCGGCCATGGACTGTCTGATCGCCTCAACACGATGCGCCTCCGTGATAGCCCTAGCCTCCTGCACATCTGCCTGCAGCATCTCGATAACCTGCATCTGCTCGGCCATAGCAATTTGCAGATCCGCCTCTCGCTTAACGCGCATTTCAGCCACTGCAAGTTGCTCTTGGTAGTCGCTGGCCCGCAAGAACCAGTGATGGGCATTACTGAGGGACTCGTTGAGCCTTGCCTGGAGATTCAAACCGCCATCGCGTAGATTCAGGAGCGTGCGCTGATAGATCTGGCCAGCGCCCTCCTGCTTAGAAGCGAGCAACTCCCAACCGTGGTGAACTTCTCCACATGGCTTTCCAAGCGCACCTTGCAGCGCGGAGAAGCTCCATTGCGCCTGCGGAAGATCTAAGACGATCCGGAAGGCATCCCGATAGCGAGAGGGCAGCGAGGCAACATCGAGCAACGGATTCCGGACAGGATCAGGTACTGAAATATCTCGATCAAATATCTCACGCAGCGTGATCAGGAGAGAGAGGATGAGATTGTCCGGCCAGACGCAATCCCGCGGATCTTTCGAAATAGCGCCGTAATCAATCAAACTGACGCCCCCACTCTCGCCAACAAGCAGATTCCAGCAACGAACATCGTTATGGTAGAGCCCTGCAGACTCCAGTGCCACGAGCTGCCCAATCAACTCGTCCGCCACGGACTCACCGGAAAAAGAGGCACCCTCCGCCATCAATTCCGACAGCAACTTACCTGGGAGTTGCTCGCGCAGTAGCCAGACGTCCCGCCTATCGACCTCATGCCCTATTAAGCGCGGAACTCTGATGCCCGGCGGCGGCGAGCATAGAAAGTCCATCTCCCGTTCAAACTCTGTCCGATTCGGCGCTTCCAGCAAAGGATTAAGCAGCGACATCCTCTTGAGCATAACGCCCTCGCCAAAATAGTAACGACGAGTTCCCATGTGGCTGCTCGAGGCATGCGCATGGGAAAGTGATCGCCAACTCGTGAACTCACGGAAATCGTCCCCAATCATCCAGTAGCGATTACTCGCATAAAAGATGGGCCGGACAATGTCCGAAAGATGTGTCTTCTGAAAAGAGGTGAGTTTGGTGAGCGCGTAGTCTCGCAGGAGGTCCGCTGGCTCCTGCGGCTGGGCATCAGCCCAATATAGGGGCTCATCACGAACCGCCATTTCATAAATTGCGACTGGAATGCGACTCGCGATACCGCCGATCAAATCCGCAACCGCATCCGTTCCGTGCTCGTGCACGAGATGATGGAATACACTCAGCCCCAGGACGAGATCATACTCATTATCCTTCAGGCATGCGATGACATCTTCTATACGTCCGTGTGCAAATACAGTGTTCTCTAGGCCTTGCTCTCGTGCCAATGCCTGGCAGACGGCGATATTACGCTCCAGAAAATCAACGCCGTAAACGGTGCATCCACGCACCGCGAGGCTCAGCGAAAAGAATCCCTGGGCACACCCAAGATCAAGCACTCGCGCCGGACGTCCCAGCGCCCCCTCCAGGTGATCGGAGACCCTCAATATCAGCTGCAGCCTCTCGGCGCAATCACGTGCGCTGTCTCCTGATAACTCAGGATGACCAAATATTGGCTGGTACTTCTCTGGAAGCGCCGCGACAAGATCAATGATAGAGAGCGCAGTAGGAAGTAGGGGGTCTGTCATGATTTAGAGCTCAAACGAAACGTGGGCCGAATCAACCAGCAAGAGACAACGGTCAGCGAGGCGTGCTGACGAAGTCTGCTTTCAGGTCGACAATGCCCCAAAATTGCATAGGGCGACTTACATCTACAAGGATAGCGTCGTAGCGGCGATCCAAAGGCACAAGCTCCGAAAGGGGATCACCGCTAGAGATTCCCATGGACACCATGTAGTGCCCCTCGTTGACAGCGAAGGGAACGCTGAAATGGCAGGTCACCACCTCGCCGGCCTTCGGCGACAAAACCTCGCGTCCGTCACTGGCTAGAAATGAATTGGTCCCGTAAAGAAACAGACCATCCAACGTCTTCAGAAGGAAGCCCGGCACAACGCTGTCGAAATCCTGGTGAAAAAGGATCTTCATGTGAAATTCGACGTTTGCGCCGCTTTCTATGCGGCCAGGAAAAATATCCTGGCCGCTGACAATCGCATAATCAATGATCGACGCCCCCCCCTGCCCCCATCGGTGCTCCTTTGCGTTGTAGCCGGGGCGCGTGTGAAAAATATCTTCTTGCCCTTCGGCGGAAATGGCCGCCACTGGAAGCTGAGCAGCCACAACATTATCTGGCGCACCGGCCGGAAGCTTCCCAAATAGCTCGTCCAGATACAAGTTTGAAACCTCGCGTGCGGGCCCGTCCGCATACAAACGCCCATCTTTGATGAAGATAACGCGCTCGCAATGCTTGACGATGTCGCCTACAGCGTGGCTGACCAAGATCAGAGTTGTTCCCTGTGCCTTGAACTCCTGGACGCGCTTGAAACACTTGGCTTGAAAATAGGCATCGCCGACAGACAAGGCCTCGTCTACGATCAGCACGTCTGGACGGAAGGCGGTAGCGACTGCGAACGCCACGCGAACCTGCATGCCGCTCGAGTACGTCCTAACCGGCTCGTCGAAGTACTCCCCGACCTCGGCAAAGTCTTCCATAGCGGGCATTGCCGCGTCGATCTGATGCTGGGAATAACCCATCAAACCAGCCGAATGGTAAGCATTTTGCCGGCCGGTCAGATCCGGATTGAACCCCATGCCGAGCTCGAGGATGGCGGCAATCTGACCGGAGCGATTGATCTGCCCCTCAGTCGGCTGCACGGTGCCTGTAATCAATTTCAGCAGGGTGCTCTTACCGGCGCCATTACGCCCGACCACACCGACCGATTCGCCGGGCGCGATCGTGAAGGAAACATCCCGAAGTACCCAGTGCTCCTCCCGCGGATGCACGTTCAATCCAAACCAACTGGCCGCGCGCAGCCACTGGCTACTCCAGACGCGGTAGGCCTTGCCGAGTCCCTCGACCTTCATGACTGGCCTGATCATAGTGCGTCCACCAATTCTTGGCTGGCGCGACGAAATACGACCAGCGAAGCGATTGCCAACAACACTGTAGCCAATGCCAACGGCGCCAGCGAGACCCAATCGGGCGCCTTGTCGTAAAGCAGGACCTGCTGGTATCCGGTAACCAGTGGATACAGCGGATTAAGCCTGAATACCTCTCCGACTCCTTTTGGCAGGATGCTGATGTTGTATACGATCGGCGTCAACCAGAACAGCGCCTGCAGCACAACGGGGACGACTTGTGCAATATCGCGCATGAAGACATTAAATACTCCCAGCAGAATTCCAATGGACATTGCAAACATTAACGTCATCATCATGAGCACCGGAAGCCACAGAACCTGATGTCCCGGGAAATGCCCCATCACCGCAAACACCAGAAAGATGGCCAGAAGCAGCAATACGTTGTTAATCAACATGGCACCGCCCGCAATGAAGGGCAGGCAGATTCGTGGGAACGCGATCTTCTTCATAAGATTTCCGTTCTCCACAAAGAGCGAAACACACTTGTTGACGGTTTCACTGAACATGTTCCAGCACAGCGTCCCTGACATCAGGTAGAGAGCATAGGCATACTTGTTATCAATACCAGGCAATTTCGCTGACAGCACCTCTGACAAGATGGTTGCAAAAATCAGGACCTGCATAAGAGGATGAATGATCATCCAAAGTGCACCGAGCTTGCTCTGCACGAAACGCATCTTCAGCTCGTTGTTGATCGAGGAGAAAATGAAGTACCTATAGACCCATAACGAGCGCAGCATATCTTTCATGAAGCCTTCCCTAGAGATGCATCGCTGCCGGATACGGCACATAGACCAACATCGTTTAGATGCCAGAGTGCGCCGGAGGGCGAGGAGCAATTGGTCGATGCAGCGTGAGCTAATGGTTTGCGACCAGTTCGTAACCAAGACAAGGCAAAGAGCAGATTGCCGAGGCGCTGACCGCCGTCTACGGAGACGTCATTGGAGCCCAGGATCAAGCCTTGTTGGACGAGCGAATGTCTCCTGAGCACGTTGAGCCCATGTACATCCGGAACAAGGATGCGCTCGCATACGTGGAGCCGTGCGAGCAGCTCTACCGGCCATGAGTCAAGCACCGCGGGATTCTCAAACACCAGAATGATGCCGCGCTGTTGCTCAGACAAGCGTGACAGCAACAACTCCAGTTGCGCAGGCGGAAGTAGATCATCTTGATAATGGATAATCACCGTCCCGGCATTGGCTCGCGCGACCTCGTCGGCCAAGATGTTCGCCGAGTCGTTGGAGTGCGCGGCCCAACAGGTACGCGACATTGCCGGGACCGTCACAGTGTCTCCGCCCTCCTCCATCAACACCGTCAGACGCCCAGGCAGGCAGCCGATGCATGAGGCAGCCTGTTCCGCACCGGAACGATCAGTCCTTAGAGAGCCAATCCAGGCCAAGACCGGTCTGCACGACGCCATAGGCCTGTCATACACTGCCTGTGCAAAACGCAGCATGCGGCGAGCGACGTCCTCCCAACGGAAGCTTCGACGCAGCAGATCCTGACCGCGCGCGGTCCGACGCGCGCGCGCCTCCGCAGGCATCTGCCACAGCTCTTTAAGTAATGTAGCCAAGTGGGGACGGGACGGCTCGGCCCAAACCGAGTGTGGCAGGCCGAACAATGTGTCCGCTGGGAAGAACTCGTAATCGATCAGCCAAGCGGTTTCTTTCGTGCAAAAGTCGGACTGACCGCCCCAAGCCGTGGTAATAACCGCAAGACCCGAGAGCATTGCCTCAGCCATCGGCAGGCCGAACCCCTCTGCGCGACTGGGCGCGACCATGACATGGCATTTTTCGTAAAGCCGTTTGAGCTGCGCGCCCTCCAAGTCACGCTCGATCACCAGCACGTGCGGGAATCCCGGACGTGCAGAACGCGCCTCTTGTACTTGACGCCCGATGTCCTGCTGCGGGTTGGGGAAAGTCTTGATAATCAGAGAAACGTCGTCGGCATCTGTGAAAGCATCGCCGTAGGCCTTGAGCAGGACATCCACGCCCTTGCGCGGAAGGCACGAGGATACATGCAAGAAACGAAAGGTCCGCGCCCGCAGCTCAATATCCTCACCTTCTGGAAGACGATCCCAATGGTCCACGCCGGCGCCACATACCGTGATCGGCAGGCCAACTCCATTGTCTACAAGCAACTTGGCCACATGGGAGGAAAGCGCGGAGATACCCTGCAAGAACTCATTGAAATCCGCGACCCAGGGCTTGGGAATCTCCGATTCTTCCCAGGCATAGGCGTGCAAGTAGTTAAATCTTGACTCCATATCAGCTACCCGCGGAGGATATAGCAGGCGGCTGGTAACGTCCGACGCGCGGGGAAGCAGACGTGAGGACGCAGCGTGCAGTTGGGCGATCAACGGATCAGCCGCAAGCAGGCCTGGATCGGGCACCAAATTTCCTGCACCGTCGGTGGAATGTAGTCCCACTTCGATACCTAGATGATGCATCGCCTTGGCGAGCTCCCTGTTGACCAGCGCTAGGCTATAGCTGCTGTCGAATGGGCCTTCGATTCGCCAGGTCGGCAGCACGGGAAAGGACTCCTCCCGTCTTGACACGCGCCGTGCTAGCTCCTCATTGCAGTCAATTGCCGCTGCAGCCGCCACCAAATCCTGGTCTTCAATTTTCTTTCCAGGCAAGTGTGCACCCGCTAGTGCAGCGATCAACGTCGAGCGAGTGTCCGCGATTCGCTGCAGCGCGGCACTCCAACCGAGCTGCCGACGGCTCGGGGGAGCATGCTCCTCGAAGGCATCCAGCGCCCGCGATGCACAAGATGCCCAGGAAAACTCTCGCGTCCTGCGCAACCCATAAGCGCACAGATCCTGCCGGAACGCAGGCTCAGCGAGGACGCGATAAATGGCCGATGCGATCTCGGAGGGTTGAGTGGGATCAAACAAAGCGTCCTTGCGGCCGATGACTTCAGGGATGCTAGTGAGACACGAGCCAATGACTGCAGTTCCACACGCCATTGCCTCCAAGGCGGGCAAGCCAAAACCCTCTTGCAGGGAAGGCAACACAAAAAGTGCAGCCGCACAATAGAGCTCAACCAAGGCGTCATCGGAAACGTGACCCGTAAAGACAAGCCTGTCCTCTGCCAAGCGCAAACGTCGCGCGACAAGCACAATACGATCGCGCTCAATCGCTGTCATCTTTCCACTGATGACCAGTTGATGCTTCGCCCTCGTTGCTTCCGGCAAAAGGGCGTAGGCAGCCAGAAGGCGCTCGAGATTCTTGCGGGAGTCCATCGCCCCGCTATACAGCAAATAATCTCCTGCAATCCCGTATTCGCGCATCAACCTGTGATGCACATCGGATGTAATCGCGATCGGTCTAAAGATCTCGGACGCGGCAGAAGAGATGTTGACCACACGCTCGGCGGGAAAACCCAGCATATCCGTCACATCACGCCGCACGTATTCTGAAATCGCCAACAACAAATCAGCCCGCTGCAGCGAAGCCATTTTGGCTTCGTACCAACTTGCCACGCTTTCGGAAGAAAGGTAAGAACGGTCGTGCAGCGGGATCAGGTCATAGAGTGTCGCCGACGTAAATCCGGCACCTGCGCTGATCGATGTCACAGCAGCATCGTTCGAACCTTCGATCAGACTTGATACATGCACTACGTCAGGCTGAATCGTCTGAAGAAAGGACGAACGCAACTGTTCCGATGCAGCCCGACGCCAGGCATTACTCGGATCCTGCCAATGTGACGGCTGGACTGAGCTGAATTCCACCATACGCTCTGCTGGCAGCAGATCCATCAACGAACCTAACCCAGGCGCGTCCAGGCTCGCATTGGACACCAGCCAGAACTCGTGGTTCCGCGGCTGCCGCAGCATGGCCTCTAGCAGTGCAGATGAGTAGCGGCCAATACCACGGTGCCGGCTCTCCGTCTGCACTCCCTGGATATCGATGACGATGCGCATTCGTCAATCGTCCTTAACGGCCATTGCGTTACGCAGCTCATCTAGTATCTGCGCGCCTCGCGCAGATAAGCCAAGCTCCTGCACGAGCACTTTTGGACGTCCATTGATGGCGGTATGACCGTGACCCATTGACTGTGCCAGTCCAGCACGGACACCGAAGCGTTTGATCGCCAGCAGAACGCCAGGCGTAATGGAAAGGATCCTAATGAGAGGACGCTTCAAGGCTGGGCGAAGCAGGACGAAACGCATGCAAGCTGCTAGCCACACGCGGCTTTGGCCGACATTCCGCGACGCGTCAATCGTAGGATGTTTCATTGGATGCGGATCGCGGCTTTCAGCATGCCAAGCGAGTTATCAAGGATGACGGGATCGGGAAGCAAGCGCCCGCTCCAGATCACCTCGCAAATCGGCGATGCCTTCTATTCCCACACTCAACCGAACCAACCCATCGGTGATCCCGAGGCGCGCGCGGCGTTCGACGGGAATGGAGGCATGGGTCATCAGCGCCGGCACGTTAACCAGACTCTCGACGCCGCCGAGTGATTCGGCCAGGGTGAACAACTGGGCATTTTCGCAGAAGCGTTTTGCAGCCTCAGCGCCGCCCTCGAGTTCGAACGAAATGATGCCGCCGAAACCAGACATCTGCTTGGCCGCCAGATCGTGTTGCGGATGCGAAGGCAGGCCGGGATAGATCACCTTGGAGACCGCGTCGTGTGCATCCAGCCACTGCGCCAGCGCCAGGGCGTTGTCGCAATGCGCTTTCATGCGCAGGTGCAGGGTCTTCAGGCCGCGCAGGGCGAGGAAGCTGTCGAACGGACCCTGCACGGCACCGGCGGAGTTCTGCAGGAACGCCAGCTGCTCGGCAAGTTCGGCGTTGTCGCCGACCACGGCCACGCCGCCGACCATGTCCGAGTGGCCGTTGAGGTACTTGGTGGCCGAATGCACCACGATGTCCGCGCCGAGGCTCAGCGGGCGCTGCAACATCGGCGAGGCGAAGGTGTTGTCCACCACCACCATCAGGCCATGGCGCTTGGCGATCTGTGTGATCGCGGCGATATCCACGATCTTGAGCATCGGATTGGTGGGCGTCTCGATCCACACCAGCTTGGTCTTTGGCGTAATCGCCGCCTCGAACGCCGCCGCGTCGGTCAGGTCGACGTAGCTGAAGGCCAGTCCCGCGCTGCGGGTGCGCACGCGCTCGAACAACCGGAAGCTGCCGCCATACAGGTCATCCATCGCGATGACGTGGTCGCCGCTGTCCAGCAGTTCCAGCACGGTGGCCGTGGCGGCCATGCCAGAGGCAAAGGCGAAACCCCGCGAGCCCCCTTCCAGCGCGGCTACGCAACGCTCGTAGGCGAAGCGGGTCGGATTCTGGGTGCGGCTGTACTCGAATCCCGAGTGCTCGCCAGGGCTGGACTGGGCGTAGGTCGAGGTGGCGTAGATGGGCGGCATCACCGCCCCGGTACTGGGATCGGGAGACTGCCCGCCGTGGATGGCGAGCGTCGCCAAGGCCAGGCTGCTGTCGCCGTCCTGGCTCCCGCGGGTATGGTCGGACATGGGGGACTTCTCAAAGAGCGGTCGGAATTCTAACAGCGCCTTCACCGGCAGGTGAGCGCCAAGTACCTGAATTCAAAAATGAACGCCGCATCTATTGCACCCGGCGTCGCAAGTAGTTCAGCAGGTCGATCCGGGTGATCAGACCGAGGAACTGCTCGCCGTTCATCACGATGGCCACCTGCCCCCGGTCGAACACCGGCAGCAGCGCCTCGATCGGCGAGGCCACGTCCAGCCGTTCCAGCTTGCTGACCATCGCGGTGGCCACCGGATCGCCGAAGCGCGCCTCGTCGCCGTAGACATGCAGCAGCACGTCGGATTCGTCGATGATGCCGACCAGCGTTTCGCCCTCCATGACCGGCAACTGCGACACGTCGTAAAGCTTCATGCGCTGGTAGGCGGTGGTCAGCAGGTCGGTCGGTGCCACCACCACGGTGTCCTTCTGGCTGTACGGGCGCAGGATCAGATCGCGCAGGTCGCCGTGCTGGGGGCGTTCGATGAAGCCGTTGTCCAGCATCCAGTAGTCGTTGTACATCTTGGACAGGTACTTGTTGCCGGTGTCGCAGACGAACACCAGCACCTTCTTGGGCGTGGTCTGCTCGCGGCAGTAGCGCAGCGCGGCGGCCAGCAGCGTGCCGGTCGAAGACCCGCCCAGGATGCCTTCCTTGGCCAGCAGCTCGCGGGCGGTCAGGAAGCTCTCCTTGTCCGGGATCGCGTAGGCCTTCTTGACCCGGGTGAAGTCGGAGATGTCCGGCAGGAAATCCTCGCCGATGCCCTCCACCAGCCAGCTGCCGGATTTCTCGCTCAGCGTGCCTTCGTTGATGTACTGGGTGAGGATCGAGCCGACCGGGTCGGCCAACACCAGCTCGGTCTGCGGCGAGGCCTTGGCGAAGGCGCGCGACAGGCCGGTCATGGTGCCCGAGCTGCCACAACCAAAGACGATCGCGTCCAACTGCCCGCCCATCTGCTCCAGGATCTCCGGGCCGGTGCCGAACTCGTGCGCGGCCGGGTTGTCCGGGTTGCCGAACTGGTTGATGAAGTAGGCGCCAGGGGTCTCGCGCGCGATGCGCGCAGCCAGGTCCTGGTAGTACTCCGGATGCCCCTTGGCCACGTCCGAGCGGGTCAGCACGACTTCGGCGCCCATCGCCTTGAGGTTGAAGATCTTTTCCCGGCTCATCTTGTCGGGGACCACCAGGATCAGGCGATAGCCCTTCTGCTGGGCCACCAGCGCCAGCCCTAAGCCAGTGTTGCCCGCCGTGCCCTCGACCAGGGTGGCGCCTGGTTTGAGGTCGCCGCGGGCTTCGGCGGCGCTGATCATGGACAGGCCGATCCGGTCCTTGATCGAGCCGCCGGGGTTGGCGCTCTCCAGTTTCAGATAGAGCTCGCAAGGGCCGGCATCCAGATGCTGGGCCTTGATGATGGGGGTGTGTCCGATCAGCTCGAGGACCGAGGAATGGATCGTCATGCGCTGGACAGGCTCGCGGTTGGAAACGTGGGGCATTATCGCACCGCGCCGCCCCGGCACTGTTCAGGCCGATGAACAGGACGCCCCCCCAAATGAAAGCGGCGACCCAAGGGCCGCCGCGGTCAGGGGAATTGCGCGGGTGCCGGCGTCCGACGAGGAAGTCACCGGCACCCGCGACTGCGAAGGGGCGTCAGTGGGGCGCGGCGTCGTATTTGCGCTGCAGACGTTGCTTGGCGAGCAGCTTCTCACGCTTCATCTGGCCCAGGGTGCCATCGTCGATGGCCAGCACGCCGAGCTCGGCGTCGGTCACCTTCTTGTCGAGCTTGCGATGGCGCTGGTAGAGCTGCTTGAACTCGGGATCGGACTTGATCAATGCCTCGATTTCGGACTGGGGTTGACCTTCGAACATGGGAGTCTCCTTCAGCTGAAATGCAAACGCCCCGGCCGGTCTGCGGCACAGGGCGTGGCGTGGGGGAGCACCGGATCGCTGGACCGACGCCCCGTCAGGGCGTCTGCGGTGAACTGCTCGGGTTGGGGCATCGGCGTCATCGGCTCGGCGTCTCCGTTCTGCCCAGACGATCCTGACGACCCGCCTGGGCATACGACCCTACTCCTGCCCAACGGGGTCGACAAGGCTTTGCGCAGGCAACATTCAGCCAATCCGACGAGCCGCCGATGCAGTCCCGCGCAAAGCGCGATGACCACCCCAAAAATCACATAAATGACTGATTTTTAACGAAAATCAAAGCGCCACCGTGATCACCGCCGCGCGCGCCTTGGTCCCGCTCCCCTTGTTGCCGCCATCGCTGACCTGGGCCTTGGACACTCCTGCCTTGAGCAGGGCACTGCGCAGCGCCGCCGAGCGACGAGCGCCCGGTGTCTGCTTGTCGCCGTAGCCGTCGACCCGGGCCTTGGCGCCCTTGGTCGCATCCATGTAGGCGGCCAGCGCCTTGACCGCGGACCTGCCGGCTGCCGACAGCTCCGACTTGCCGCTGACGAAGACATCGGCGGGCAAGGTGAAGGCTTCGCTGCCATCGTCGGCGAAAGTGGACTTGGGCAGCTTCTCGCCGGACATCAGCTCGGCCTCCTGCCGGGCTAGGGCCGCGTCCTTCTTGCGGGCTGCGGTGAGCTTGGCCTGCTGGGCACCGGTCGCGTCGGTCAACGCTTGGTCGGCTTCGGCGGCTGCCTCCGCGTCGGCCTGCTGGCGCAGGCGCTCGGCCTCTTCGGCCTGGATCTGCTGCTGAACGCGCAAGCGCTCGGCCTCCTGGCGGGCACGTGCGGTCTCGCGGCGGCTGGCCTCGAGCAGCAGGCTGTTGCGAGTCTGGTCGAGATCGGCGATCTGCTGGGAGGTGCGCCCGGTCTGTGCTGCCAGTTCGGCGATCTCGACGCGGCGCTGGGCAACGTACAGCGCACTATCGCGCTCGCTACGGGACGCATCGGCATAACGCTGGATCGCCTGAACCGCCTGCAGGCGTTCGTAGGCGCCCTGCTCGCGCAGGTCCGGATTGGCGTCCAGCGCGCTCAGCCGCGCATTGAGCTGGGCGATCACCTCATCATCAGCGGCCAGGGCGACGCCCGTGCAACACAGCAACAGGGCGAGCATCAGGAGACGGGACAGGATCACGGCGTGCCCTCCGGGGTGGTGACAGGCAGGGCGGGAAGGGCGTCAGCGGGCGGCAGCGGCGCCGGCGGTGGTGGCGGCGGCTCCGGGGTGGCCAGCGCTCTGCGGAGCCGGTCGACCTCGGCCTGCTCCTGGGCCAGCTTGGCTTGCGTGGTCGCCTGTTCACTGCGCGCCCGGGCCAGATCCGCGTCGGCCTGGGCCGCCATTGCCAGCCCCGGCCCTTCGCGGCGCCCTTTGCGCGTATCCCCCAACGCTTGAGCTTGGGAGACCTTCTGCCGTGCCGACTGGATCAGATCCGGGGCGTACTGGTCGGCATCGGCCTGGGTGGCACGCTGGACAGCGGCCTGCGCAGCGGCGATCTCGGCCTGTTGCGCGGTGGCCGGTGCGGCGAACGAAAAGGCAAGGACGAGCGCACACAGCGCTCCAGGAATTTGTGCGAAGCTACGAATCATGAGGGTACGCGGCGTTCATGGGGAATCCGCGGCCATTGTCGTCAAGCCCGCGTCGAACATGCAACGCGTGGAAGCATCCGCCAGCAGGGGTTTTCACCATGGACATCGGCTATTTCCTCAAGCTGATGACGGAAAAGAACGCGTCGGACATGTTCCTGACCACCGGCGCGCCCGTCTACATCAAGATCGAAGGCAAGCTCTACCCGCTGGGCAATACTGGCCTGCCACCGGGCATGGTCAAGAAGATCGCCTACTCGCTGATGGACGAAGGCCAGGTGCCGCAGTTCGAGCGCGACCTGGAGCTGAACATGGCCGTGGCCCTGGCCGACGCCGGCCGCTTCCGCGTCAACGTGTTCAAGCAGCGCGGCGAGGTCGGCATGGTGATCCGCGCCATCCGCAGCAAGATCCCCTCCATCGAGGAACTGCAGCTGCCGGAGGTGCTCAAGGACATCATCATGACCCCGCGCGGCTTGGTCCTGCTGGTCGGCTCGACCGGTTCGGGCAAGTCGACCTCGCTGGCCTCGATGATCGACTACCGCAACTCCAGCACCACCGGACACATCCTCACCATCGAGGACCCGATCGAATACCTGCACCGGCACAAGCAGTCCATCGTCAACCAGCGTGAGGTCGGCCTGGATACCCACGCCTTTCACAACGCGCTGAAGAACGCCATGCGCGAGGCGCCGGACGTGATCCTGATCGGCGAGATCCTGGATGCGACCACGATGGAGGCGGCCATCGCCTTTGCCGAGACCGGCCATCTGTGCCTGGCCACGCTGCACTCCAACAACGCCGACCAGACCATCGAGCGCATCCTCAACTTCTTCCCGGAAACCGCCCACAAGAACGTCCTGATGAACCTGGCGCTGAACCTGCGCGCCGTGGTGTCCCAGCGCCTGGTGCGCGGCGTGGACGGTCGGCGTTTGCCGGCGGCCGAAGTGCTGATCAACACCCCGGTGATCCGAGACCTGCTGCGCCGTGGCCAGATCCACGAGATCAAGCAAGCCATGGAGGAGTCGCTGGAAGACGGCATGGAGTCCTTCGACCAGTGCCTGTTCCGCATGGTCAAGGAAGGCAAGATCGCCCAGGACGAGGCGCTGCGCGCGGCGGACTCGCGCGACGGACTGGCGCTGAAGTTCCGCCTCTCCGAAGGTGCTGCCGGCGAGCATGATCCCTATGCCGACCTCTACGAGCAGAGCGGCACCTCATCGATCACCCACGGCTTCAGCTGAGACGTCCGTGGGAGCCGCCATGGCGGCGATGGGACCTTACTGGGGAAAGGCCCGTCGCCGCCATGGCGGCTCCCACAGGAGGAGAGACCTCTCTCAAACCTCCAGCGGCGCCAGCCCTGGCGCGTCGGGCTGACACTCGGGACTGGCGTGCTGGAAGGCCGGCAATGCCAGGCAAGCCTGCTCGATCCGGCTCAGGGTCGGGAACGGCGTCATGTCCACACCAAAACGCCGCGCGTTGTAGACCTGCGGGACCAGGCAGCAATCGGCCATTCCCGGCGCCTCGCCATGGCAATAGGTCCCCGTGACCAGGTCGTCGGCCAGCAGGGCCTCCATCGCCTGGAAGCCTTCGACGATCCAGTGGCGCACCCAGGCATCGCGCTCGACCGGCGGCACCCGCCATTCGTGCTCGAAGTAGCGCAGCACCCGCAGATTGCCCAGCGGATGCACATCGGCGGCCACCAACTGGGAGAGGCCGCGCACACGCGCGCGATCGCGCGCGGCCGCCGGCAGCAGGGGCCGTTCCGGCCAGCTTTCGTCCAGGTATTCCAGGATCGCCAGCGACTGGCGCAGCACGCGCCCGCCATGCAGCAGCGTGGGCACCATGTGCTGGGGGTTCAGGCGCACATAGTCCGGGTGATGCTGCTGCCCGCCATCGCGCACCAGATGCACCGGCAGCAGCTCGTACGCCAGGCCCTTGAGGTTCAGGCCGATCCGCACGCGGTAGGCCGCGCTGGAACGCCAGTAGGAATGCAGCCGCAACCGCTCGGACATGCGTCAAGACACCTTCAACGGAAACAAGCGGTACCACCTGCGGCACCGGGCGCACATTGTGGAACCTGCTCCGACTAGGGCAAGGGCTGGCGTTCGATTCGCTGCTCGATCGCACCAAAAATGGGACTTCCGTCGCTTGCCCGCATCTCGATGCGCACCGTGTCGCCAAACTTGAGGAAGGGCGTCGCGGGTTTGCCGTCGCGCAGAGTCTCCACCGTGCGCTGCTCGGCCAGGCAGGACGCGCCCTTGCCCGTGTCGTGGTTGGCGATCGTCCCGGAACCAACCAGCGTCCCGGCCACCAGCGGACGGGTGCGGGCCACATGGGCGATGAGCTGGGCGAAGTCGAACTGCATGTCGACACCCGCCTCCGGCTCACCAAACCAGCCACCGTTGATCTGGGTCAGCATCGGCAGGTGCAGCTTGTTGTCCCGCCAGGCCTGGCCCAACTCGTCGGGGGTGACCAGGACCGGCGAGAGCGCCGAGCGCGGCTTGGACTGCAGGAAGCCGAAACCCTTGGCCAGCTCGCCGGGGATCAGGTGGCGCAGCGAAACATCGTTGACCAGGCCGATCAACTGGATGTGGTCGGCCGCCTGCGCCGCGTCGACGGCCATGGGGACGTCGTCGGTCACGACGAGTACTTCTGCTTCCAGGTCGATGCCGTAGTCCTCGCTGACCACGCGGATCGGTTCGCGCGGGCCCAGGAAACCCGCGCTGGTCGCCTGGTACATCAGCGGATCGGTATAGAAACTCTCCGGCACCTGCGCGCCGCGCGCCTGGCGCACGCGCTCGACATGCGGCAGGTAGGCGCTGCCGTCCACGAATTCATAGGCGCGCGGCAGCGGCGCGGCCAGTGCCGCCATCTCCAGATCGAACGCACCGTCGGCCTGATCCGCATTGAGCGACTCGGACAGCGCGTTCAGGCGAGGCGCCAGGTTGGACCAGTCCTCCAGCGCGCGCTGCAGGGTGGGCGCGATGCCGGTGGCGCGCACCGCGCGGCTGAGGTCGCGCGAGACCACGATCAGCGTGCCATCGCGGCCGCCTTCCTTCAGGGAACCCAGTTTCATCGATGTCCTCCGCGCCCCTCCGGCGCAATCGTTTCGATTGTAACGACTGCGCGCCCGACCGGAAGACCACTCCTCGACGCCCAGCCAGGCCGATGCGGACCGCGTCAGTCCTCGCCCTGGAATGCGCCGGCACGGTAGGTCAGCACGAGGGTATCGCGATGCCCCCCCTGCTCCAGCGGCTGGATCGGGGTGGACTCATGGATCACCCGGGCATCATCGAGCAACAGCGCCGACCAGGGCTGTTCCAGGGTGAAGCGCTGACCCTGCGTGCCCTGCGCCTCGAACACGCGGGTCTCGCCCCCCTTGATGCCCACCCGATCCACCAGCAGCACCACCACGAAATCGACGCCGTCGCGATGCGCACCCTCCGGCGTGGGCCGGCCGATGCCATCGGCCGTATCGATCCGGAACTGGTGCGCCTCCACGAACCAGCGCGGCTGATCACGCATTGCGAAAAAGAGCCGACCGAAACCCTCGATCAAGCCAGGCCATGCCACCTGCGCCAGGGTCTCGGCGGTGACCGGTTCGAACCAGCGGTGCATCCCGCCGTGCAGGGCGTTGTAATCCTCCGACTGCCAGTGCGCACGCGGCGGAGCCTGCAAGAGCCGGTCGCCCTCTTGCACGAAACAGGCATGGCGTCGCCTCCGATAGCGCCCGCCGTCGCGCAGATAGGTGTCCACGGCCAGGTCATCCCAGCCTGGTGTCAGGGCGTCGAAGGCATCGGCGGGACAGCCGGCGATCGCCGAGACCGCCGCGCGGTCGAGCACCGCGTAGCCATCCAGGCGCATGCGATCGACCACATCCGCGGCCGGCGTGAGGGGGGGAAGCGGGGAAACACGCATGACAGACTGTCTCGAGATGATGCGCGCGGCGTGGCCGCGGCGGGACAGCCACCGATTCTACAACCTGACCAAGCCAGACCCTGTTCCACCCATGCAACAGGAGCGGACACGCCGTGAACGCGAGCGCGGCCGTTTGGAGGGGCCAAGAAAAAACCCGCCACGAGGGCGGGCTTTCTTGAAGATGGCAGCCCCGGAAGGATTCGAACCTCCGAATGCCTGAGTCAGAGTCAGGTGCCTTACCGCTTGGCGACGGGGCTGTGGAACAACCAGGCGGCCATTGTAACGCCGCCCGGCGTAAAGCAGAAGATGATCAGCGCTTGGAGAACTGGGTCGCGCGACGGGCCTTGTGCAGACCGACCTTCTTGCGCTCGACTTCGCGCGCGTCACGGGTCATGAAGCCCGCCTTGCGCAGCTCGATCTTCAGGGTTTCGTCGTACTCGACCAGCGCGCGGGCGATGCCCAGGCGGATGGCGCCGGCCTGGCCGGTGGTACCACCGCCAGCAGCGGTCACGAAGATGTCGAAGCTTTCGGTGTTGTTGGTCAGCTCCAGCGGCTGGCGCACGATCATGCGCGCGGTCTCACGGCCGAAGAACTCGTCCAGCGGACGGTCGTTGACGGTGATCTTGCCCGAGCCCTTGCGCAGGAACACGCGGGCGGTGGAGGACTTGCGACGGCCGGTGCCGTAGTTCTGAGTGATAGCCATGATTAGATGTCCAGGACCTGCGGCTGCTGAGCGGCGTGCGGATGGGCGGAACCAGCGTAGACCTTCAGCTTGCGGTACATGGCCCGGCCCAGCGGGCCCTTCGGCAACATGCCCTTCACGGCGGTCTCGATCACGCGTTCCGGGTGACGCTCCAGCGCCTGCTGCAGGGTCTCGGTCTTCAGGTTACCGATGTAACCGGTGAAGCGGTGATACTTCTTGTCGGTGAGCTTCTTGCCGGTCACGGCAATCTTCTCGGCGTTGATGACGACCAGGTAGTCGCCGGTATCAACGTGGGGGGTGTAGACCGGCTTGTGCTTGCCGCGCAGACGGCGGGCCAGCTCGGTGGACAAACGACCCAGGGTCTTGCCCGAGGCGTCGACGAGATACCAGTCGCGCTGGACGGTCTCGGACTTGGCGGTGAAGGTGCTCATGAAAGAAGCTCTTTGTGTTTGGTCGGGCGGATTGCGCGCAGGCCTTGACCCGTGCGGAACTTTGCCACGCGTTGTGAAGGGTGAAACCGAAGGCGCGGAATCTTACGCGTCCTCGCCCGGCTTTGCAACCGCCGGGCCAGCGCGCCCGGCCTGCGCGGCGATCGCGACTTGGCAGCGCTCCCGTGCAGGGCGAACATGGCCGCATCCGCCGCTGCGCGGCGCCACCTCCCTGCCCCGACATGACCGCCGCCATCCGCCTGCATAGCCGCCTGGACCTGCTTCTGGCCGAGGCCCAGCACGCCCTGGAAACCACGCTCGGCAATCCGCCGGCCCAGCGCCCCTACCCGGCCAGCGCCACCCCCGATGTCGCCCTGGACAAGACCGAGCGCCGCCACGCCGCCGGCTTGATGCGCATCAACCACGTCGGCGAAGTCTGTGCCCAGGCGCTCTATTCCGGCCAGGCCGCCGTCGCCCGCGATGCACAGACCCGCGAACACCTGCGCGAGGCCGCCCAGGAGGAAACCGACCACCTGGCCTGGTGCGCCCGGCGGCTGCGCGAGCTGGACAGTCGCCCCAGCCTGTTCAACCCGCTGTGGTACGGGGGCAGTTATGCGATCGGTGTCGCGGCGGGGCTGCGCGGGGACGGCTGGAACCTGGGCTTCGTGGTCGAGACCGAACGCCAGGTCGAAGCCCACCTGGAGGAACACCTGGAGTCGCTGCCCCCCGCGGACCTGCGCAGCCGCGCCATCCTGCGAGTGATGAAGGAGGACGAGGCGCGCCATGCGGACCATGCCGAGCATGCCGGAGCGCGCGTCCTGCCCTTCCCGATCCCGGGCGTGATGCGACTCGCGTCGCGGGCGATGAAGACTGTGGCGTACCGGCTCTAGGCGGGTGCCGCCGGGCGCCAAACGCTCCCCGTCCTCGTCTCGGCACAGCCATTGTTTTTGAGGGAAGAGCTGGCAGCCAACCCGCCTAGCTGCCCCTCGCAGGCAACGAAGCAATTCCGTGGGAGCCGCCACGGCGGCGAGTGGCTTTACTGGTAAAGCCTCATCGCCGCCATGGCGGCTCCCACTCAGCGCTCTGCCTCACAGGCCCGGTTACCCCACCAGCTTCAATCCGATGACGCCGGCCACGATCAAGCCGATGCACGCCAGCCGCGCCGGCGAGGCCGACTCGGAAAACAGGAGCACGCCGACCACGGCCACGCCGGTGGCACCGATACCGGTCCACACCGCGTAGGCCGTCCCGACCGGAATCCCCTTCATCGCCTGGGTCATCAGCCACAGGCTGGCGCCGGCCGCGGCCATCGTGCCTACGCTCGGCCATAGCCGGGTGAAGCCTTCGGTGTACTTCAGCCCGATGGCGAAGCAGATTTCGAGCAGGCCTGCGGCCAGCAGATAAGCCCATGCCATTCCTTTCTCCTTGCAGCGTGCGTCACTTGCGACCCAAACCCGCCGGGGCGAAAAAAGCGAAACGGCCCGGGCGCGAACCCGGACCGTCGTCGGTCATCCAGCAGCGCGGACCTGTCGGGCCGCGGGCGGGTCGTCCCGCCTCAGATCCCAAGAGCATCGGGTAGCGCCATGCAACTTGCGCTGTCCCGTTGACCTTTACTCGGCCAGGTTGCGGCCGTGGAACAGCTCCTCGATCTCCCGCTTGAGCAGGCTCTCGATCTTCATGCGCTCCTTGAAGGACAGGTTGCGCGCCTTTTCCTCGAACAGATACTGATCCAGGTCGAAGTCGGTCAGGTGCATCTTGGTGTGGAAGATGTTTTCCTGATAGACGTTGACGTCGATCATCTCGTAGCGGGACTTGATGTTCTTGGCCATGAAGTCCTGGATCGAGTTGATCTTGTGATCGATGTAGTGCTTCTTGCCCTTGATGTCGCGGGTGAAGCCACGGACGCGGTAGTCCATGATCACGATGTCCGACTCGAAGGACTCGATCAGGTAATTGAGCGCCTTCAGCGGCGAGATGACGCCACAGGTGGCCACATCGATGTCCGCGCGGAAGGTCGCGATGCCCGCCTGGGGATGCGTTTCGGGATAGGTATGGACGGTGATGTGGCTCTTGTCCATGTGCGCGACCACCGCGTCGGAGATCACCTTGTTGCCGGCCTGCTTCTTGTCGATCACCGGCTCTTCGGAGATCAGGATCGTCACCGACGCACCCTGGGGGTCGTAGTCCTGACGCGCGACATTGAGGATATTGGCGCCAATGATCTCGGCCACATCCGTCAGGATCTGGGTCAGGCGATCGGCGTTGTATTCCTCGTCGATGTACTCGATGTACCGCTGGCGCTCGTCTTCGGAGACGGCGTAGCACACGTCGTAGATGTTGAAGCTCAGCGCCTTGGTGAGGTTGTTGAAGCCCTGCAGCCTCAGGCGCGGCAGTGGTTTGACCACGGCGGTGGACCTTCGCAGATGAAAAGGGTGAAGCGGAGAATTATGCGGCAATTGACCTGACCATGAAATGACACCGCGACGCACATTGCCGCCGCCGACCCATTCAGACTAAGCTCGGTCCTGTTCGTTTTACTTCATGAGCTGCCATGAAAGCAGGTCTGCCCCCGAGCTTGACCCGATCCCCGGCCAGTGCGCTGATCCCGGACCTGACGACCATCGAGTCGTTCCTGTCCAACAGCCATCGCCGCCGCTACCCCGCCCGCGCCGATGTTTTCCGACCCGGCGACCCGGCCGGAACCCTGTATTACGTGGTCAGCGGCTCGGTGAGCATCCTGGCCGAGGAAGATGACGATCGCGAGCTGGTGCTGGGTTATTTCGGTCCCGGCGAGTTCGTGGGCGAGATGGGGCTGTTCATCGAATCGGACCGCCGCGAGGTCGTCCTGCGCACCCGGACCCAGTGCGAACTGGCTGAAATCAGCTATGAACGCCTGCATCAGTTGTTCGGCGGGGCCCTGGCTTCTGACTCGGCCAAGCTGCTGTTCGCCATCGGCACCCAGCTCTCGCGGCGCCTGCTGGATACCAGCCGCAAGGCCAGCCGTCTGGCGTTCCTGGATGTGACCGACCGCATCATTCGCACCCTGCACGACCTGGCCCACGAGCCGGAAGCCATGAGCCATCCGCAGGGCACCCAGTTGCGGGTCTCGCGCCAGGAGTTGGCGCGCCTGGTCGGGTGCTCGCGCGAAATGGCCGGACGCGTCCTGAAGAAGCTTCAGGCCGATGGTCTGCTGCACGCACGCGGCAAGACGGTGGTGCTGTACGGAACACGCTGAGCGACGCTTCCGACGACTTCGTCACAAAGTGGCCGGGATTTCCCGGCCATTTTTTGTCTGATTCTACTGACGTCTTCCATGACCGAAGTCTTCCTGCCCGTTTCCAGGCGCATCTCGTCGGGACTTGCATAAAAGTGCGTCTCGAAAGCCGATCAGGTGTATGACCGGCATCCGCCTGTGAGCCTTCAGGTCACCGGACTGCCAGCACGGCTGGTGCATCCCCAGTTCAAGATGGGCGTTCCGGCGGGCAGCAGGCGGCGGAACGCCTCGACCTTGTCGACCTTGGGGTTGACCACGACCGGCCGCGCGGCGGCCAGCAGCAGCGGCAGGTCCGCGCTGCTGTCGCTATAGGCCACGGCGACTTGCCCGTAGCCCTGCTCGCGCAGCATCCGCATCTTTTCTTCGTGGTGGCAGTGCCGGCGGGCGATGACGGCCCCGAACTTTGGCCCGACCACGGTGCCAATCACCGGCACGTCCTGGTGGGCGACGAAGGACAGGATCGCCCGGGCCAGTTCCGGCGGGGCGCCGGTGGCCACCACGACGCGATCCCCGGCCGCGCGGTGGGCCGTGAAGATCTCCAGCGCCGCGTCCAGCAGGCGGCCTTCCATCTGAGGCCGGTTGCGCTCGACATAACGGTCGATCAGGTCGTCCAGGTCCCGGCGCCGGCGCAGGCCGACCGTGGCAATCCAGACATAGCCGGAAATCCCGCGCCGGCGCGTCGGTAGCCAGGCCACCATCGGCCCCAGGAGTGGGGTGACCAGCAAGGCGGCCGCAGTGCGCAGCCAGCTGCGCCGGATCAGCCAGGCGAACAGGTGGCTGCCCGAATCGCCGTCGTAGAGGGTGTGGTCGAAATCGAACACCACCACCGGCGCATCCGCGGCCGGCGTGGGATACGGGCCGGGCACGGTCATGCGAAGAACAGCTCCCGCAGGGCCTCGCCAGGCTCGGGCGCGCGCATGAAGGTCTCACCGACCAGGAAGCCGTGCACGCCTTGACCGCGCATCAAGGCCACGTCCGCCGGGGTCGCGATGCCGCTCTCGGTCACCAGCACGCGGTCGCGCGGCACCGCGTCCTTCATCTCCAGCGTGGTCTGCAGCGAGGTCTGGAAGGTGCGCAGGTTGCGGTTGTTGATGCCCAGCAGCGGCGCCGGCACCTGCAGCGCGCGCTCAAGTTCGTCGATGTCATGCACTTCGACCAGTACGTCCATGCCCAGCTGCATGGCCAGATCGGCCAGGCCGACCAGTTGCACATCGTCCAGCGCCGCCACGATGAGCAGGATGCAGTCGGCGCCCAGGGCGCGTGCCTCATAGACCTGGTAGGGGTCGATGGTGAAGTCCTTGCGCAGCACCGGCAGCGTGCAGGCCTCGCGCGCCTGTTGCAGATAGGCGTCTGCGCCTTGGAAGAAGTCCACGTCGGTGAGCACCGACAAACACGACGCGCCGCCAAACTCGTAGCTCACCGCGATCTCGGCCGGGTGGAAGTCCGGGCGTATGACGCCCTTGGACGGGCTGGCCTTCTTCACTTCGGCGATCACGGCGGCATCGCCGGCGGCGATGCTCCGGCGCAGCGCATCGGCGAAGCCGCGCACGGGCGAGGCTTCGGCCGCGCGGGCGATCAGCTCGGCCAGCGGAACCGCCGCACTGCGCGCGGCGATTTCCTCGCGCTTGCGAGCCAGGATGGTGTCGAGGATGTCGCTCATGGGTTCCGGGGCACTCTGGCGCCAACGCAGGGCCCGCATTGTCGCATTGTCACGCGCAGCGGCGCTGCCCTAGCCGGCATCGCCGCCGTAGGCGCGCTCGACGCGCGCCACCCGCACCTGGAAATGGGTGTACCAATCGCGCCGACCGGTCGCGCGCACCGCGGCGTGTTCGGCATGCGCGCGCCACGCGGCGATGGCGGCCTCACTGTCCCAATAGGAAACTGTGATCCCGAAGCCATCTGCGTCGCGGGCGGATTCGACCCCAAGGAACCCCACCTGCTGGCGGGCGAGCGCGACCATGTGCTCGGCCGCCTCGCCGTAGCCCGCCGCATCGCCGTCGCTGCGGCGCGAGGAGAACATCACCGCCCAGTACGGCGGAGGCGGCAAGGCGGCGAACGCGCCATCATTCACGGCAACGCGCGGGTGAAATCGACGTACTGGCGCAGCTTGGCCGCCGCGCACCCGTCGGCGATGGCCGCGCGCGCCGCGTCGATCCCGGCGGCGATCGAGTCGCTCACGCCCGCCACGTAAAGGGCCGCGCCGGCGTTGTAGGCCACGATGTCCAATGCAGGGCCTGGCTCACCGGCCAGCACGGCGTGCAGGATGGCGATGGACTGCTCCGGGCCGTCGACCTTGAGGTTGCGACTGGCCGACATGGCGATGCCGAAATCCTCCGGATGCAGCTCGTACTCGCGTACCTGGCCATCGCGCAGCTCGCCGACCAGCGTGCCGGCGCCCAGCGAAAGTTCATCCATACCGTCGCGCCCCCAGACCACCAACGCGCGCTCGGCACCCAGTTCCTGCAGCACACGCGCCTGGATGCCGACCAGGTCCGGATGGAACACGCCCATCAGGATGTTCGGCGAACCGGCCGGATTGGTCAGCGGCCCGAGGATGTTGAAGATGGTGCGCACGCCCATCTCCCGCCGCACGGGCGCCACGACCTTCATCGCAGGATGATGGATGGGCGCGAACATGAAGCCGATACCCGTCGCCTCGATGGCGGCGGAAACCTGCGCTGGCTGCAATTCGATCTTCGCGCCCAGCGCCTCGAGCGCATCGGCGCTGCCGGACTTGGAGGACACACTGCGATTACCGTGCTTGGCCACCTTCGCGCCCGCCGCGGCTGCCACGAACATCGAACAGGTCGAGATGTTGAAGGTGTGAGAACCATCGCCGCCGGTGCCGACGATGTCGACCATGTGGGTGTGATCGGCCACCTCCACCGTGCGCGAGAACTCGCGCATCACCGTGGCCGCACCGGCGATCTCGCCGATGGTCTCCTTCTTGACGCGCAGGCCGGTGAGGATGGCCGCGGTCATCATCGGCGAGATCTCGCCGCGCATGACCTGGCGCATCAGGTCGACCATCTCGTCGTGGAAGATCTCACGATGCTCGATGGTGCGCTGCAGGGCTTCCTGCGCAGTGATGGTCATCTTCAGCGCTCCAGGAAGTTCTTCAGCAGCGCATGGCCATGCTGGGTGAGGATGGACTCCGGATGGAACTGCACGCCCTCCACTGGAAACGCGCGATGGCGCAGGCCCATGATCTCTTCGACCGAACCATCGTCATTCTCGGTCCAGGCGGTGACTTCCAGGGCCTCGGGCAGCCGCGCCTTGTCCACCACCAGGGAGTGGTAGCGCGTGGCCTCGTAATGATCCGGCAAACCGGCAAAGACACCCCGGCCTTCGTGGCGGATCGGCGAGACCTTGCCGTGCATGATGCGACCGGCACGAATCACCTCGCCGCCATAGGCCTGGCCGATGCTCTGATGACCCAGGCAGACACCGAGGATGGGCGTGGTCGGTCCCAGCTGCTCGATCACCTTGAGCGATACGCCGGCCTCGTTCGGCGTGCATGGACCGGGCGAAATCACGATGCGCTGCGGTGCGAGCTTGGCGATCTCCTCCACGCTGAGCGCGTCATTGCGCACCACCTCGACCTCGGCACCCAGCGCCTGCAGGTACTGCACAAGGTTGTAGGTGAAGCTGTCGTAGTTGTCGATCATCAGCAGCATGGCGGGAATCTCATGGTGCGATCAGGAAGATCGCATAGACGTTTTCGGAGAGGGTGAGGCTGCCGGCTTCCAAAGCCTCGCCATCGGCCACCTCAACAAACTGGGGCGGCGGCGGAGGCACAGCGGAGGGCGCAGGCGGTACGGCGGTCCTGGCCTGCGGCCAGGTCCCGGCCTGGATGCCGTAGCTGAAAGCCGGCGCGACATCGGAGATGGTGTAAAGCCCGGCCAGCTTGACGCCGTAGGCGTCGGCCAGGCCTTCGGCTGTTTCGCGCGACTGCCTGGCGGCCTCGCCTTTCAGCGTCCTGCGAAGGCCAACTTCGTCGCTGTAGCTCGGCGTAATGCCGGACAGTTGCAGTGACTCGCTTGTCTTGAGCTCTGCCAGAAACGCACGCGTGTCGGCCAGCGTCTTGAAGGTCGCCCCCAAACGGCGTGTCACCTCGCTGCCCTTGAACACTTGGCGCCCGTCGACGTATTCGATTTTTGGCTGGATCGTCAGCGTCGCCGCATCGATCGAGTCGGGCAGCACGTGATGCCTGTGGAAAGCGGCCAACACGATCTTCGCATCGGCCTGTACCTGCGAGCGTGCAAGCTCGGGTGAAACATCGACGCGCTGCAGCGTCACCAGCACACCGAAACGATCCGGCTTCACCTCGCGGTGCGCCTCGCCCTTGACCAGCAGGTGCGGCTGCGAGGGCAGGCTGTTGACCTGCGCCGTGGCGACGACGGGAAGGAACAGCGACATCATGATCAGCAAACGCTTCATCTCAACGCTCCCTGTTGAAGGATCGATCGGAAAATCCCCAGACATCCGCACGCATGGCTATCGCACCAGACCGGCAACCGCGTGGATCAGTGCGTCCACCGATTCAGGGCGTGTCGCCCAGGAGGTGACGAAGCGGATCACGGCTTGGCTGTCGCTGTAGGGCGCCCAGTGTTCGAAGGAGGTCATGCGGGCCAGCGCTTCGATGTGCGCGTGCGCAAACACCGGGAAGATCTGGTTGCTGGGCGAATCGATCAGCATCGGCACGCCGGCGGCCTTGAGCCCGGACTGCAAACGTTGCGCCGTCGCATTGGCGTGCGCGCCGAGTTCGACGAATAGCCCGCCCTCGAACAGGGCCTCGAACTGACAGCCCACGACCATGCCCTTGGCCAGCATCGCGCCGCGCTGCTTGATCAGGTAGCGCAGGTCGGTCTGCAGCGCGGGCTCGACCACCACCAGCGCCTCGCCCAGCAGCGCACCGTTTTTGGTGCCGCCGATGTAGAAGGCGTGGGTGAGCGCGGCGATGTCGACCAGACTGAGGTCATCGCCCGCCGCGGCCAGCGCGCTGCCCAATCGCGCGCCGTCGAGGAAGAACAGCAGACCGTGCGCATCGCACAGCGCGCGCAGCGCCTGCAATTCGGCCCTGGTGTACAGCGTACCCAGCTCGGTGGTGTTGGACACGTACACCAGGCGTGGCTTGACCATGTGCTCGCTGGTGTTCTCGCGCAGCAACGCACGCACGCCATCGGGCGTGAGCTTGCCGTCCACGTGCGGGGCGACCAGCACCTTGTGGCCGGTCGCTTCGATCGCACCGGTCTCGTGCGTGGCCACGTGGCCGGTGTCCACCGCGATCACCGCCTCGTGCGGGCGCAGGAACGCGGAGATCGCCAGCAGGTTGGTCTGTGTGCCGCCTGCGAGGAAGTGCACCTGCGCCTGCGGCTGGCCACAACGCGCGACGATCAACTCGGCCGCGTGCAGACTGTGGCGATCCAGGCCATAGCCGATGTTCTGCTCGCCACTGGCCTGCGCGAGCGCCTCCAGCAGGCGCGGATGCGCGCCCTCGCTGTAGTCGTTGCGGAACGAAGCCAGCTGGGCCATGCCGTTGCCGTCCATCACAGCCCCTTGGCCGCCTGGGCGACGGCGCGGAACAGGGCGCGGCCCTTGTTCATGGTCTCCTTCCACTCCAGGTCCGGATCGGAGTCGTAGACCACCCCGCCGCCGGCCTGCACGTACAAGTGGCCGTCCTGGATGACGGCGGTGCGGATGGCGATGGCGGTGTCGGCATCGCCATGCCAACCGATGTAGCCGACCGCGCCGGAATACACGTTGCGCTTGACCGGTTCGAGTTCGGCGATGACTTCCAACGCGCGGATCTTCGGCGCGCCACTGACGGTGCCGGCCGGGAAGGTCGCGCGCAGCACATCGGCGTAGCTCAGGCCTTGCTTCAGCTTGCCGGTGACCTCGCTGACGATGTGCATGACGTGACTGTAGCGCTCGATCACGAACTGCTCGCCCACTTCCACCGTGCCGGGCTCGGCCACGCGGCCGACATCGTTGCGGCCCAGGTCGATCAGCATGACGTGCTCGGCGCGCTCCTTCGGATCGGCCAGCAGCTCGGCTTCCATGGCCGCGTCTTCTTCGGGCGTGTGGCCGCGCCGACGCGTGCCGGCGATCGGCCGCACGGTGACGGTGTCGCCCTGCAGGCGGGCCAGGATTTCCGGCGAGGAGCCGACCACCTGGGTGCCGCCGACATCGATGAAGTACATGTACGGCGACGGGTTGAGCGCGCGCAGCGCGCGGTACACGTCGACCGGGCGCGCGCGGAACGGCACGCGCAGGCGCTGGCTGGGCACGACCTGGAAGATGTCGCCGGCGCGCACATATTCCTGCGCGGTGCGCACCACGGCGTGGTACTCCTCACGGGTGAAGGAGGAGCGGAAATCGCCCTCGTCGATCGCGTCGGAAAGCTGCGCCTGCGGATAGCCTGCGCCGGCCTGACGCAGGCGATGGGCCAGTTCGTCCAGGCGGCGGTTGGCCTTTGCCCAGGCCTGTGGCTGGGTCGGATCGGCGTGCACGATCAGGTACAGCCGGCCCTTGAGATTGTCGAACACCGCCAGCTCTTCGGAGAGCATCAGCAGGATCTCGGGGGTGTTCAGCTCGTCCGGCTTGTCCACCGCCAGGCGCGGCTCGATGTAGCCGATGCATTCGAAGCCGAACCAGCCCACCAGCCCGCCGGTGAAGCCCGGCAGGCCTTCGAGTCTGGGCACCGAGTGGGCGGCGCGCAGCGCTTCGACCTCGGCCAGCGGATCGGCGACCTGCCGCGATTCGACCACCTCGCCGTAGTCGCGCGTCTCCAGCGTGTGGCCGCGCACCGCGTACACGCGCCGCGCCGGCAGGCCGATGATGGAATAGCGGCCGAAGCGCTCGCCGCCTTCGACCGATTCGAACAGGTAGGTATAGGGGCCGTCGGCGAGCTTCAGGTAGACCGAAAGCGGCGTGTCCAGGTCGGACAGCACTTCACGGACAACGGGGACGCGGGTATGGCCTTCAGCAGCGTGCTGTTGGAACTGCTCTGCGGTGATCAAGACGGCTTTCCTTCCAGGACTCGGTGGCGGGGCGGACGACGGCAACAGGCCACCATCGCCACGCGCGGCGAGCGGAAAGGGAGGAACGCTTGGTCGTCACGGCGGGCACGGGCGGTACTGTACCGCAATGCGGCAATCGTGCAATCAGGCCCGGGCATGACGCTGGGCGAGGGGCCGTCGGCCCGCATCGCGCCATGCGCGGTCCGCCGAAAACTGGCCCGCGCACAGGCGCCGCGCGACCGCTCAGGCAGCCCTTCTCAAGACGCGCTGGCGGCAACTGAAGTCGTTTGGGGCGTGTCGCGCGGGCTTCAGCCCAACAGCGGACAGCTATCTGGCAGATGCAGGCGCAAGCGGCCCGGCACGCAGTCGATGCGAAAGTGGCGCGAGGTTTCCGGCTCACCATCCAGGTTGAGGGTGATCGGCCGTTCGGCGTCAATCTCTACCCAGGCCAGCCGTCGGCGCACGGCCACCTGTTCCAGCGCCGCGCGCTTGCCGCCGGTGATCAGCGTGCCCAGCGTGGCGGCGAACGTGCCGCTCAATTCGGGAATGAGCGTCAGGTCCAGCAGACCGTCATCGATCAGCGCGTCCGGGCATAAGTCCTGTCCGCCGCCTGCCTGGCGGCCGTTGCCCAATCCCAGCGCGATGAAGTCGCCTTCCCAGGCGAAGTCGGGACCGCTGAAGCGCGCATGCAGCGGCTCGATCCTCCCCAGGCGAGCCAGCCCGGTGACCACATAGGCCAGCCCCCCGAGCACCCGCTTCATGGCCTCGTCGGTTTCCACCGTCACCTGGGTCCCAAAGCCGCCGGTGGCCACGTTGGCACACCAGTGCGGATCGCCGTCGGCGGTGACCCGAAGCAGGTCGATGGCCCGCGCCCGGCTGGACTGGACCAGCGCCAGGGCGGCCATCGGTTCAAGCGGCAGCTCGGCAGCGGTGGCGAAATCATTGGCCGTGCCCAAGGGCAACAGGGCCAGGCTGGGCAGCGCATCGGCAGCCTTGGCGTGATGGGCCAGGGTGGCGGCCACCTCGCTGAGCGTGCCGTCGCCGCCGCCGGCGATCACCGTGTCCACGCCATCTGCGAGGGCTTCGGCGACATAGCGCTCGGCGTCGCCGGACTCCCAGGTGACCCGCACATCGAGCCGCACGCCACGCGCCCGCAGGGCGGCGACCGCGCTGCGCACCTCGTCGTTCCCCGCGGACTTGCCGTTGAGGATCAGACACCAGCGGGTTTGCGACATGGTGAAGGCGCAGCAGCGGACAGAGCGCGCAGGCTAGCAGCCGGCCGGCGCGCGCGTTGTCATGCTCCCGTCAGAAATCCCCCGCAACATCGAAGGCCATAGCAGGGATGACGGGCGGAGGCAGGATCAGCCTCCAGTTCTTCCGGGGCCGCGTCGGGGCAACTCGACGCGGTTCTTTTTTGTAGAAACGCCAGCCGACGCCTCAACTCCGTCGAGCCGGCTCAGGGTCGCAGGAACTTCAGGTCCGAGGGTGCGACCACATCGACGGTCTGGAGCATCTTGCCGAGCCGGCCGGTCGCCGCGTCGCGCGCGATCACCACGATGCGGTCGTCGCCCTGCGCGGCGACCAGCAGGTAACGGCCACTGGGATCGATGGAAAATTCGCGAGGCTGGCGACCCTCGGTGGCGCGACGCTGGACCAGCGACAGGCCACCATCCGCCCCCACCGCGAACACGGCGATGTGGTTGTCGGTTCCGCGATTGACCACGTACAGGAACTTCCCATCGGCCGACAGGTGGATCGCGCCGGCGCCGTTGTCGCCCTGGAAGCCTGCGGGAAACAGGTCCAGCGTCGTGTGCAGGGTCAGCGCCCCGTCGGCGTGCACGTCCAGCACCGCCACCTGCCCGGCCATCTCCAGGGTGAGGTAGGCATGGCGGCCGCTGGCGTCGAACACCAGGTGGCGTGGCCCGCTGCCCGGCGGCAACGCCAGGAACGGCACCTTGGCCGCCTGCAGCGGACGCTCGGCGCTGGCCTGCGGTGCGTAACGGTAGGCGTAGAGACGGTCGCCCCCCAGGTCGACGACGTAGGCGGTCTTGCCATCGGGGGCGAAGTTCACCGAATGAATATGCGACGACAGCTGGCGGTCGGTGTCGACCTTGCTGGCCTGGTAGCTGGACAGCTGGGTCACCGGCAGCAGCTTGCCGCTGGCATCGACCGGCAGCACCGCCAGGGTGCCGCCGGGATCGGCGCCGACTGAATAGTTGGCCACCAGCAGATAGCGCCCGTCGGGGGTGAGCGTGGCGTGGGTGGGGTGGTCACCCAGCGTCGAGACCTGATTGACGACCTGCAGGCGATGCGTGCCATCCAGGGTGAGCGCGGTCGCGCGGCCGATCGGGTCGTGCGCGCCCGGGCCGTTTTCATCCACCACGTAGACATGGGACTGGTCCGGGGCGACCACCACCCAGGACGGGTTGTCCAGGCGCAGCGCCTGCCAGGGCGTGGCCGACAGCCTGCCGCTGGCCGTGTCGAACTTGTAGGCATACAGGCCGGGCGCATCGCCCCGGGTGTAGGAGCCGACCAGCAGGTCGACCGAAGCAGCTTGGGCGGCCAGTGGTGCGACGGCCATGGCCAGCGCGGCCAGTTTGAACAACGGGGACATCGGACCTCCCAATCAAAGAACGGCGCGCACGCCGGGACCCGCGGCCTCAGCCGCGTGCAAAATCTGCCAGCGTCTGGCCGTCCATCCGGTAGACGGTCCAGGCGTCCATCGGCCGCGCGCCGGCGGCGCGATAGAAGTCGATCGCTGGCTGGTTCCAGTCCAGCACCGACCACTCGAAGCGGCCGCAGCCCTTGTCCACCGCCAGCCCGGCCAGGTGTCGCAGCAGGGCCAGCCCGGCGCCCTGCCCGCGCGCCTCGGGGCGCACGAACAGGTCTTCCAGATACAGGCCGTTGCGGCCCAGCCAGGTCGAGTAGTTGAAGAAGTACACCGCAAAGCCGACCGCCACGCCGTCCTGCTCGCAGATCACGCAGTGCGCGGTGGCGCCGTCATCGAACAGCGTGCGCGCCAGGTCGGCTTCGCTGGCCTTGACCGCATCGGGCTCGCGCTCGTATTCGGCCAGCGCCTTGACCAGTTCGAAAATCAGCGGCACGTCGCCACGCGTGGCGGCGCGGATCTGCAGGCTCATCGGGCCGACTCCACGGCCGCGCGCATCTGCGCGATGACCTGGCTGTAGTCGGCCGCGCCGAAGATGGCCGAGCCGGCGACGAAGGTGTCGGCGCCGGCGGCGGCGATCTGGCCGATGTTGTCGGCCTTCACTCCGCCGTCGATCTCCAGGCGGATGTCGCGGCCGGAAGCGTCGATGCGCTCGCGCACCGCGCGCAGCTTGTCCAGGGCCGAAGGAATGAAGGCCTGCCCGCCGAAGCCTGGGTTGACCGACATCAGCAGCACCAGGTCGACCTCGTCCAGGACCCAGTCCAGCACGTCCAGCGACGTCCCCGGGTTGAGCACCACGCCGGCGGTGCAGCCGTGCGACTTGATCAGCTGGATCGTGCGGTGCACATGGCGGCTGGCCTCGGGGTGGAAGCTGATGTTGCTGGCCCCGGCCTTGGCGAAATCCGGCACCAGGCGATCCACCGGCTCGACCATCAGATGCACGTCGATCGGCGCGGTCACGCCGTACTTGCGCAGCGCCTCGCACACCATCGGCCCGATGGTCAGGTTGGGGACGTAGTGGTTGTCCATCACGTCGAAATGGACCCAGTCGGCGCCAGCGGCCAGCACGGCGTCGACTTCCGCGCCCAGGCGGGCGAAGTCGGCCGACAGGATGGAAGGGGCGATGATGCAGTTGGACATGGGATTTCCGGAACGAAGAGAAAGGGGTCAGGCCGCGCGCTTGCGGCGCTGGGCCTTGATGCGGTCGTAGGCGGCGTTGAGCTCGCGCGCCCGCGCCTCGGCCCGGGCCTTGGCCTCGGGCGCGGCGTTGTGCATGCGGTCCGGATGGACCTGGCGGATCAGGCGGCGGTAGGCCTGGTCCACCTCGGCGTCGGAGGCATCCTGGGTCAGGTCGAAGGCACGGTAGGGGTTGTGCGGCTTCATCTTGAACCAGCCCCGGTCGAAGGCATGGCCCAGCAGCAGCCCGGCCAGCGCACCGAACACCGGCGTGGGCCGGAACAGCAACGCGCCGACGATGCCGCCCAGCAGTTTTCCGTACCAGCGGGTCATGGGGCCTGGGGGTGCGCAGAAGGGGGTGGGCCGCGCAGTTTACGGCACCTTGGGCCAGCTTCCCCTCAAGCACGCGCAGGCGCGTACACTACGCGGCCCGCCGCCGCCAGACCGGCGTGCCGGTGTGCCATGCGGACGGGGCCTTGTCGCGTTGAAAGCGCCACCCCAGGAGTGCCGTGTGCCCACCACGCTGTTGCAAGCCGATCTACCCGGTCTGACCCTTCGCCACCGCGGCAAGGTCCGCGACGTCTTCGAGATCCCGCGCGAGCGCCTGCCCGCCGACGCCCCTGCCGGCGACTACCTGCTGATCGTGGCCACCGACCGCCTGAGCGCGTTCGACGTGGTGCTGCCCGATCCGATCCCGGGCAAGGGCGAGATGCTGTGCCAGGTGTCCAACTTCTGGTTCGCCAAGACAGAACACCTGATGCCCAACCACCTCACCGGCATCGAGGTGGCCAGCGTGCTGCCCGAGGGCGTGGACCCGGCCCTGTACGCCAAACGCGCGGTGGTCACGCGCAAGCTCAAGCCGGTGCCGGTGGAGGCCATCGCCCGCGGCTACTTGATCGGCAGCGGCTGGAAGGACTACCAGCGCACCGGTGCGGTCAGCGGCATCGCCCTGCCCGACGGCCTGCAGCAGGCCCAGCAGTTGCCCGAACCGATCTTCACCCCCTCCACCAAGGCGGCGGTGGGCGACCACGACGAGAACATCGACTTCGACGCGATGGTCCGCAGCGTCGGCGCCGAGCTGGCCGAGCGCGTGCGCGATGCCACCCTGCGCATCTATGCCTTCGCCGCCGAGTACGCCGCGGCGCACGGCATCCTGCTGGCCGACACCAAGTTCGAGTTCGGCACCGATGCCGACGGCCGCCTGTACATCATGGACGAGATGCTGACCCCGGACTCCTCGCGCTACTGGCCGGCCGACGAATACAGCGTCGGCACCAGCCCGCCCAGCTACGACAAGCAGATCGTGCGCGACTACCTGGAGACGCTGGACTGGGGCAAGACCGCGCCGGGCCCGGTGCTGCCGCCGGAGGTCATCGAGCGCACCCGCGCCCGCTACGCCGAGGTGCTGGAAAAGCTGGCCGACATCCGCCTGGACTGAACGGCGCTGCGCACCCCGCGCGCAACGCGGGGTGCGCTTCACAAACTTGGCCGATGACGCCGGGTATCCTCCGGGCCGATGACGCGCCCGCCGCGGCGCCTTGTATGCGATCAGGAGGATCCAGTGGCCTTTATCCGCACGCTCGTGCCCGCGTCCGCGCTGATCCTGGCGCTCGCCGCCTGCAAGCCGCAGGCGCCTGACGCCGCCGCCGCGCCCGTCCGCACTGCGCAGGCCTCGTCCGCCGCGGCCCCGGCCCAATGTCCCGATGCGGACTTCGAACACTTCGTGCAGCGCTTCAGCGCCGACATCGCCGTCCAGGAAAAGGCCACGGCCGACCCGTTGACGATGATCCAGCTCGATCCGAACGCCCAGCCCGAACCTGCGCCGGTGACGCGTCAGGTCCCGCTGGCCGAGGTCGAATGGCCGGTGATGCCCAACCTTGAAGCGGCCCGCAACGGCGGGCGCGAGGTCGTGGTGTCCAGCGACGCCGGCGGGCGCAAGGTGCTGGTGCGCACGCCGGATACCGGCGACCAGCAGGCTTACTCCTTCGCCCAGCGACCTTGCTGGACCCTGGTGAAGGTGGACGACCAGTCGCTTTGAGTCGATCCATCGCTCGGACGGGCCATGGACGAAGGTACTGCGGCCGCTGAGCTTCGAGGATTTCGATCCAACCGGTCTGGACAAGCTCGAGCCCTCCCAGGATCACGCGCATGCCGAACACCGATGTCCATCTGGCTTGTTTTTCCGTGACTTGCACTGTCAAGGAGCTGACCTGATGCGCCACGCCCGCTTCATCCTGCCCACTTTCGGTCTCACCCTGGTGCTGGCCGCCTGCGGCGGAAAAGCGCCTTCCACGGACCACACAGCCGATACGTCTGTGCCGGCGACCACCTCATCTCCCTCTCCCGCTTCGACCGAGGCGGCCGCACAAGGACAGAACGGCATGATCAAGGAATGCCCAGGCGCACGCCTGCATCTGGCGACGCTGCCTCGCCAGGACGGCGCAGCCTCCACCAAGACCCAGGTCGAACTGGAACGCGACGGGCAACGTCAGGCCCTGGCCGCCCCCCCGGAGATGGCCGATTACACCGCCGTTGGCCTGGGCTGCGCCGAGGACGGCAAGGGCAGCGCCTACTTCGTCGTGCAATACGGCGAGCTGCCTTATGGCTGCGAGTTCTGCGAGTGGTTCTTCCTCTACGACGCCCAGGGGCACCTGCTGAATCACGCGACCCCGCCGCTGCGCGAGGAAGACGGCCAGCAGAGCCCGAACAACGACGAATACCAGCACAAGCTCGAGGCGTTGGGGCTCAAGCACCCGGAGGTGGTGCCCTACCCGTCCTGAGTCAGGAATGCGCTCGCACCGCTACACGGCGGCGCGCGGCCAAAGCAGTACGTAGTACATGGAGCAGTACCCCCTCCCAAGGAAGAATCCGTCTCATAGAAAGGAACGCACGACATGACCGACGACACGATCTACACCGAGATGGTGCAGCCGCGCGGGGCCGCCTATCGAAGCGACAGGATCAAACCCTGGAGCCACTACCGCGAACCCATCGACGCCGGCGATGGCGGTCTGCATGGCGAGTCTCGCCGCTGGGGCGATGCCACCCCGCAGACCCAGTCCAGGGTGATCGATCACTTGATCGACGCATCACGCGACGCCGGGCTCTCATCGCGCGAGACGGCCTATGTGCTGGCCATCGCCCGGATCGAATCGGGCTTCAACCCGGATGCGGCCGCGGGGACCACCTCCGCTTCTGGGCTTGGCCAGTTCATCGATCGCACCGGTGGCCAATACGGCCTCGACAATGCCAACCGCTTCGATGTGCAGGCCCAGTCGCAGGCGCTGGTGCAGCACTTCATCGACAATCGGGATCTGGCGCGCAGCCGTGGTCACGGCGAGGATTACATCTACAAGTACCACCACGACGGTCCGAGCAAGGACTACGGTGGCCTGGGCCTGTCCCAGCGCGAGGTGGCGCCCTACCTGGACCGCTACGAGCGTTTCGTCGAGCAGCGCCTGTCGCAGACCCAGGGGCATGCACCGACGCATGCGACGTCCTCCCCCGCATCCCACGCCGAAGGCCGCGGCGGCTTCCAGCAGACGATGGAACGCATGCTGCCGGGCCAGGGTGGTCACGAGCCCCACATCACAGGCAACTTCGGCGAACACCGCGGCAGCCGCGGAGCGCATGGCGGGACCGACTTCAACTACGAGGGCGGCCAGGCCGCCCGCAACCTGCGGCATCCGACCGTGCATGCGCCGATCGCCGGCACGGTGACCTTCTCCGGCGGCCAGTACGGCACGGTGAAGATTCGCGACGCGCAGGGCAACTCGCACGAGATCCTGCATCTGGATTCGCGTTCGGTCAGGGAAGGCCAGGTCGTGCGCGCCGGCGATCCGATCGGCACGATGGGCGGGCGCGGCCCTGAGGGTGCAGGCCAATATGCCCAGCACGTGCACTACCAGCTACGCGACCCGCAGGGTCATCTGATCAGCCCGCAGACGTTCTGGGATCGCCAGGCGCCGACGCAGACCACGTCCACGCCAACCTTGACCGCCGCACCCCACGGTGGCGCTGACGCCCAGGTTCTTCAGCACGGTGACCACGGCGCGCAGGTGCGCGCCTTGCAGCAGCAGCTCAACGCGCTGGGGCTGCACGACGAACACGGTCGACGGCTGGCCGAGGACGGGAAGTTCGGCGGGCACACGCAGGCGGCGGTGGAGCGGCTGCAGCGCGCGCACGGGATCGCGGTGGATGGCGAGGTCGGGCCGGAGACGCGCCGAGCGATGGCGCGCCACGCGCAGTCTGCGTCCACGCCTGGGGTGACAGCGCCCGTGCCCACCACGCACGCCGCCACGTCTCCGGGGCTGGACCAGGCCTCGCACCCGGACCACGGTCTGTACACGGCCATCCGCGCCCGGCTGCCGGCGCCCTACGCCAATGAACTGGCCGCGCACATCACCGCCCAGGCCAAGCAGCACGGCATCGACACGCCGGAGAAAGTCGGCGGCGTGGCCGTGCAGGACGGCAGGGCGTTCGTGGTGGGCACCACGCCGGGCTTCCGCGCCACGATCGATCTGGCGCAGCCGCCGAGCTTCGAGCACAGCAGCCAGCAGTTGCTCACGCGGCAAAGCGCGGCTCAGGTCATCGAACCGACACCTGCGGTGGCGATGCAGCGATGAGGGTGTGAGACCGGATTGGGCCAGACCTGCAACGGTGCGCCCACCGGAGAGTGAGGTGCACGCCTGAGCTCCCCTCCTTGCTTCGCAAGGAGGGGATAGGCTCGGTGCTTTGGCCGGACGCACGGCCCTGCGAGCGGCGACCGTGCCGCTGCCGCATTGCAGCAGCGATGCGCCCCGGGTACATCGTCGGGCGGCGGGCTATGCTGTCGGCCTTCCTGGGAGGGACCCGATGCAGCACGTCCACGCAGAACGCCCGATCGACCAGTGGTTCGCGCACTACGCGCGCGATCATCGAAACCCGGTCAACCAGGCCATCCACGTGGTGGCCGTGCCGGCCATCCTGTGGTCGGTGATCGCGTTGCTGTGGTGCATCCCGGTGACGGCGGGCTGGTTCAGCGCCGGACTGTGGGCGGGCCTGGCGATGTTCTGCGCCTGGGCGTTCTACAACCGGCTCTCGCGGCGCATCGGCTACGGGATGTTCGTGGTGTTCTTCACCATGGGCTGCCTGTGCCGGCTGATCTGGCTGCGCCTGGGGCTGGACGTGCTGCTGTACAGCGCGATCGCGGTGTTCGTGCTGGCCTGGATCGCGCAGTTCATCGGCCACCGGATCGAAGGGCGCAAGCCCAGCTTCCTCACCGATCTGGTCTACCTGCTGATCGGCCCGATCTGGGTGCTGGCCAAGTTCTACGGGAAGATGGGCTGGCGTTACTGACCCAGCATCGCCGCGGTCGGTGCAAAGCCGCGCGGCGCATAGCCGAAGTCGCGCTGCGCCGGCGTCAGGTCGAACACCAGATCCTGGCGCATGCGCGAGACCGCCGCGCCGGTGAGCGCGCGCGCCACGCCCACTGACTGCGCGGCGCGCACGACCACGCCAAACAGCGGCGGCGGAAGCTCCAGCAGGCGGGCCGGCGGTGACATTGCCGCCAGGGTCCGCGTCACCATCTCCCGATACGTCAGGCGCTCCCCGCCGGGTAGGGCATAGGCCTGGTCGAAGGTGGCCGGCACATCGAGCACGGCCAGGGCGGCTTCGGCCAGGTCGTCCACATGGACGGGCGCGCGCAGCCCGTCGGTGGCGCCGCGCGGCAGCGGGAAACACCGCAGGCGCCGGGCCAGCGCCGCGATCCGGGTCAGCGAGGCATCGCGACCGGCGCCATAGACCAGCGTCGGCCGCAGCAGCGTGGCATGGGCGCCGGTGGCGGCGGCCCGCGCGAACACGGTCTGCTCGGCCTGGCGCAGACGCGCGGCCAGGTCGCGCTCCTGGGCGCTGTCCGAATCCTGCTTGGTCCCCAGGCTGGTCGAACCGAAGGCCACCACGCGCGCCGCGTCGATGCCGCTGCCGGCGTACCAGTGGGCGAAGGCATCCAGCGGACCGGTGCTGAAGATCGCCTCGACCGCCGAGGGCAGCGCCGGCATCTGCTGCAACGAACCGCGCAGCCAGGTCAGTCCGGGACGCGCGTGCTGCGGCTGGCGCGAGAGCGCCAGCACCGACCAGCGGCCGCCTTCGAGCAATCGCGCCAGCAGGGCCGCACCGATCTGCCCGCTTCCGCCCAGCAGCAGCGCGGTCCGCGGTGGGGTGGATCGTTCGGCATAGGCAATGGCGTGCGGGGATGGCATCCGCTCAGGATAGGCCAACGACGCGTGGAGCAGGCCTGACCCCTTGGTCACGGACCGGCCTGGTGCGCGGCTGGTATCCTCCTGCGTTGCCCGCGCAACACCGCAATTCACCGCATGCCCCACGCCCTCGACCTGCTGCTGGCGCTGCCGTTCCTGATGGCCGCTGCCGTGGCCGCCGCGCATCGCCTGCCCCGCACCGCCCTCGCCTGGATCGCCGGGCTGGCGCCGCTGGTGGGCCTGGGCCTGCTCGGTTCGATCGCGCCGGCGGTCTTGCGCGGCGAAGTCCTGCACAGCCGCCACGATTGGCTGCCGCGCATCGGGCTGGAATTCTCGCTGCGCGTGGACGGCTTTGCCTGGATGTTCGCTCTGCTGGTGCTGGCCATCGGCGCGCTGGTGATCATGTACGCGCGCTACTACCTGAGCGCGAAGGACTCGGTGCCACGCTTTCTGGCCTTCCTGCTGCTGTTCATGGGCGCGATGCTGGGCGTGGTGGTGTCGGGCAACCTGCTGCTGCTGTGCGTGTTCTGGGAGTTGACCAGCCTGACCTCGTTCCTGCTGATCGGCTTCTGGTCGCACCGCAAGGACGCGCGCGACGGCGCGCGCATGGCCCTGGTGATCACCGGCGGCGGCGGTCTGGCCCTGCTCGGCGGTGTGCTGCTGATCGGCCGGGTGGTGGGCAGCTTCGACCTGGATGCGGTCCTGGCCGCGGGCGACACCTTGCGCGCCAGCCCGCTGTATCCGTGGGCGCTGTGCCTGGTGCTGGGCGGGATCTTCACCAAGAGCGCGCAGTTCCCGTTCCACTTCTGGCTGCCGCAGGCGATGGCCGCGCCGACCCCGGTCTCGGCCTACCTGCACTCGGCCACAATGGTCAAAGCCGGCGTGTTCCTGCTGGCGCGCCTGCATCCGGCCCTGGCCGGCACGGACCTGTTCTTCTATCTGGTCACCACGATCGGGGCGATCACCCTGCTGGTGGGCGCGTGGAACGCAATCTTCGAACATGACATCAAGGGCCTGCTGGCGTATTCGACCATCTCCCATTTGGGCCTGATCACGATGCTGTTCGGCCTGTCCACGCCGCTGGCGGTGGTGGCCGGCGTGTTCCACATCCTCAACCACGCCATCTTCAAGGCCTCGCTGTTCATGGCTGCCGGCATCATCGACCACGAGTGCGGCAGCCGCGACATCCGTCGCCTCGGTGGCCTACGGCGACTGATGCCCTTCACCAGCGCGCTGGCGATCATCGCCTCGCTGTCGATGGCGGGTATTCCGCTGCTCAACGGGTTTTTGTCCAAGGAAATGTTCTTCGCCGTGGCGCTGGAGACCGAGGCGGCGCTGCCGATGCGCGTGTTCACCGGCATCGCCGCGCTGCTGGCCGGCGTATTGGGCGTGGCCTACAGCCTGCGCTTTGTCTACGAGACCTTCTTCGGCGACGGCCCGCGCGCGCTGGACACCACCCCGCACGAGCCGCCGCGCTGGATGAAGATCCCGGTCGAAGTGCTGGTGCTGCTGTGCGTGGCCGTGGGCATCGTCCCCGCGTTCACCGTCAGCTGGCTGCTGCGCGCCTCGGCCGGGGCGATCCTGGGCGATGCCCTGCCCGACTTCAGCCTGGCGATCTGGCACGGACTGAACTGGCCGCTGGCGATGAGCCTGGCCGGCGTCGTTGGCGGCATCGGCCTGTACCTGGGGTTGGCGCGCCTGCTGGACCTGCATGCCATCGTGACCCGCGCGATCGGCCGGGACATCTTCAAGCGCAACCTGGAATTCCTGTTCTTCGCCGGTAACCGCATCACCCATGCCCTGGCCAACGGCAGCCTGCAGCGCACCTTGATGTGGCTGGTGCTCAGCGCGCTGGTGGCCATGGCCGTGCCGCTGCTGGCCGACCCGGGCACGGCGCTGGCCTGGCGCGGCGGCTGGGACACGCCGATGACCTGGCCCGGCTGGGTGCTGTGGGTGCTGATGCTGGCCCCGGCCCTGGCGACCCTGCGCCTGCACCGCCATCGCCTGCTGGCGGTGGCCTGCATCGGCGGCACCGGCCTGGCGGTGAGCCTGAGCTTCGTGTTCCTGTCCGCGCCGGACCTGGCCCTGACCCAGCTGATGGTGGAGATGGTGACCCTGGTCCTGATGCTGCTGGCGATGAACTACCTGCCCGAACACTCGCCGCGCACCACGCACCTGCCACGGCGCCTGCGCGACGGCGCCATCGCCCTGGCCTGCGGCGCGGTGGTCGGCGCGCTGGCCTGGGCGATGATGCTGCGTCCGCGCGACACGGTGGCCACCGAAATCCTGCAGCGCTCGCTGCCCGAAGCCTGGGGTCACAACGTGGTCAACGTGATCCTGGTGGACTTCCGCGGGTTCGACACCTTCGGTGAGATCACCGTGTTCGCCATCGCCGCCCTGGTGGTCCATGCCCTGCTGCGCCGCGCGCGGCTGGCGCCGGAACGGCACATGTCCGGCGGGCCGGTGGACCTGTCCATCCCGGTCAGCCTGATGCAGGTGATCGCGCCGATGGTGGTGGCGATCTCCTTCTACCTGTACCTGCGCGGCCACAACGCGCCCGGCGGTGGCTTCATCGCCGGCCTGGTCCTGGCCGTGCCGCTGCTGATCCAGTACGTGCTGCAAGGCGCGCGCTCGGTGGAATCGCGCTTCGGCTTCGATTTCGTGCGCACGATCGCCATTGGCGTGGTGATCGCGCTGGCCAGTGGGGCGGCCTCGCTGGTGTTCGGCGTGCCGTTCCTGACCAGCGGACACCTTGAACTGCATCTGCCGCTGATCGGCGAGGTGGAGTTGGCCAGCGCGATGGCCTTCGACACCGGGGTGTACCTGGTGGTATTCGGCGGGGCGATGCTGATGCTCTCGATGATGGGCACGGTCAAGCCCTCGCGCTCGCGCAAGACCCAGCGCGGCATCGTCGATGCGCAAGGCCGCTCGGACTTCACCGGCGAGGAGGCCTCCTGATGGAACTGGCACTGGCCACGGCCATCGGCGTGCTGACCGCGGTGGCGGTCTACCTGATGCTGCGTGGGCGCACCTTCGACGTGATCCTGGGGCTGACCTTCCTGTCCTATGCGACCAACCTGTTGATCTTCGCCGGCGGCCGCCCGGTGGCCGGGCAGGCGCCGATCGTGCAAGGCGATGGCCCGGTCGACCTGGCCCACTACACCGACCCCCTGCCGCAGGCGCTGGTGCTCACCGCGATCGTGATTTCCTTTGCCATGACCGCGGTCAGCATCGTGCTGGCCATGCGCAGCCGCGCGGACAACCACAGCGATCACGTGGACGCGCAGGCGGTCGATCCCGAGCCCGAGGCCCGCACCGATCCACGCGGGAGCGGCCGCCGATGAGTCACCTGCCGATCCTGCCAGTGCTGATCCCCATGGCCGGCGCCGCCGTCTCGCTGATCGTCGAGCACCGCCGCTACGGCATGGGCGTGCGCCGCGCGGTGGCTTGGCTGTCGATGGCCGCCCTGGCGGTGGCCGTGGCGCTGTTGCTGGCCCGCACCGGCAGCGGTGAAGTGCAGGTCTACCTGCTGGGCGACTGGCCGGCGCGGCTGGGCATCGCGCTGATGGCCGACCGGCTCTCGGCCTGGATGCTGGGCACGACCTGGCTGCTGGCCGCGGCCTGCCTGCTGCATGCCTGCGCCGGCTGGGACCGGCGCGCGCCGCACTTCCACGCGCTGTTCCAGTTCCAGCTGGTGGGCTTGAACGGGGCGTTTTTGACCGGCGACATCTTCAACCTGTTCGTGTTCTTCGAGGTGATGCTGATCGCCAGCTACGGCCTGCTGCTGTCCGGCGGGCGCGGGCTGCGGCTGCGCAACGGTTTCCACTACGTGGTGTTCAACATCACCGCCTCCTCGCTGTTCCTGATCGCCCTGGGCCTGATCTACGGCCTGCTGGGCAGCCTGAACATGGCCGAGCTGTCCGCGCGCATCGCCCAGGTGCCGGCGGAGAACCTGCCGCTGGTCAAGGCCGCCTTCGGCCTGCTGCTGGTGGTGTTCTGCGCCAAGGCGGCGCTGCTGCCGCTGTACCTGTGGCTGCCGGAAACCTACGCCCGCGCGCCGGCGGCGATCTCGGCGCTGTTCGCGATCATGACCAAGGTCGGGCTGTACGCGGTGCTGCGCGTGTCCACGCTGCTGCTGGGCACCGGCGCCGGAGCCCTGGCCGGCTACGGGCAGCGCTGGCTGCTGGTGCTGGGCGCGGCCACCCTGGTGGTGGCGGCGCTGGGCGTGCTGGGCTCGGCGCGGCTACGGATGATGATCGGCTACCTGGTGGTGTGGTCGGCCGCCACGCTGTTCGTGTGCTTCTCGCTGGGCCAGGCCGGCACGATTGCCGCTGGCCTGTACTACCTGGCACACAGCTGCTTCACCGCCGCGGCGCTGTTCCTGATCGCCGACCTGATCCGGCGCCGCCGCGGCGCGGCCGATGACGACAAGTCGATCATCGCCCCGCTGCCGGGGCGGACCCTGCCGGGCGTGCTGTTCCTGATCGCGGCGGTGGCGGTGGCCGGCCTGCCGCCGCTGTCGGGCTTCCTGGGCAAGGTCGCACTGCTGGCCGCCACCCCGGCGCGCGACACCGGCCTGGTCTGGGCAACGGTGCTGCTCAGCAGCCTGCTGGTCATCGTCGGCATCAGCCGCGCCGGCGTGCGCCTGTTCTGGCGCATCCCGGCCAACCTGGAAGAGGCCGGCGTGCACACCGAGGCGCCCGCACGCCCGGCCGAGACCGCCGCGGCGGTGTTCCTGCTGGGCTGCGTGCTGGCCATGAGCTTCCTGGCCGAACCGCTGCTGTCCTTTGCCGATGCCGCCGCCGCGCAGCTGCTCGACGCCGGCGCCTACACCGACCAGGTGCGCGCGCACCTGCCGACGATGCGGAGGCCGTGATGTCGCGCTGGCTGCCTTCCTGGACGCTGAGCCTGGGGATCCTGGGGTTCTGGCTGCTGCTCAACAACAGCCTGTCCCTCGGCCACGTGTTGCTGGGCCTGGCGCTGGGGCTGGTGATCCCGCTGGCCTGGAAACGCATGGATGCCGAGGCCTGCCCGACCGGCTCGCTGCGTCCGGTGCCGCTGCTGGCGCTGCGCTTCGGCTGGGACATCCTCAAGTCCAACCTCACCGTCGCCGCGCAGGTGCTGGGGCGCGAGTCGCGCCTGCACCCGGATTTCGTCTGGGTGCCGCTGGACATCACCAACCTGCGCGGCATCTCGGTGCTGGCCAGCATGATCACCCTGACCCCGGGCACGTTATCGGCCTCGCTGACCGACGACCGGCGCTTCCTGCTGGTCCACGCGCTGCACGTGGACGATGCCGACGCGCTGGTGGCCGAGATCAAATCGCGCTACGAGACCCCGCTGAGGGAGGTGTTCCCATGAATCCTGCAGATCTGCTGGACGGCGCGATCCTGCTGTCGATGGGCGTGGTCGGCCTGGCCATGCTGCTGAGCCTGTGGCGGCTGGTGTTCGGCCCCACCGTGCCGGACCGCATCCTGGCCGCCGACACGCTGTCGGTGACGGCCATTGCCGAACTGATGCTGCTGGGCATGCGCCTGGACTCGACCGTGTACTTCGAGGCCGCGCTGGTCATCGCCATGCTTGGCTTCGGCAGCACGGTGGTGCTGAGCAAGTTCGTGCTGCGCCGGGACATCGTCGAATGAGCGCCGTGCTGGAGATCGCCCTGGCCGTGCTGCTGGTGGCCGGCAGCTTCTTCATCCTGGTCGGCGCGCTGGGACTGGTGAAGCTCTCGGACGTGTTCCGCCGCCTGCACGCGCCGACCAAGGCCAGCACCCTGGGCGTGGGCTGCGTGCTGCTGGCCTCGATGGGCGAGCACCTGCTGCGCGGCGAAGGCCTGCAGCCGCGCGAGCTGCTGATCACCGTGTTCCTGTTCATGACCGCGCCGATCAGCGCGCACCTGATCGCCAAGGCCGCGCTGGCGCTGATGCCGCGCTTCGCCCCGCCGCCTCCGCCGGCCGATCAGCCAGACCGTGCGCGGCTCACTGCAGCCAAGCCAGCTCCAGCACCAGCCAGCCGGCAAACGCCAGCAGCAGTACCGCGGCCTCGCCACGACTGACCCGCGCATCGCCGCGCAGCATCGGCACCAGCACGATGGCCAGGGCGATCGCCGCCGGCAGCTCCAGCTTCACGAACGAGGCCGGCAGCGCCAGCGGCGCGATGACGGCCATGCCGCCGACCACCACCAGCAGGTTGAACACGCTCGAGCCGATCACATGGCCCAGCACCATGTCGCCCTGCCCGCGCCGGGCGGCGACGATGGCCGCGGCGACCTCCGGCAGCGCGGTGCCGATGGCCACCGGCAGCAGGCCGGCCATCAGCGGCGTCAGCCCGAGCGAAGGCGCCAGCTGCAGCATCGCGGCGACCACGTCGCGTGCGCCGTAGCCCAGCAGCACCGCGCCGATCAACAGGCGCAGCAGGTTGAGCCAGGTCACCGTGCGAGTCGCCGCATAGGCGTCCACGCCGTCGCGCACGCCGGCGGCCTCGCCACGGCCCATCACCACCACGCGCACGACCACCACGACGAAGCCGACCAGCAGCAGGCCGCCTTCCAGGCGGTTGATGGTCCCGTCCAGGCCGAACACCATCAGCAACAGCGACCCGGCGATCAGGACCAGCAACAGGGGCAGCAACAGCCGCAGGCGCACGACCACCGCCCCGGCCATCGCCGCCAGCGGCAGGGTCAGGCCCAGGTTGACCAGGTTGGAACCGACTGCGTTGCCCAGCGCCAGTTCCGGCTGGCCGTGCAGCAGCGCCGCGGCGTTGACGAACAGTTCCGGCAGCGAGGTGCCGAAGGCCATCAGCAGCAGGCCGGCGGTGAACGGCGTCACGCCCAGCTTCTGCGCCAGGCCGGATACGCCCTTGACCAGCGTGTCCCCGCCCAGCGCCAGCAGCACCAGGCCCAGCACGAACAGTCCCCAGGCATCGAGCATCACACGCATCCCCTCGTCAGGCGTGGGCCGATTCTAGGGCGTGTCATCAATTCCCGGATAGGCCGCGTTGGGTCTGCAAGGCTGTCAGCTAAAGCCGCGTCACGACAGATGGCGGCTTTGCAGGCCCAACCCGAAGGGTCGCTCCTATGTGCAGAGCCTCAGCCGGCGCCGGCCATCGCGCGCAGGCCGATGCCGACCAGATAGGCCAGCAGTGTGCCGGTGGCGTAGCCCATCGTGCCCAGCAGCACGCCCACCGGCGCCAGGGCCGGGTGGAAGGCCGCGGCCACCACCGGTGCCGAGGCCGGGCCGCCGATGTTGGCCTGCGAGCCCAGCGCGAAGTAGAACAGCGGCGCCTTGAGCAGCTTGCCCAGCGCGAACAGCACCACGATGTGCACCGCGATCCAGATCACCGCCAGCACCAGCAGCCACGGCCGGTCCAGCAGCGCGCCGATCTCCATCTGCATGCCGATGCAGGCGATCAGCACGTACAGCAGCAGGGTGCCGATCTTGGATGCACCGACGCCATCGAGCCGGCGCGCCGGGGTGAAGCTCAAGGCCAGCCCGCCCACCGTGCACAGCAACACCACCCACACATAGGGCGAATCCAGGCTGGCCGCGTGCGCCCAGCGATACGGTGCGAACAGTCCGGCCAGCCACGGCGCCACGCCGTGGGCCAGGCCGACCGCGCCGAAGGCCACCCCGACGATCAGCATGTAGTCGGTCAGCGTGGGGATGCGCGCATGCTGGGCGCTGTAGTCGGCCAGGCGCCGCTGCAGGTCGTCGATGGCCGAGGTATCCGCGCCGGAGCGCGCGTCGATCTGCTTGGCGCGCCCGGCGATGAAGATCAGGAACGCCATCCACACATAGCCCACGCCCACGTCGAGCACCGCGAACTGGCCGAACACCGTGGCGTCGACGTCGAACATCTCCTTCATCGCCACCATGTTGGCGCCGCCGCCGATCCAACTGCCGGCCAGCGCGGCCATGCCGCCCCAGGTGTCGCCGGCCACGGTGGCCGCGTGCAACTTGCTCATCAGCCAGAACGAGAAGAACGCGCCGGCCATGATGCTGGCCGAGGCGCCGAAGTACATCGCCAGCATCCGCCAGCCCAGGCGCAGCACCGCCTTCAGGTCGATGGTCATGGTCAGCAGCACCAGCGAGGCCGGCAGCAGCACGCGGCTGGCGACCGGGTTGTAGAGCTGGCTGGACGCACCGTCGATCAGACCGATGGAATTGAAGATGCCGGGGATGAAGTAGCACAGCAGCAGCGGCGGCACGACGGCGTAGAACTTCTTCCACGGGCCCGACGGGCGCGCAGCGGTCCAGAACACGAACGCCAGCGTGGCGGCGATCAGGCCGAACAGGACGATGTCGTTCTGGATCAGGGCGGGGTGGTCGGTGGGCATGGCGGGGTCATGGTACGGAAGAAGGAAACGCACCACCTGTCGCGGTGGACAGGGGGCTCATGCGGCGGCCCGCTCCTGGGCGAAGCGCGACAAGGCGTACGGGGCCAGGTCGATGCCGGTCGGCTGGCCCAGCATCGCCCGGGCCATCAGCTGGCCGCTGATCGGCCCCTGGGTCAGGCCGAGGTGACCGTGGCCGGTGGCGATCCAGATGCGTTCGTCGGGCACGCGATCCAGCACCGGCAGCGAGTCCGGCGTGCACGGCCGGTGGCCGGCCCAGCGCCCCTGCGCGCGTCCGGCCAGGGTCGGGAACAGCTGCCGGGCCTGCGCATCGAGGCGCTCGATCAAGCCGTAGCGCGGCGGTCGGTCCAGGGCGGTCAGCTCCTTGATGCTGGTCATGCGCAGACCGGCCTGCATCGGCGAGATGACCAGGTAGCGCTCGGCCCACAGCGTTGGGCGATAGACGATATCGGGCTGCTGTGGGTACATCAGGTGGTAGCCGCGGGCCGGGATCATCGGCAGGCGCACGCCGAAGGGGCGCAGCAGCGCCGCGCTCCAGGCGCCCGCGGCGACCACCACGTCGGCCGCATGCACGGCGCCGCGCGCGGTCTCCACCCGGTAGTGCGCGCCATCGCGCGCGATGGCCCCGACCTGCGCGATGTGCGCGTGCGCGCCTTGGCTCAGTAGGTGTTGGAACAGGCGACGGCACAGTTCGCCCGGGTCGCGCAGCGCCAGCGCCTCGCGCTGGAACACGCCATGGACGAAGCGTCCTCCCAGCTTGGGTTCCAGCTGGCGCAGCTGGGGGCCGTCGAGTTCATCGAAGACCACCCCGCGCTCGCGCATCAGCGCCCGCGCCCAACGCGCCCCGGCATAGGTTCCCGGGTCGCTGTAGACGTGCAGATAGCCGCTGTGTCCGATCAGGGCCTGCGCCCCGATGGCCTCGGCCAATTCCAGCCAGGGTGCCCGCGCGGCGGCGTTGAGCGCATGCAGCGCGTCGGTCACCTCGCGCATGCGCCGCGCGTTGCCATCGCGCACGAAGCGCAGCAGCCAGCCGGCCCAGCTGGGGCAGGCGGCCCAGTCCAGCTTCAACGGTGCCAGCGGACTGGCGAGCATGCGCAGCGCCTTCCAGGCGATGCCCGGAGTGGACTGCGGCAAGACGTTGCCGACCGAGATCGAGCCGGCATTGCCGAACGAGGCCTGGGCGCCCGGACCGGCCGCATCGATGAGCACGCAGGACACCCCCTGACGCTGAAGCTGCCAGGCGGTGGACAAGCCGACGATGCCGCAGCCGATCACCGCGACATCGGCGGTCCGCAGATGGGCGAGCGGCGGACTCACCGGATCGGCACGTCGTAAGCCGTGCGCGGCGTCGGCTCCGGGCGCAATGTGTAGTGCCACCACTCGCTGGGATAGTTGGCGAATCCTTCGCTGCGCATGGCCTGCAGCAGCAGGCGCCGGTTCGCGCGCTGGTCCGCGTTCAACCCGGGCGCCTCGGTATGCGCGCGGGGATCGAAGAAGTCGAACGGCGTGCCCATGTCCAGCTCGGTGCAGCGCCCTTGCGCGCAACGCACCAGGGTCAGGTCGACGGTCGCGCCGCGGCTGTGGCCGGAGACTTCGGCCACGTAGCCGTCGGGGATGATCCGGGCCTTGTCCAGGCCAGGATAGAACTCGGCCTTCATCGCCTGGTCGTCCGGATCGCCAGCCCAGCGCACGAAGTCCTGCACTGCGCGGACGGGGCGGTAGCAGTCGAACACCTTCAGCCCCAGGCCCTGCCCGCGCAGCCCGGCCTGGACCCGGGCCAGCGCACGCGCCACCGGCGCCAGCAGCAGGCACTTGGGCGCCTGGTAGCCGGCCACCGGGCGTCCGGTGAAGTTGTGCGCGCCCGCATAGCGGATCTCCAGCTGGACATCGGGGGCCACCGTGGTGATGTCCACCAGCTCGGCCTGCGCGGCGGTGGTGGCCGGCGAGACCCGCACCCTATCGGCCGCCATCGCACCCGTGGCCGTCAGCAGCGCCGCCAGCCCCAGGACCGCACGTCCGAGGCGGCGGCCCCAATCCGCTGCCGGCCTGGATGGCCTGGCGGCCGCGCGCATCACATGCCGTCCTCGGGGGCGCCCGCATCCGGCGGTGGCCGGGTCAGGTCGTAGAGGATGCGCAGGTCCTCGGCATCCAGGCTCCTGCCCTCCATGCCGCGGAAGTGGTGGTGGAAGGACTGCACCGTGTCACCGCGATTGGTCAGCGGATAGCCCAGCTCGGCCAGCGCGCGCCATGGGTCGAAGTCGGCCGGCGCCGGCGGCGCATCCGGGTGCGGCCAGCGGCCGAAGCCCGCATCGGCCAATTGCTTCCACGGAAACAGCGGGCCCGGGTCGATCTTGCGGCCCGGCGCCAGGTCTTCGTGCCCGATGATCGCCGTGCGCGGGATGTGGTGGCGCTTGCACAGGTCGTCCAGCAGCACGATCAGGCTGTCGATCTGGGCCTGGGCGAACGGCGACTGACCATCGTTGTCCAGCTCGATGCCGATCGAGGCCGAGTTGACGTCGCTGATGGTGCCCCAGTGCCCGGCGCCCGCGTGCCAGGCACGACGATCGTCGCTGACCAGCTGGTAGCGCTTGCCGTCGCTGCCGATCAGGTAGTGCGCGCTCACCGGCCCCTTGCTGTTGGCGGTCTTGAGCGTCTTGAGGCTCTGCTGGACCGCGTCCTGGCTGGTGAAATGGATGACGATGAGCTGCGCCCCACGCTTGTTCTGGTTGGGAGAGGGCTCCCACTGCGCCAGGGGATTCCTGGCCGGCAGATTGGCGCAAGCACTGAGCATCAGCGTGGCCAACAGGGCGCCGCCCATGGCCAGGGCCCGGCGTGGCGACAGGCCGGTGCGGAGGGTCGAGGGTCTGGAAGTCATCGGCGTTGGGGCTCTTGCGGGACGGGAAAGACGATTCACGGCGCCGGGCATGGCCCGGTGCGGCGCAGGTGCAGGTCCGGGTAGTCGTAGCTGAAGTCGGCATCGGGATTGATCGCGGACATCGCCAGCGCGACGACCTGCCCGTTGCCTTCCACATCCAGCCACGGCTCGGCATCGACGCTGGGGTCGGTCCAGTCCACCATCAGGCGCTGGCCCACGCGCAGCACCGTGCCGTGCATGCGCGGCGACTTGGCCGAGCGCCACTGCACCTGGCCATCGACCGGGCACACGCTGACATCACCGAACCAGGCATCGTGATACAGGCCAAGCACGCGCCCGGCATCGTCCGGCGCCACCGGCTTGCGCGAGGACGTATCGGGCACCGGCGCCGGCGCGGCCGCCTTGGCCTCGGCGCGCGACTGCGCCAGCAGCCCCGCATAGTGGTCCACATCCAGCACCTGGCCCGGCTGGGTGTAGAGCTTGGTCAGGGCCTCGGTCAGCGTGGTGCGCGCCTCGCCGCCCTCGCCGTTGATCAGCACCACGAAGCCGGCATGCAGGTCCGGCAGCAGGGTCAGCGAGGAATACATCCCCATCAGCGTGCCGGTATGGGCCACGCGCCACTGGCCGTCCACGTCGGACAAACGCCAGGCATAGCCGTAGCCGTACAGATGGGTGCCATCCCAGTCGCGCATCTGGCGCGAGATCGGCATGGGCGTGTGCAGCGACCACAGCGCCTGACGCTGGGTGGCCGACACCCACGGATGCGGCGTGTCGGTGTCCAGCCACATGCGCGCCCAGATGGTCATGTCGTGCAGGCTGCAGCGGATGCCGCCGGCCGCCATGGACGGGGTATCGGGGATGGTCGCCGCGTCCTCGCGCACCACCACATTGTGGTTGTCCTGGCGCATATGCGGTTGGGCCACGTTGCCGACCGCGTCGCGGTCGAACGCGCCCACTTGGCAGCGGTCCATACCCAGCGGCCCGAACACCTGCTCGCGCACCAGCTGGTCGTAGGGCTTGCCGCCGGCCGCGGCGGCCACCTGCCCGGCCACCACGTACATCAGGTTGTCGTAGGCGTAATGCGCGCGGAAGCTGTGGGTCGGCTTGAGGTAGGCCAGCCCACGCACGATGTCCTCGCGGGTGAAGGCATTGGGCTCGGGCCAAAGCATCAGGTCGCCGGCGCCTAGGCCCAGGCCGCTGTTATGGATCAGCAGGTCGCGCACCTGGATGTTGCGCGTCACCCACGGGTCGAACATACGGAACTGCGGCAGGTACTTGGTCACCAGGTCGTCCCAGGCCAGCTTGCCTTCATCGACCAGCCGCGCCAGCAGCCCGGTGGTCATGGCCTTGGAGTTGGAGGCGATCTTGAACAGCGTGTCCGCGTCGATCCGTTCGCCACTGCCCGCGCGCGTTTCGCCTGCGGTGCGCTGGTAGATCACCTTGCCGTCCTGGACCACGCCCACCGCCAGTCCCGGCAGTTGGTAGCGCGCCATGGTCTGGTCGAACAAGGCATCCAACCGCGACTGCGCGGGCTGTGGCACCGCGGCGGCGGACGGGCCGGCCACGGCCATCAGGGTCAGCAGCCCTAGTGCGGCCAGGCGCCATCGGCTGGCGCGTGTCGGTACACGATGGCGGCGGTGCTGCGGGTGTGGATGCATGGGACAACCTCGTGGTCCGGCGCGCGGCCCTGTCGATTCACCACGCGCCAACTAAATTATTCCAAGAAGATATCGTTTATGGAATTTTTATTCCAACCCCTGCGCGATGGACATGGCAAGGCCCGCCGAAGCGGGCCTTGCGCGCGGGGGCGATGTTCGCGCCCTTCAGGCCGATCAGCGAGCGCTACAGGAACTTGTAACGCACGTTGAGGGTGTACGCACGGCCACGCGGGTCGGCCACGCGCGGCTCCCAGCCCGCGCCGGCGGCATAGTCGTTCATGTGCGCGGTGAACGGCGGGTCGGTATCGAACAGGTTCTTGATGCCGAAGGTCACATCGATGTTGTGGAAGCCCTTGTAGCTGACGCTGTAGTTGTAGGTGGTGTAGCTGGACACGTCCGGATCCCAGTTCGGCGGGATGTAGGTGCCGTTGCGCACGCTGATCGGCTCTTCGTCCTTGTACCCGTCACGGAAGATCTGGGTCAGCATGTGCGACCAGTCGCCGCGCTGGTAGGCCACGCTCAAGGTGTGCTTCCAGCGGATCGGCAGACTGTAGTAGCGCACGTACTCGCCGACCAGATTGTCGGTGTACGGCAGGGTCTCCAGGTCCTTGGTGCGATAGGTGTCCAGGTAGCTGCCGTTGAGGTGCACGCGCCAGTCACCGCCAAGCACGTCGTCGAAGGTCAGGTTGACGTCGGTCTCGATCCCGCGCATCAGGCTGCCGCCGGAGTTGATGTAGCGCTGATCGATGGCGGTGATGTTGCCGTTGGCGTCGCGGATGAAGTTGTCGGCGAAGGTGTCGTAGTTCTCCACCAGGGTGTCGATGGAGATGCCCGAGCGGATGGTCTTTTCGCGCTTGATCTCCCACCAGTCCACGCTCATGTTGAACCAGTCGACCGGGGCGATGACCACGCCCAGGCTCTTCTGCCGGGACTCTTCCGGATCCAGGTCCTTCTTGCCGCCGGTCAGCAGGTTGGGCTGGATCGCCTCGCAGCCCGGGGTGCTGGTATCGGCCACGCCGCCTGGGCAGGTCGCCGGGTCGGCCAGGTCCAGGCCGGTGTAGGGGCTCTCGGCCTCGCCGTAGAACATCTGGTTGAAGGTCGGCACCTTGAAGCCGGTGCTGTAGGCACCGCGGAAGGCCAGCGCATCGATCGGCTGCCACTTGAAGGAGAACTTGGGATTGGTGGTCCCGCCGAAGCCCTCGTAATGGTCGTAGCGACCGGCCAGGGTCACATCCAGGGTGTCGAGCACCGGCAGATACAGCTCGGCGAACACCGCCTTGGTATCGCGGCTGACCTTCTGCAGGACGTTGCCGTTGTCGAACGGCGCCAGGTAGATGCCTTCGTCCTCGCCGGTCTGGTTACCGCCGAACTCGTACTCCTCGCGGCGCAGATCAATGCCCGTCGCCAGCTGCGCCTCGCCGCCGTACAGGCTGAAACCCAGGCCGCCGGACACGCTGGCGTCCAGGCTGGTCATGGTCGAGGTGCCGCCGTAGAGCTCCACGCCGTTGGCCGAGGCGGCGGCCAGTGCGGCCATCGCCTCCTCGGACTGCGCCTGGCCCGGCATCAGGAACGGATTGAGCAAGCCACTACCCAGCACGTCCTTGAGCTTGCTGGTGTAGTAGTAACCGCCTTCAAGACGCGAGGTCGACTTGCTCGACGCGCGCGACAGGCCAGCGGTGTAGTCCCAGCTGCCCAGCGAACCATCGAAGCCCAGCAGCAGTCGGTAGGACTTGGTATTGGTGGAAATCTCGCGCGGTCCGCAGGCCATGCAGCGCCAGCGATAGGCGATCGGCGCGCCGTAGGACAGCTGGCCAGGCCCGAAATACGAGGCCAGCTGGTCGTAGATCGCGTCGTAGGCCTCGCCGGTGCTCGGGTACCAGGTGGTGGCATCGAAGGTGCTGCCGGGCGAGATCTGGTACGGCTCGAAGCGCTTCTGGGCATCGACTTCCGAGCCGGTGAACTCCACGTACATCTGGTGCTGGTCGCCGAGCTTGAAGGTCGCCCGGCCGATCACATCCTTGCTCTCCACCGGCTGCTGGATCACCGCGGCGGCCGGATAGTCGTAGGCGCAGGCATAGCGCGCCGAGGGCACGCCCCACAGCACGTTGTCGTAGGGCCCCATCAGGTCGCTGCCGGTCTCGCAGCCCGCGCTGCCGGGCAGGTCCAAGGGATTGATGTACTGCTGGGTCGAGCCATCGGCCGGATCGGTCAGGCCGTTGCCAATCAGCGAATCGGCCCGGTTGGCGACCGTCGCGTACGGGGTGCCGCGCGTATCCGGGGATAGACCGCGATCGGGCTGGAACCCGTTGGAGAAATCGCGGTCGGTGCCGCGCAGGAGCTCGTCCTTGCGGTAGCTGAAGCTGGCCCAGGCGTTCCAACCGTCGGTGTCCAGGTCGCCGTGGCCGACCAGCAGGCTGCCGCGGTAGATGTTGCCGCCACCGTCCTCGGTCGCATCGACCATGCCGTTGACTTCCGCCCCCTGGTAATCGGTGCGGGTAATGAAGTTGATCACGCCGCCGATGGCGTCGGTGCCGTAGATGGCCGAAGCGCCGTCGCGCAGCACTTCGACCCGCTCGATCGCGGCGAAGGGAATGGAATTGAGATCCACCACCCGGCCCTTGAGACCGTGGGCGGCCACGCGGCGTCCGTTGAGCAGCACCAGGGTCGCGTCAGCGCCCTGTCCGCGCAGGTTGGCTGCCGACACGCCATTGTTGCCGCGCTGGTCCACGCCCGAGACGATGCCCGCGTTGCTGGCCAGGTTGTCCGAGCCATTGCCGGAGATGTTGAGGTAGCTCATCAGCTGCTCGGCCGAGCTGATGCCCTGCGCGTCGATCTCCTCCTTCTTGATGATCGTCACCGGCAGCGCGGTCTCGATGTCGGTGCGCTTGATGCGCGAACCGGTGACCGTGACCTTGTCCAGGTTCTTGGCGTCGGTGTCCGACGATGCGGCGTCCTGTGCCGAGGCGATGCCCGGGAGAAGCAGGGCGGCGAGCAGGCCCACGGCCAGGCGGCTGGGGGCGGGCAAAACGGTAGGACGACGCATGTGCGGATCTCCTGCAAGGTTTGGATGGATGGCGCAAGCGCTTCCCAGGCGCCGCGCGTGGACGACCGCCGGTCCACTCCCCATGACAGTTCCGCGCTGCGGGCAGCGCCGTGTGCGCATCGGCGCCACGGCCCCTTGGGGCCCCTTACATCGCGTGTCATCACATGGCGCCGACGCCGCCATGTCATCGCTGTGTAGCACGCAAAAAAAACCCGTGTCAATAAATTATTCCTGTTGCACAGACATTGCGGCATAGATATTCCCCGTGATGCCTGTCACGTTGTCGGACGGGATCCGGTTCAGGTTCGATGCCAGGGATGGGCAACCGGGCGCAGGATGCGACTTCGGTATCGTGGCCAGACGCGCCCGGTGGCGGCCTGCTCGGCGCGCGGCAACCGATAATTTATTCTTGCTTTTCGATTTCATCGGAATAAGTATTCCTTTATGTCAGCCCTCCGGAGCCTCCCCGCCATGTCCGGCCGCCCCTGTGCGGGGCGCCGCGTCGCGGCCCTGTCCCGCCATGCCTTCACCCTGTCCCTGCCCCTGTGGTTGCTGCTGGCCGCCGTGCCGGCCGCCGCGCGCGTGCCGGTGCCCCAGGTCCCCATCAACCCGGTCACTGGCGTCGTCGGCGTGGACCCGCCCAAGCTGACCCCGGCCTACTGGATTGCGCAGCAGGCGCACCCGGATCACCCGCTGCTCGATCGCGCCGGCATCGCCGCGCAGAACGCGCGGATGCGTGCCCAGGACCCGGCCATCCAGGACCTGCGGGCCCTGCCGGCGACCCTGCCGCGCGCAACCGTGATCGCCGAGATCGACGCGCTGTCCGCCGTCCCGTCGCGCACACTCTACGACCTGCACGGCCAAGTCCTCGACGCGGCAGCCATCGCAGCCCTGCGCGCGCGCCTGGCCCTGGACGCGATCCCCGACCAGCAGCCGGTGCGCTACGGCTTGGTCACCCGGCGCGCGGACCTGCGCACTTTCCCCACCGAGCAGCGGGTCTTCAGCAGCACGCAGGACCACGATATCGACCGCTTCCAGGAGTCGGCGCTGTTCCCCGGCGACGCGGTGGCGGTGCTGCACGAGAGCCGCGACGGGCAGTGGCTGTTCGTGACCAGCCAGCGCTACAGCGCCTGGATGGAGAAGCGTTTCGTCGGCATCGGCACACCGCAACAGGTATTCGACTACGGCGCCCACGGCCCGTACCGGGTGATCACCGGCGCCACCGCCAGCACGGTGTTCACCCCCGAACAGCCGCAGGTCTCGGACCTGCAGCTGGACATGGGCGTGCGCGTGCCGGTGCTGGCCGACTGGGACCCGACCCAACCGGTGAACGGCCAGATGCCCTACACCGGCTGGGTGATCCAGCTACCCATCCGCGATGCGGACGGTGGCCTGCAGCTGGTGCCCGCGCTGCTGCCGCGCACGGCCGACACCGCGGCCGACTACCTGCCGCTGACCCCGCGCCACCTGATCGAGCAGGCGTTCAAGTTCCTGGGCGAACGCTATGGCTGGGGGCATTCCTACGACACCCGCGACTGCAGCGGCTTCACCTCGGAGATCTATCGCGCCTTCGGCGTGCTGCTGCCGCGCAACACGTCCCAGCAGGCGGTCAGCCCCGCGCTGGACCGCATCGCCTTTACCAAGGACGACCCGGACAGCAAGCGCATCGCCGCTGTGCGGCAGCTGTCGGTGGGCGACATGGTCTACATCCCCGGCCACGTGATGGTGGTGCTGGGCCAGGCCGACGGGTTGACCTATGTCATCCACGACACCGAGGGCGGTGGCTGGGCGGGGCCGGATGGCCAGCGCGTGGCCGGGCACCTCAACGGGGTGTCGGTCACCCCGCTCGAGCCGATGCTGGCCAGCGACACCGCCAGCTACGTTGACCGCATCACCAACATCCAACGCGTGCGCCCGCCGCACGCTTCGACCAAGCAGGCCGAATGAAGATCACCGACATCCAGCTGGGCATGCTCCGCGTGCCGCTGAAGACGCCATTCAAGACCGCGTTGCGCACCGTGGATACGGTGGAGGACGTGGTGGTGCTGATCCGCACCGACACCGGCCACACCGGCTATGGCGAGGCGGCCGCCACCGCGGTCATCACCGGCGACACGCACGGCTCGATCATCGCGGCGATCGACACCTTCATCAAACCGCGCCTGATCGGCCAGGACGTGGCCAACCTCAACCACCTCACCGCCCTGGTGCAGTCGGCCATGGAGCGCAACACCAGCGCCAAGGCCGCCGTGGAAATCGCCTTGTACGACCTGTGGGCGCAGCTCTACGACGCGCCGTTGTACAAGCTGCTGGGCGGTGGCGACCCGGTGATCACCAGCGACATCACTATCTCGGTGGACTACATCGACAAGATGGTGGCCGACTCGCTGGACGCGCTGGAGCGCGGCTTCGAGTCGCTCAAGATCAAGGTCGGCAAGGACCTGGGCCTGGATATCGAACGGGTCAAGGCGATCCATGCCGCGGTCGAAGGCCGCGCCCTGCTGCGCCTGGACGCCAACCAGGGCTGGACCGCCAAGCAGGCGGTCTACGCCATGCAGAAGCTCGAGGACGCCGGCGTGGTCCTGGAGCTGCTGGAGCAGCCGGTCAAGGCGGCCGACATCGACGGGCTCAAATACGTCACCGACCGGGTCAACACGCCGGTGATGGCCGATGAGAGCGTGTTCGGACCCAGCCAGGTCTTCGACCTGATCAAGCTGCGCGCGGCGGACATCATCAACATCAAGCTGATGAAGACCGGCGGCATTTCCAACGCCATCCGCATCGCCGACATCGCCTCGCTCTACGGCGTGGACTGCATGATCGGCTGCATGATCGAGTCCTCCATCAGCGTGGCCGCCGCGGTGCATGTGGCGGTGGCCAAGGCCGGGGCGATCAGCAAGATCGATCTGGACGGTCCTTCGCTGGGCGCGTTCAACCCGGTCGTCGGCGGAGTGCTGTTCAACGAATCGGAGATCAGCATTCCGGATGCGCCGGGGTTGGGGATCCGCGAGATCCAGGGCCTGGAGCTGCTCGCGCCGTGAGGCTGTTACGTCATTTTCGGAGCAACACGATGCTCCACGGCCGTCGTCCCCGCGCATGCGGGAGGACGACGGAAGCCATTGCTGGAGCAGCCTTGGCAGTTGCCTCAGGTTATGCGGTTGCTGTTGCTTTTGCTGCCCCGCTTTTCCCCCTCCCCTCCGCAGCGGCGATGCCGACGGGCCAAACCCCGCAGGGGCGGCGCGCATGGATGCGCGACGTTTTCGGCCGGGGCAGGATGCCCCGTCCGGAAATTCCCGGCGGCAGCGCGGACCCGACGCGCGACGCGCGTTGGGCGCGAGGCCGGGGTGTGCTTTCTTTTGGTTACTTTTCTTTGCACAAGCAAAGAAAAGTGACTCGCGCCCGACAGGGCGTGAAACGCTCGGGTTTCTGCCTTCGCGAGAGACCGACTTCTTCCATGTGCGCAGGTGCCGTTGGCTCAACAGCTCAAGGAAAGGCTTTCACTTCCCTTCGGGGAGCGAGTTACCTTTCTTTGCTCGTGCAAAGAAACGTAACCCAAAGAAAGCACGCCCCAGCCTCCGCGCCCTGCGCGCCTGCGGCGCTCCGGGTCCGCTCCGCCGATGGGAATTTCCGGAAGGGGCATCCTGCCCCTGCCGGAAACGCCGCGCATCCATGCGCGTCGCCCCTGCGGGGTTTTGCCCACCGGCTGCGCCGCTACGGACGGGGACCGGCGACAGCCAAAAGCAGAACCAACAGCAACAGCAACAGCAACGTCGGGCAGCGTCCCTGATGCCACGCGGAGACCACGACCCCTTGCCGCCCCTGGTCAAAATCCGGTCCGAGCGCGACAGCATGTCGGCCATCGAACGCCGCATCGCCGACTACATCCTGGACAACGCCCACCTGCTGCGCGATTACTCGTCCCAGCAGTTGGCCAGCGCGCTGGGCATCAGCCAGTCCAGCGTGGTCAAGTTCAGCCAGAAGCTGGGCTTCAAGGGCTATCCGGACCTGAAGTACTCGGTCGGCCAGGCCGTCGCCCGGGGCGGTGGCCCGGCCCCGGCCTCGCCCGACGAACCGGAAGCCGTGGGCGATGCCTACACCCGCCTGGAGGAAAGCCTGCGTCGCAGCAAGTCCGCCGCCGAGGAGGAGACGCGCCTGCTCAACCCGCGCGACCACATCGAGCGCATCGTCGAGCGCCTGGACCGCGCGCAGAAGGTCTTCGTCTGCGGGTTGGGCGATGACGGCCTGTTCGCGCGCGAATTCGCCATGCGCCTGTCGCTGCTGGGCGTGCTGACCATCCACCATGCCGATCCGATCCTGATGATGACCAACGTGTCCTCGGCGCGGCCGGACGACGTGCTGATCCTGCTGTCCGAGTTCGGCAAGCTGCCCCAGCTCTCGCAGATCTCTCGCCAGTTCCAGGACGCCGGCGGCACCGTGGTCTCCATCACCCGGCACACCGCCAACCCGCTGCGCGCGCATGCCGACGCGGCACTGGTGGTCTCCGCGCACGATGCCGCCCCGCACATCGAGCAGCTGCTGTACCGCTCCTCGCTGCAGTACCTGCTGGACTTCGTGTTCGTCCTGCTGTGCCAGGCCAATCCCGACCGTGACCGCCAGCTGGCGATCAACCTGGAGCGGGTCCAGCACCTGCTTGATTCCTGACCCCTGCCCCCCGGAGCGCCCATGTCCACGAACCGCCCCACGCCGCTGTCCACCCTGCGTTGGCTGACCGTGGCCGCCGCGCTCGCCGCCGTGCCGGCCCTGGCCAAGCGCGCGCCCGCCGGCATCCCGCAAATGCAGCAGGCCCAGCAGCTGGTGGTGGTCACCACCGATGGCTGGGACGACAACCAGGGCACGCTGCGCACCTATGTCCGCAAGGGAGCCAAGTGGACCCTCGCCACCGCGCCCATCGCCGTGGCCATTGGCAAACAGGGCAGTGCCTGGGGCGATGGACTTTCGCCAGCGCAGTCCGACGGTCCGCAAAAGCGTGAGGGCGATGGGCGCAGCCCGGCCGGCGTCTTCGGCATCGGGCAGGCCTTCGGCTATGCGCCCACGGCCGACACCGCGCTGGACTATCACCAGATGCAGGCCAGCAGCTGGTGCGTGGACGTGCCCGACTCGCCGCTCTACAACCAGATCGTCGACGAAAAAGACGTCGGCGCGCAGGCGGTGGCCGGGGCCAGCGAGCACATGCGTCTGGACCTGCACAACGATGGCGATGTGCGTTACCGCCAGGGCTTTGTGATCGAACACAACGCCCAGGCCGTCCCAGGCCACGGTAGCTGCATCTTCGCCCACATGTGGCGCACGCCCGGCGAGCCCACCGCCGGCTGCACGGCGATGGAGCCGGCCAACATGGTCAAGTTGCAGGCCTGGCTGGATCCCAAGCGGCATCCGCTGTTCGTGCTGCTGCCCAAGGCCGAGTACGTGCGCCTGCAGCACGCCTGGTCGCTGCCGACGCTGACCGCGCAGGCCACCCCGTGAACGCCGCGCCTGCGGGCGAAGGCCAACTGGTCCGCGCGGTCAGCCGCTGGCAGATCGTCGGGCTGTCCATCAACGATGTCATCGGCAGCGGCATCTACCTGCTGCCGGCCGCCACCGTGGCGCTGATGGGCCCGCTGAGCCTGTGGGCGGTGCTGCTGGCCGGCATCGCCGTGGCCCTGCTGGTGCTGTGCTACGCGCAGGCCGCCAGTTACTTCGACGAACCAGGCGGCAGCTACCTGTACGCCCGCGAGGCCTTCGGACGCTACGCGGGCTTCCAGGTGGGCTGGATGATCTGGCTGACCCGCATCAGCTCGGCCGCCGCCCTGGGCAATGGCCTGGCCGACGCGGTCTCGCGTTTCTGGGCGCCGGCCGGCACCGGCGCCGGGCGCCTGTCCGTGGTCATCGGTTCACTGGCGCTGCTGACCCTCATCAACGTGGTCGGGGTGCGCTCGGCCGCCCGCACCGGCGTGGCCCTGGTGATCGCCAAGCTCGTGCCGCTGCTGCTGTTCGTGGTGGTCGGCCTGTTCTTCATGGACTGGGGCATGGCCTTCGCCGGCACCGCGCCGGACCTGGGCGACCTGCCCAACCTGGGCCAGGCCGCGCTGCTGCTGCTGTTCGCCTATGCCGGCTTCGAGAACATCCCGGCCGCGGCCGGCGAGTTCCGAAACCCGCGCCGCGACGTGCCCTTCGCGCTGATCACCATGATCACCCTGGTGACCCTGATCTACGCCGCCGTGCAGGTGGTGGCCATGGGCACCCTGCCCGGCTTGGCGAATTCGGCCACGCCACTGGCCGATGCGGCCAGCCGCTTCGGTGGCGAGGGCCTGGCGCTGGTGCTGACCGTGGGCGCGGTGGTGTCGATCCTGGGCACGACCAGCAACACAGTGATGCTGGGGCCACGCTTCCTGTTCGCCCTGGCGGCCGATGGCTTCGGGCCGAAGTTCATCGCACGCGTGCATCCGCGCTTCCGCACCCCGGCCGCGGCGATCATCGTCCAGGGCGTGTTGTCGGTGGCGCTGGCGCTGTCCGGCTCGTTCGAACAGCTGGCGCTGCTGTCGATGGTGACCCGCCTGCTGGCCTACATCGGCACGGCCGCCGCGGTGCTGGTGCTGGCCCGCCGCCATCGCGACAACCCCAATGCGCTGCGCCTGCCTGGCGGTCCGCTGATTCCGATCCTGGCGCTGCTGCTGACCCTGGGCCTGCTGTGCAGCGCCAGCCTGGCCAATTTGCTGGCCGTCGGCGCCGCGGTGGTGGTGGGCACGGCGATCTATCTGTTCCCGCGCAAGGCCTGAGGGGAACCCCACCTGTAGAGCGGAGCTTGCTCCGCTGGAGCTTTCCCGATGACGTCGAGAGGCAGCGGAGCTCGCTCCGCCGGGCTTTCCCGATGATCCGGTCGAAAGGCAGCGGAGCAAGCTCCGCTCTACAAAGTGGGCGCGCCCCGAGCAGGAGAGACAATGGCCTTACAGACACACCCACCCACACTCCGCGCTACGCGCAGCCTTCCACGTAGTCGATCTGCGGTGGCAGGCCCACGCGCCAGCTGGTGACCTTGCCGTCGGCACCGGTCTCGAACACCAGCTTGTCTTTGCCCTGGCTGACGCTGAGGTACTTGCCGCCTTCCACGTACTTGTGCGGCATCGATGACAGCGCGTCGCCGTACAGCGCGCGCAGTTGGCCCTCGTCCATGCCGACCTTGCCGCCGCCGGGCGCGGTTTCCTTGCTGGTGGTGACGTCGTAGCGGACGAAGTGATCGTGTTCGATCATGAAGGCCACATCGGCCTTGTCGGTCGCCCACTTGGGCGTGAGCTGGTAGCAGGAACCACCTTCGGACGGGGTGCTGCTGTTGAGCTCTCCGCCCCAGGCCTGCCTGGCCTCCTCCACGGTGCTGCCCAGCTTGAGATCGCCATACCCCTGCCAGCCCGCCAGCTGGCTGGACGTCGGCTGGCCGCTGGCCTCACCCGGCTCGGGCAATGACGGCGGCAGCGAGGCCGGAGGGACGCTTGCGGCCGGCGCGGGCTCCTTGGAGGCGGCGGTGTCGGCCGGCGATGCATGGTCATCGGCCTTGCACGCGGACAGGGCCAGGACCAGGGCGGCGGTCAGGGGCAGCAGGGCTTTCATCAGGACACAGACTCCACGATCAGCAGAGCGTCCAGCCTAGTCACTGGCGGTGAATCGCGCGCGAACCGGGCCTTGCGCACACCTCGCACACCGCGCTGGTCGAGTGTCATGGCGGTTTCATCGGCACCGGCGAGCCTGCACCGGCCTCGACGCCGTGCCTCCCCATGCAGCCTCGCAAAACCGACCGGGCCCATGCCGCCCTGCAGACCCATCGCGCGGGCCTGGACATGCGCCAGCGCCGGATCCTGATCATGGCCGACGGCCGACGCACGCTGCCCGAGCTGGTGCAGTTGCTTGGGCCGCAGACCGAAGACCACATCGCCACCTTGATCCGGCAGGGCTATCTGGAGATCGCACAGGCGCACGCACCGCAGATCGCCAAGGCACTGGACCCTGCCCCGCGCGTCCATCGACGCTCCCTGATCGCCGCCCGCTTCTACCTGCAAGGCATCCTGGAGCTGCAGCGCGATCCGCGGGCCGAGGCACTCCACCGGCGGCTGCACGATGCGCCGGACGATGCGACGGTTCTGGAGGTGATGCGCGAAGCGGTATTACAGCTGCCAGCGATCACCTCGCCCGGCTACGCGCAGCGGGTACAGGCACGTCTGGCTGAGGCCGTCCCCGAACACTACGGCGACGCCTTGAAGGCTCCGCAGCCACCTGCAATCGCAGCCTCCGGATCGCTCAGCCAGGCGGCTGAAAGCGGCGGCTGAGCCCGGCCCAGCACTGCTGGTAGTCGCGTTGGCGGTGTGCGGCTTGCATCGCCTGGCGCGTCGGGCGCAGCACCGCGCGGGTCTCGAACATGAAGGCCATCGTGTCGCTGATCACGTCGGGCTTGGACAGGTCCGCATGTGAGGCCTTTTCGAACGTGGCCGCATCCGGCCCATGCCCGGTCATGCCGTTGTGCAACGACGCACCGCCCGGGGCGAAGCCCTCGGCCTTGGCGTCGTAGGCGCCGTGCACCAGGCCCATGAACTCGCTGGCCACGTTTCGGTGGAACCACGGCGGGCGGAAGGTGTCCTGCGCCACCAGCCAGCGCGGCGGAAAGATCACGAAGTCCAGGTTGGCCGTGCCCGGCGTGTCGCTGGGCGAGGTCAGCACGGTGAAGATCGACGGGTCGGGATGATCGAAGCTGATCGAGCCGATCGCATTGAAGCGGCGCAGGTCGTAGCGATACGGCGCCCCGTTGCCGTGCCAGGCCACGACATCCAGCGGACTGTGGCCGATGGACGCGCGCCACAGGTGGCCCTGGAACTTGGCGATCAACTCGAACTCGCCCTCGACGTCCTCGTAGGCGGCCACCGGCGTTTCGAAGTCACGCGGGTTGGCCAGGCCGTTGGAGCCGATCGGCCCCAGGTCGGGCAGGCGCAGTGGCGCGCCAAAGTTCTCGCAGACATAGCCGCGTGCCTGGCCGTCGGGCAGGGTCACCGCGAAACGCACGCCGCGCGGAATCACCGCGATCTGCTGCGGCTCGACCTCGATCACGCCGAACTCGGTGGCCAGCCGCAGCCGTCCTTGCTGCGGGACGATCAGCAGCTCGGCGTCGGCGTCGTAGAACCAGCGCCCGCGCATGTCGCGGTTGGCCGCGTACAAGTGAATGCCCACGCCGTGCTGCGCCTCGGCGGCGCCATTGCCGGCCATGGTCAGCAAGCCTTCGATGAAATCGGTGGGCGCCTCGGGCAGCGGCAGCGGCGACCAGCGCAACTGGTCCGGGCTGACCGGCCCCTGGCCGAAGCCGTTGTGGAAGTCCGGCGCTTGCTCGAACAGCGCGAAGCCGCCGTGCATCGCCGCCGGCCGGATCCGGTACAGCCAGCTGCGCCGGTTCTGCCCGCGCGGTGCGGTGAACGCGGTACCCGACAGCTGCTCGGCGTACAGCCCGAACGCCACCTGCTGCGGCGAATTCCGCCCCACCGGCAGCGCCCCGGCAATCGCCTCGCTGGCGAACTCGTTGCCGAAGCCGGTCATGTACTGCGTCGCACTCATGGACTCGCCTACCCTCTCGATCTCTCGCGACTCGCGAAAGCCCCTCTCATGCAGGGAGAGGGGCTCAAGCGCTACAGCACGCCGCGCCGCATCTGGTCGCGCTCGATGCTTTCGAACAGCGCCTTGAAGTTGCCTTCGCCGAAGCCGTCGTTGCCCTTGCGCTGGATGATCTCGAAAAAGATCGGACCGATTGCGTTCTGGGTGAAGATCTGCAGCAGCTTGCGCTTGCCGGTCTCCAGGTCGGCGTCGATCAGGATCTTGTTGCGCGCCAGGCGCTCGACGTCCTCGCCGTGTTCGGGGATGCGCTGGTCGATCACCTCGAAGTAGGTGTCCGGTGTGTCCAGGAAATCCACGCCCGCCGCGCGCATCTTCTCCACCGTGACATAGATGTCGTCGGTGAAGCAGGCGATGTGCTGGATGCCCTCGCCCCGGTAGGCGTCCAGGTATTCGTTGATCTGTGACTTGGGATCAGACGACTCGTTGAGCGGGATGCGCACCATGCCATCCGGCGCGGTCATCGCCTTGGACAGCAGGCCGGTCTTGGCGCCCTTGATGTCGAAGTAGCGGATCTCGCGGAAGTTGAACAGCCGCTCGTAGTAATCGGCCCACTGCGCCATGTTCCCCGGATAGAGGTTGTGGGTCAGGTGGTCGATGAAGGTCAGGCCGAAGCCGGTGGGCATGCGCTCCACCCCGGGCAGGAATTCATAGTCCGGATCATGGATGGTGCCGGTGCTGTCGTAGCGGTCGACGATGTACAGCATGCAGCCGCCGATGCCCTTGATCACCGGCGCGGCCACCGCCTTGGTCAGCTCGCGCGGGCCGATCTGCTCGGCACCGTTCTTCAGCGCCTGCACCCGCGCCCACTCGGCGAGCTTGTTGACCCGGATGGCGAAGCCGCAGGCGCTGGGCCCGTGCTCGGCGGCGAAATCGGCGGCAAACGAATCCGGATCCTCGTTGATCAGGAAGGTGCAGTCGTTCTGCCGGTAGGTGCTGATGGCGCGCGTCTTGTGCCGGGCCACCTGGGTGAACCCGAGCTTGCGGAAGTAATCGTGCAGCTGGCCACCCTGGCCGGCCGGGGCGGCGAACTCGACGAATTCGAAGCCGTCGATCCCCATTGGGTTGTCGAACGTGGCAACCTTCGCTTCCGTTCCGGGCGCGTGCGTGGAGGGCTGAGCGCTCATGGAATCTTCTCCCATCTTGCAAAGGAACTCGCGGCAGCATAGTTTCAATTGAAACAAGGCCGCACGCCGCAGCGCACCATGACCCAGCCAGACGCCTCCCTGCCCCCCGCCCAGCCGCTCACCCTGCAGCTGGAAACCTTCGTCCCCTACCAGCTGAGCGTGTTGTCCAACCGCGTCAGCCAGGCGATTTCCGCCGAGTACTACCGGCGCTTCGGCCTGGTGATGACCGAGTGGCGCACCATGTGCGTGCTGGCCCGCTATCCGGGCCTGTCGGCCGGCGAGGTGGCCGAGCAGACCGCCATGGACAAGGTGGCCGTCAGCCGCGCCGTGGCGCGCCTGCTGGAGCGCGAACTGGTCAGCCGCGACATCCACGGCGACGACCGCCGCCGCTCGGTGTTGGCCCTGTCGACCAAGGGCCAGGAACTGCACGACACCGTCGCTCCGCTGGTGCTGGAGTGCGAGCGTCGGCTGCTCTCGGTGCTCTCGCCCGAAGAGGTCGAGCAACTCCACGCCCTGATGGGACGCCTGGGCGGGGCAGGCATGGAACAGCTGTTGGACGGGCTGAAGGACACCCCGGTCAGCCCGGTGTCTTCGGCCGAGCGTCATCCGCCGCTTGGCTAAAGCCGCAGCGAATCCCACCACAACGCCGCGGTCTCCCGCGGCGTTGTCGTTCAGGGCCTCGCGCCGCCCGTCGTGGCAGGTGCAGGCCCGATCAAGGCGCGCAGCGGGTGTAGTCGAACGCGATGCGCATGGGCTTGCCCTCCTGGTCGGGCCCGGCGATCCAGGCGTGCAGGCGCTCGCCCTTGCTGCGGTACTCGATGGTGTTGGGGAAATCGTGCGCGGCATTGGCAAACCGGACCCAGCCCGGGCCGCTTGCCACCATGGGGAAGACGGTGGCCGCCTCGCCGTTGGGCAACACGTGCATGGCCGTGTGCGCACCGTCGCGCGCGATGCGCATGAACTCGAACGACTGCATCGCCTCGCCGCGGGTCGTGCGCGACATCCCGATCAACGCACCGCCCACCGGCGCCAGCCACGTCTCTTCGATGAGCTGCCCGGCGCGCGCCTCGCACCAGCGTCCGGCCAGCCAGCCCAGGTCGGGGGTGGCGCCCAGCGCCACGCCTGACCACATCGCCATCGCCGCACCCACCACCACCTTGGCCCTTCGCATCGTCGTCGCTCCATGTCAGGAGGCGCGACCATAGCGAGGTAACGGTCGTGGACGCTTGTAAAAACGCGCACGGCCCGGTTCGATGCAGGACCATGGACTACGCCGAATCCGCTCCGCCCCTCGCGCTGCGCCAGTACGTGCAATGCCTGTGGGAGCTCCGCGACGAATCGCCCGATCCGGCGATCCAGGCCGTCTATCCGGACGGGCGCTGCGAACTGCTGGCCGAACTCGGCGTGCCATTGCGCTTCCACGGGATGGACGGGCAGCTGCGCGCGGACCAGCCCTTCTGCTTCGCGGCCCAGCAACGCGGCCCCATCCGCCTGCAGGCGACCGGGCCCGTGCACTGCATCGGCGTGCGCCTGACGGCCTCCGCCAGCGGCCTGGTCGTGGGCAAGCGCCTGGGCGGCCTGCGTGACCAGGCGCCGGACCTGTACACGCTGGACGCCGTCTTCGCCACGCGCTTCGAATCCGCGATCCGCGCCGGCGTGCAGGCCGGTACGCAGCAGCCGCTCTGGGACCTGCTGCAGGTCCACTGCGCGGGCTTCACGGTGGATCCCCTGGCCGAGCGCGCCGCCGCGCTGCTGGATGCGGCCGAGGGCGATCTGCGCATGCGCGCGCTGGCCGATCAGCTGGGCGTGGCCATGCGCACCCTGCAGGGGCGCTTTCTCGCCGCCGTGGGACTGACGCCGAAGGAATACGCACGGGTGCGCCGCCTGCAGGGCCTGCTTCGCACGCTGGATGCCGCCGCCGCGCCCATCGCCGACGCGGCGGCGCGCCACGGCTACAGCGACCAGGCCCACGCCACCCACGATCTGGCGCGCCTGACCGGGATGACCCCGGCGCGGCTGGTCCGTGCGCTGACGGGCGACCGCAACGCGGCAGACGCGGCGCGGCTGGCGGCGGCCTTCGTGCGCGGACATGCCAGCACCTGAGCGCATCGGCCGCACCTGAAAACGCAAAACGGCGGCCGGAGCCGCCGCTGCGTGGACCGGATCCAGGTCCTACTTCACGCCATGCATCAGCTTGCTGACCAGCGGGGCGATCAGGAACAGCACCACGCCAAACGCGGTGAGGATCCAGAAGCCCATGGTGTAGGCGTGCTCGGCCGAGGCCACCGTCATGCCGCCCTCGCCGCTGACCAGGCCGGCGAAGATGCCCGACAGGTTGTTGCCGATGCCGGTGGACAGGAACCAGCCGCCCATGCCGAAGCCGACCAGGCGCACCGGGGCCAGCTTGGTCACCATCGACAGGCCGATCGGCGACAGGCACAGCTCGCCCACCGACTGCAGGACATAGACCATGAACAAGGTCCAGAACGGGATCTTGCCGGCATCGCTGACCAGCGTGGACAAGGCGAACATCAGCAGCAGGAAGGCCGAGCCGTTGAACAGCAGACCAAGGCCGAACTTGCGCGGGATCGAGGGGTTGATGCGCCCCATCTTGACCCACAGCCAGGCCAGCACCGGCGCCAGCACGATGATGGCCACCGAGTTGACCGACTGGAACCACGCCGTGGGGAAGGTCCAGCTGCCGAACTGGCGATTGACGATCTCGTCGGCCAGGAAGGTGAAGCTGCTGCCGGCCTGTTCGAAGAAGCACCAGAACAGCACGTTGAACAGGAAGATGATCAGCATCGCGATCACCCGGTCACGCTGCACCTTGCCCTCGCGGATGCCTTCCACCAGCAGCAGCACCGCCAACGCGATGAACATCACGCCCAGGATCCAGGCCAGAGCCTGCGCGCCGATGGCCAGCAGGAAATAGGCCACCGGGATTGCCACGATCGCGCCCAGGGCCACCAGCACGATGCGCATCGGGTTTTCAGCGCCCGGCGGCGGCGCGCCCACGCCATTGAGCGCCCCACGTCCGATCCAGAACCACGCCATGCTGATCAGCATGCCCACACCCGAGGCGATGAAGACCACCTTGTAAGCCGGGATCTCAGGGGTGCCGAAGACCTTGTCGGCCAGCCACCCGGTCAGCAGCGGGGCGACCATCGCGCCCAGGTTGATGCCCATATAGAAGATGGTGAAACCCGAGTCGCGACGTTCGTCGCGCTGGGTGTAGACCTTGCCCACCAGGGTGGAAATGATCGGCTTGAACAGGCCGTTGCCGATGATCACCGTGGCCAGGCCGATCTCGAACACGGTGTGATTGGGCACCGCCACCAGAAACAGGCCGGCGGCCATGACGGCCGCGCCCACCAGCACCGAGCGCTGGTAGCCCAGCAGCCGGTCGGCCACGTAGCCGCCAAAGATCGCCGCGGCGTACACCAGCGCCAGATAGGCACCGTAGGTGCGGCTGGCATCGCCCTGGCCCGAGGCTTCACCGCCGTAGAACTGGGCCACGATGTACAGGACCAGCGCCCAGCGCATGCCGTAAAAGGCAAAACGCTCCCAGAACTCGGTCATGAACAGCATCCACAGCGGACGCGGATGCCCCATCAGATCGCCGAAGGCGGGCGGATCGCCATTCATCGGTGGAACGGGTTCAAGCGTGGGCGACTTGGACTCGGCGGTCATGCGTCAGATTCCCCTTTGCAGCGTGCGTGGACAAAAAAACGTCCCGCCAAGGGGACGCGGCAGGATCACCGCTGCGGCCCCTTGGCGTCAAATGAAACCATTCCCGGCCGTGTTCAGCGCGCCGGTGGCGCCAGCCCCACCACCGTGCGCACTTGGAACAGCTCGGGGAAGAACTCCAGTTCCAGCGCCTGCTTGAGGAAGCCCACGCCCGACGAGCCGCCGGTGCCACGCTTGAAGCCGATCACCCGCATCACCGTGCGCATGTGGCGGAAGCGCCACAGCTGGAACTGGGTCTCCAGGTCCACCAGGTCCTCGCACAGCTGGTATTCGCGCCAGTAGCGGTCGGTGTCGGCATAGATGCGTTCGAACATCGGCAGCAGCGCTTCGTCGCGCACGTGCGCATGGCTGAAGTCGCGCTCCAGGTGCTCGCGCGGCACCGCATGGCCGAAGCGCGCCAGGTAGCGCAGGAATTCCTCGTACAGGCTGGGGGCCTCCAGCGCCCCGCGCAGGGCCTGCTGGCCGAACGGATCGTGGGCGAAGACCTTGAGCATGGCCGCGTTCTTGTTGCCCAGCATGAATTCGATCTGCCGGTACTGCAGCGACTGGAAGCCCGAGGACGGCCCCAGCACCTCGCGGAAGCCCATGTACTCCGACGGGGTCAGCGTCTCCAGCACCGACCACTGTTCGGTGAGCTGGCGCAGCACCTGCTTGGTCCGCGCCAGCACCTTTCGGGTCTGCCAGACCTCGTCGCGCTGCAGGTGGCCGATGGCGGCGCTGAGCTCGTGGATCATCAGCTTCATCCACAGCTCGGAGACCTGGTGCTGGACGATGAACAGCATCTCGTCGTGGTGCGCCGGTGAGGTCAGCGGCTGCTGCGCGGCCAGCAGCAGGTCCAGCCGCAGGTAGCCGCCATAGGTGGTGCGGCCGGCCAGGTCGGTGTGAATGCCGTCTTCCAGCGGCCGCTCGTTGTCTTGGATCTGCATCGAAACCGCCAGCTGCGGAGGGGTCCGGCATGGTAGCCGGTCGCGCGCGGACCCACGCCGCGGGATGGCGCACACGCCATCTGTGACCTGTCATGCAATTTACTCAGGATTCGTTCATAGTCGAAAATCGCGCTGCGGACAGTGGCGCATCCCCCGGAAAACGCGATGGAGAAGCTTCGATGACGTCACGGTTGGCGCGCCTGGCGGCGCTAGCGGTATTGGGAATGGCCGGCGCGAGCGGCGCGCAGGCACAGGTGGTGATCAGTCAGGTCTACGGCGGCGGCGGCAACAGCGGCGCGAGCTGGACCAACGACTTCATCGAACTGCACAACACCGGCACCGACCCGGTGGACCTTTCCAGCTACAGCGTCCAGTACGCCAGCTCCAGCGGCAGCAGCTGGCAGGTGACCCCGCTGAGCGGCAGCATCGCGCCGGGTGGCTACTACCTGGTGCAGGAAAGCGCCGGCTCCGGCGGCACCACCGCCCTGCCCGCTCCGGATGCAACCGGCTCGATCTCCATGTCCGGCAGCAACGGCAAGGTGCTGCTGGCGTCCAGCCAGTCGGCGTTCTCCGGCGCCTGCCCGACCGGCTACGTGGACCTGGTCGGCTACGGCTCGGCCGGCTGCTACGAGGGCAGCGGCGCCACGCCCGCACTGAGCAACACCACCGCGGCCCTGCGCGCGGGCGAAGGCTGCACCGATACCAACGACAACGCGGCCGACTTCTCCACCGGTGCGCCGGCACCGCGCAACGGCGCCACGGCCGGCGCCGTGTGCGGCGCCAGCGGCACGCCGCTGCTGTCCATCGCCGATGCCTCGGGCGACGAGGGCGCAGGTCCGCTGAGCTTCACCCTCACCCTCACCCAGCCCGCACCGGCGGGCGGCATCAGCGTGAGCTGGAGCACCGCCGATGGCACCGCCACGGCCGGTAGCGACTACGTGGCCGCCGCCGGCACGGTGAGCCTGGCCGAGGGCCAGACCAGCGCCACGGTCACCGTGGACCTCGTCGACGACAGCGTCACCGAATCGGACGAGACCTTCACCGTCACCCTGTCCGATCTGGTCGGCGCGGCATTGCTGGGCAACGCGACCGCCACCGGCACCATCGTCAACGACGACATCTCCCTGACCGCCATCCACGACATCCAGGGCAGTGGGATCCAGTCGCCCATCGCCGGCTCGCTGGTCTACACCACCGGCGTGGTCACTGGGGTCAAGGGCGCGGGCTTCTGGATGCAGACCCCGGACGCCGAGGCCGACAGCAACCCGGCCACCTCGGAGGGTGTCTACGTCTATACCGGCTCGACCCCGCCGGCCGCCGTGGCGGTGGGCAACCTGGTGCGCGTTTCGGGCACCGTGCAGGAATACGTGCCCAGCGCCGATCCCTACCAGCGTCCGCTGACCGAGATCAGCGGTAGCCCCTCGGTCACCCTGCTGTCCAGCGGCCAGCCGCTGCCCGCCCCGGTGGTGCTGACCGCCGACATGCTCACCCCCACCGGCGGCCTGGACCAGCTCGAGCGCTATGAAGGCATGCGCGTCACCGCCGCCAGCCTGCGCGTGGTCGGCCCCACCGGCGGCTACACCAACGAGAGCAGCGCCACCGGCACCAGCGACGGCCTGTTCTACGCCGTGCTGGGCGACACGCCACGCCCGTTCCGCGAACCGGGGATCGAGGCCCCCACCCCGGTGTCCGGCGAGATCCCGCAGTGGGACGGCAACCCGGAAATCCTCACCGTCGACAGCGACACCCTGGGCGGCGCGAGCACCGCGCTGGACCTGTCCACCGGCGCGATCGTCACCGGCATGACCGGCCCGCTGGACTACAGCTACCGCCACTACGTGCTGGTGCGCGACCCGGCCGTGGCCATCGAGACCACACCGGGCGTGACCCCGCAGCCGGCGCGCGCGCCGAGCGCCGACGAGTTCACCGTCGCCGGCTACAACATGGAGCGCTTCTTCGACACCACCGCCGATGGCAACAGCGCGCCGACCCTGACTGCCGCGGCCTTCGCCATGCGCCTGTCCAAGGCCTCGGTGGCGATCCGCGACTACCTCAACCTGCCCGACATCCTGGCCGTGGTGGAGATGGAGAACCTCTCCACCCTGCAGCAGGTCGCCGACAAGGTGAATGCCGATGCGGTGGCCGAAGGCCTGGCCGACCCGCAATACGTGCCCTACCTGCAGGAGGGCAATGACGTGGGTGGCATCGACGTGGGCTTCCTGGTCAAGACCGCCACGGTCGGCGCCAGTGTCGCCCGCGTGGAGGTCACCGGCGTGACCCAGTACGGCAAGGACACCACCTGGACCGAGCCGTCGGGCAATACCAGCCTGCTCAACGATCGTCCGCCGCTGGCCCTGGACGCGGTGGTGCACTGGGGTGACGGGCGCACCTTCCCCATCACGGTGATCGCCGTGCACCAGCGCTCGCTCAATGGCGCCGACACGCTCGACGCCGCCGGCGACCGCGTGCGTGCCAAGCGCCAGGCGCAGGCCGAGTTCCTGGCCAACCTGATCCAGGGCATGCAGACCGACGACCCGGACCGCCGCATCACCGTGCTGGGCGACTTCAACGCCTTCCAGTTCAACGATGGCTATGTCGATGCGATCAACACTATCCTGGGCACGCCGACGCCGGACGCACAGACCCTGATCGCCGGCGATGGCGCCGACCTGGTCAACCCGGACCTGACCAACCTGGGTGAACTGCTGCCGGAGGGCCAGAACTATTCGTTCACCTACGACGGCAGCGCCCAGACCCTGGACCACGTGCTGGTCAACGACGCCCTGGTGCTGGCCACCACGGCCTTCGGCATGGACCACGCCCGCATCAACGCCGACTTCCCCGAAGTGGCACGCAACGATGCGACCTCGCCGGCCCGCCTGTCCGACCATGATCCGGTGGTGGCCTACTTCGCCCTGGCGCCCAAGGCCGACCTGGCGGTGACCGCCAGCGCCAGCCCGGCCAGCGTGGTCGCCGGCCAGGTCCTGGGCTACACCGCCACGGTCAGCAACAACGGGCCGGAGGCGGCCGATGCCCCGGGCGTGGGCTTCTCCCTTGCCGGCGAACTGCCGGACATGGCGGTGACCCCGGCCGGTGGCTGGACCTGTGACACGGCCCAGGTGGCCGACGGCATGACCTCGGTGGCCTGCAACAGTGCCTCGCTGGCCAATGGCGACAGCGCCAGCTTCAGCGTCAGCGCCACCTCGCTGGCAACGCAGGCCGGCGGGACGGCGACCCTGGCCGTGGCGGCGACCTCGCAGACCTTCGACCCGGTCGTGGACAACAACCAGGCGGTCGCCACCACCGAGGTGACGGTTCCGAACACCGCCGACCTGGCGGTCTCCATCGCTGGCCCGTCCTCGATCAAGGCCATCCAGCTCTACGCCCGCTACGTGGTGACCCTGAGCAACGTCGGCCAGTCCGCGCGCAAGCCGGAGGTGCTGATCGACGGCAACACCATGACCGCGCTGTCGCTGCTCGACACGCCGTCTGGCTGGAACTGCATGCGCCAGGGCAGCCTGCGCGAGAGTCGCTTCCGCTGCAAAGGCTCCAAGACCCTGGCGACCGGCGCCTCGGTGAAGTTCCCGATCTGGGTAACCACCGGGACGGCACGCCGCGGCAGCACGGTGCAGGTCGGCGCCGAAGCGTCCACCGCCTCGCCCGAAGCCAACACGGCCAACAACACGGCCACCTTCTCCACCGCCGTGCGGTAATTACCGACAAAACGTCCGTTGCACCCGCGCGGCCCCGCAAAGGGGCCGCGCTTTTTTTGTCAATCACGACACATTAAAAAACGCTTGCTGCTGCGTTGCGGGAAGGCAAAGCGCTCCTGGGTCATTAACATGGCGGGGCTATGATGAAGTCCTCTTTGCGCAACACCGACGATGCCATGACCCTGGCAGCCAGTTTCCAGATCGAATACCTGCAATACCTCAACCCGGACGGCACCTCCAACGGGCGGCCCCTGCCCGAACTGGCCAAGGACACCGGCCGGCTGGTTGAACTGTTCAAGCAGATGCTGTTCGTCCGCGTCTTCGACACCAAGTCCATCGCCCTGCAGCGCACTGGCAAGCTGGGCACTTATGCCTCGTGCCTGGGCCACGAGGCCACGCACGTGGGCATCGGCGCGGCGATGCGGCCGGAAGATGTCTTCGCGCCCAGCTATCGCGAGTACGGCGCGCAGTTCATGCGTGGGGTGAAGCCGCGCGAGGTGCTGCTGTACTGGGGCGGTGACGAGCGCGGCAACGACTTCGAGGTGCCGCGCAACGATTTCTCCTGGTCGGTGCCGATCTCCACCCAGTGCCTGCATGCGGCCGGCGCGGCCCTGGCGTTCAAGCTGCGCGGCGAAGACCGGGTGGCGGTGAGCACCTGCGGCGACGGGGGCTCGTCCAAGACCGATTTCTATGCCGCGCTCAACTCGGCCGGCGCCTACCAGTTGCCGCTGATCCTGGGCGTGGTCAACAACGGCTGGGCCATCTCGGTGCCGCGTTCGGCGCAGACCGGCGCGCAGACCCTGGCCCAGAAGGGCCTGGCCGGCGGCCTGTTCTGCCTGCAGGTGGACGGCAACGACCTGATCGCCGTGCTCGACGCGATGGATCAGGCCATGCAGCGCGCGCGTAGCGGCCAGGGCGGCACGGTACTGGAATTCGTCACCTATCGCCTGTCCGACCACACCACCGCCGACGATGCGCGCCGCTACCGCGACGATGCCGAAGTGAAGGCCGCCTGGGAGCGAGACCCCATCCCGCGCATGCGCACGTGGCTGACCGCGCAGGGCCTGTGGAGCGAGGAACAGGAAGCCGCCTGGAAGACCGAATGCGGCCAGCGCATCGACGAGGAGGTCAACGCCTACCTGGCCACGCCGGTGCAACCGGTCGAAGCGATGTTCGACTACCTCTACGCCGATCCGCCACCGGAGCTGCTCCGGCAGCGCGACGAGGCCATTGCCCGGGAGCAGCGCCATGGATGACCACAAGCCCGCGCCGGCACACGAGGCCGTCGGCGAAGCGCACGCCATGCCCGCGACCGAAACCCCGACCGCCGCGCCGATCACCCTGATCGAAGCCATCACCCAGGCGCTGGCCTGGGAGATCTCGCACGATCCGACCGTGGTCGTGCTGGGCGAGGATGTGGGCGTCAACGGCGGCGTGTTCCGCGCCACCGCCGGCCTGCAGAAGCGCTTCGGCCCCCAGCGCGTGCTGGATACGCCGCTGGACGAGACCACCATCGCCGGCCTGACCGTCGGCATGGCCGCGCAAGGCATGAAGCCCATCGCCGAGGCCCAGTTCGACGGCTTCGTCTATCCGATGGTCGACCACCTGGTCTGCCACGCCGCGCGCCTGCGCTATCGCACGCGTGGCCGCCTGACCTGCCCGATGGTGCTGCGCGTGCCGTGGGGCGGTGGCATCCGCGCGCCGGAGCATCACTCCGAGGCCAACGAATCGATCTTCACCAACGTGCCCGGCCTGCGCGTGGTGATGCCGTCTTCGCCGCAGCGCGCCTATGGCCTACTTTTGGCGGCGATCCGCGAGCCGGATCCGGTGATTTACATGGAGCCCAAGCGCATCTATCGCCAGTACAAGGAACGGGTGCCCGATGACGGCGAGGCGCTGCCGCTGGACGTGTGCTTCGTCTTGCGTGACGGCAGCGACGTGACCCTGGTGAGCTGGGGCGCGCAGGTCAAGGAAGCCCTGGAAGCCGCCGACGCGCTGGCCGCCGAGGGCATCAGCGCCGAGGTCATCGACGTGGCCACGCTGACCCCGCTGGACTTCAACACCATCGCCGAATCGGTGGCAAAGACCGGGCGCTGCGTGATCGTGCACGAGGCCCCGCGTACGGCGGGTTTCGGCGCGGAGATCGCCGCGCGCCTGGCCGAGGAATGCATGTACGACCTGCTGGCGCCGGTCGAACGCGTCACCGGCCCGGACACGCACATGCCGCTGTTCCGGTTGGAAATGAAGTACATGCCCAGCGCGCAGCGCGTGGTCGACGCGGCCAAGCGCACGCTTGCACGGGGCTGAGATGCCACGTGCGCGCGTGATCGCCCGGCATCGCGCACCCGACCGCGAGGCGGTGCGCGTGGCCCAGGGCGAAACCGTGATCCTGGGCGACCACGACCACGAATGGCCCGACTTCGTCTGGGCCACGCTGGCCCAGGGCCTGGGCGGCTGGATGCCGGCCAACGTGTTTCGCATCGACGATGCCGGCATCGCCACCGCGCAGCAGGCGTACGACACGCGCGAACTGGAGGCCGACCCGGGCGATGTGATCACGCTGGAGCGCGAACACGCCGGCTGGTGGTGGGCGCACGATGCACAGGGACGCAGCGGCTGGATTCCCGCGCGTTCGATCGAACTCATTCAAGAGAATGGGTCCTGCTGATGCGATGGGGACCTGCCACGCCGCACTTGAGTGCGCGTGGAGCAAGGAAGAACGAAGGAATTTATGCCGATCAATGACCGAGTGATGACGCCGCACCGCGCGCACTCAAGCGCGGCCCTCCGGGTTGCCGTGTCCGGCCGCCAGCCGGCCGCGCGCGGCTTGGACAGGCAACCAGCCTCGGGCGAACCGTGGTTCGCCCACTACGCTTCGCACAACCACCTGGCGGCCGGACACGACAACGTGGCTGGTCCCCGTCACATCAGCAGGACCCAACCATGAGCGAAAGCAAGACCTTCCACCTCCCCGACCTGGGCGAGGGCCTGCCCGATGCCACCATCGTGGAGTGGTTCGTGAAAGAAGGCGACGTGGTGCGCCTGGACGAACCGCTGGTGTCGATGGAGACGGCCAAGGCCGTGGTCGAAGTGCCTTCGCCGGTCTCGGGCAAGGTGCTCAAGCTGGCCGGCGCCGCTGGCGAGGTGGTGGTGACCGGCGCGATGCTGGCCCAGTTCGCGCCCGACCCCAGCCTGCCGCAGCGCGCGGAAGGCCAGGACACCGGCCATCACCACGGTCAGCCGAAGGCGGCCGCGCCGGCCAAGCCCGCGCCCGCGCCGACGCCCGCCGTGGAGAGCTTCGACCACGAGCGCGACGACGCCGGTACGGTGGTTGGCGCGATGCAGTCCTCCGATGCGGTGCAGAGCGAGTCCGCCGTCGCCGTGGGCGGGGTCAAGGCGATGCCGGCGGTGCGCGCGATGGCGCGCAAGCTGGGTGTGGACCTGACCCGCGTGCGCGCCACCGGCGCCGAGGGCGTGGTGACCATGGCCGACGTGAAGCAGGCCGCGGCCGACGGCTCGGCCAAAGTCGGTCGCGGCCCGGCCGCACCCGCCGCCAGGCCCGCGTCCTCCCCGGCCCCCGTTTCGGCACCCGACCGCGCGCGCACCGCCGTGTCGGCCAGCGGCAAGCCGATGCGCACCTCGCCTCCGGGCAGCAGCGCCAGCGGCCAGCCCGAGCCGCTCAAGGGCGTGCGTCGCAACATGGCCCGGGTCATGGCCGATGCCCACGCGCAGGTGGTGGCGACCACGCTCAACGACGATGCCGACATCCAGGCCTGGTCGCCAGGCAATGACCTCACCGCGCGCCTGGTGCGCGGCATCGTCGCCGCCTGTCGTGCGGTGCCGGCGATGAACGCCTGGTTCGACGGCCAGGCGCTGACCCGCACCCTGCACCCGCACGTGGACGTGGGCATCGCGGTGGACACCGACGATGGCCTGTTCGTGCCCGCCCTGCGCAATGCCGACATCCTGGATGCACGCGGCGTGCGCGAGGGCGTCAACCGCCTGCGCACCCAGGTGCAGGAGCGCTCGATCCCGGCCAGCGAGCTGACCGGCTACACCATCTCGCTGTCCAACTTCGGCATGTTCGCCGGTCGCTATGCCACGCCGATCGTGGTGCCGCCGTGCGTGACCATCGTCGCCGCCGGGCGCGCGCGCTTCCAGATGACGCCGGTGATGGGCGGCTTCGAATCGCACAAGGTCATCCCGCTGTCGGTGACCTTCGACCATCGCGCCTGCACCGGCGGCGAGGCCGCACGCTTCCTGCGCGTACTGATCGACGACCTGGCGCTGGCCGACTGACGCGGCCCGCCCACTTAGCCGGCCGCACGACGACGCCGGCCACAAGGCCGGCGTCGTCGCTTCAGGCGGGGCCGCGCTGCGCGGCCGCTCAGTCGGCGTCGTCGAACTCCATTTCGCCCGAGGCCGTCCGCGGCGCCGCGGGTGCGGGCGGCGCATGGCGCATGTCCGCGCGGCGCACGACCTCGACGTAGAACTGGGTGCCGCCCTGCGCGACCCACGTATCGATCGCGCGAATCAGTTCACCGGAGGAGACGTCCCGGGCGCTGGCTTCGTCGGCACCGAAGCGCGCATCGAAGCGCCACACTTCCATTCCCGCGGGCAACGGCTTGCGCTGCTCGCGCGCGATGTACTTGCGGATCTCGTGCTTGCTGGCCTCCAGCAGGCGATCCGGATGCTTGCCTTCGAGATTGAGCTGGTAGGTCTTGCGCATGACGTTGGCCTGGAACACGGCCGTGCATTGTGAGGCCGTCCGCCGCTGGGCGCGACTGTGGGGGACTTGGTGGGAGCTGCCATGGCAGCGAAGGGCGCTCCCGGGAAAGCGTCATCGCCGCCGTGGCAGCTCCCACGGAAGGCTTGGCCGATAATTGGGGCCTTCCCCCCTTGGAGCAACCAGATGCCCGAATCCCGCCTGCACGACCTGCGCATCCTGGTAGCCGGAGGCAGCCGCGGCATTGGCCTGGCCATGGCCGATGCCTTCGCCCGCGAGGGGGCGCACGTGTCGATCTGTGCCCGCAGCGAAGGGCCGCTGCGCGAGGCCGTGGCCCGCCTCAGCGGCCACGGCCGCGCCGTCCACGCCCTGCCCTGCGACCTGTCCGATCCGGACCAGATCCACGCCTGGGTGGAGGCAGCCGCCACGGCGCTGGGCGGCATCGACGTGGTGGTCAACAACGCCTCCGGCTATGGCAACGGCAGCGACGATGCCAGCTGGGCCGCCGGCTTCGACGTGGACCTGATGGCCGCCGTGCGCACCAACCGCGCCGCCCTGCCGCACCTGCGCCGCAGTGCCGCGCCGGCCATTCTCAACATCTCCTCGATCAACGGCACGGTGCCCACCCCGCGTGCGGCCGCCTACTCCACCGCCAAGGCCGCGCTGAACTACTACACCGTGACCCTGGCCACCGAGCTGGCGCGCGAAAAGATCCGGGTCAACGCCCTCGCGCCGGGCTCCATCGAGTTTCCCGACGGTCTATGGGACCAGCGCAGGAGCACCGAGCCGGCGTTGTACGCGCGCATCCGAGACAGCATCCCGTTCGGTGCGTTCGGCACGGTGGAAGACGTGGCCGAGGCCGCGGTGTTCCTGGTCTCGCCCGCGGCGCGTTGGATCACCGGCCAGGTCCTGGCGGTGGATGGCGGGCAGTCGCTGGGCGCCTGAGGCCGCCACCACCCGCGCCCCTCAGCTGGCCATGTCCAGCACGATCCGGCCCTCGATCTGGCCGGCGTGCATCCTGGCGAACACCTGGTTGATGTTCTCCAGCCGATCGGTGGCCACGGTGGCCTTGACCTTGCCATCCGCGGCGAAGGCCAGCGACTCCTGCAGGTCCAGTCGGGTCCCCACGATGGAGCCGCGCACGGTGATGCCTTCCAGCACCATGTCGAAGATCGACAGCGAAAACTCGCCCGGCGGCAGGCCATTGAGCGCCACGGTGCCCCCGCGCCGGACCATGCCCAGCGCCTGGCGGAACGCCACCGGCGAGACCGCGGTGACCAGCGCACCGTGGGCGCCGCCGATCTCCTTCCTCAGGTAGGCCACCGGGTCGATGGTCTTGGCGTTGACCGTCACCGTGGCACCCAGTTCGGCGGCCAGGGCGAGCTTGGCATCGTCGATATCCACCGCCGCCACGTTCAGGCCCATGGCGCGGGCGTACTGCACGGCCATGTGACCCAGGCCGCCGACGCCGGAGATCACCACCCAGTCGCCCGGGCGGGTGTCGGTCATCTTCAGTCCCTTGTAGACGGTCACCCCCGCGCACAGCACCGGGGCGATCTCGACGAAGCCGATATTGGCCGGCAGATGGCCCACGTAGTTGGCGTCGGCCAGCGCGTACTCGGCAAAGCCGCCATTGACCGAGTAGCCGGTATTGCGCTGCGACTCGCACAGCGTTTCCCAGCCACCCAGGCAGTGCTCGCAATAGCCGCAGGCCGAATACAGCCACGGGATGCCGACCCGGTCGCCTTCCCTGACGTGGGTGACGCCCGCGCCGACAGCCACGACGTGGCCCACGCCCTCGTGACCGGGAATGAACGGCGGCTTGGGCTTGACCGGCCAGTCGCCTTCGGCGGCGTGCAGGTCGGTGTGGCACACCCCGCAGGCCTCGATCTTGACCAGCAGTTCGCCGGCGGCCGGCCTGGGCACGGGGACTTCCTGGATCTGCAGCGGCTGGCCGAAGTCGGTGACGACGGCGGCCTTCATGGTCGGGTTCATGGGTAGGACTCCTGGGCTCGGGGGGACGGCAGCCCCCGCACACCAGTCACCGGGGCCTGCGGCGATCCTCCGCCCGGCAACCCGGCGCGGCATTGATTCGGATCAAGCCACGCGCCACGCACCGGCCTTGCCCCCGACATGCCTCAGCTGTGGAAGGTGACCCACACATTGACCAGCGCCAGGCCGCAGCCCAGCACCCCCAGCACGCTTGAAGCCCGCGAACGCGCCGGCACCTCCCCCCGCGCGAAGGCCTGCTGGATCTCGCCCAATCGCTGATGCACCAGGAACCCCCTCGCGCTGAGTCGGCTGGCGCTCCAGAGGCACAGCAGTGTCACCAACAGCAGGCACCCATGGGTCCATGAAGTCGGCGCGGCATAGGCGAATACCAGCAGGGCGACCACGCCCAGCATTGCGACCACGAAAACCGCGAGTTGGGCGGGCCGTTCCAACCCCAGCCAGGCCCGCCAGCCGAGCACGCGCTCCTGCTCTCTCATCCATCCGCCTCCCTTTCATGAGTGATCCAGAGGATGCCGCGCGCAGGCTTGCCCGGTGTGTCGGCCGCCGACACATTCACTCCTGCTCGGACACCTCCGCGCGCCGCCCGGCGAACTCCGAGTCCGCCTCCCGCTGCGGCCACGCGTCGCTGTCGGCGATGCGCCTTCCCAGGTGGTAGACCACCGCAACGTCCTGCGCCTGGCCGGCCGCATCCCAGCCCTCGGTCACCTTGTCGCCGGGTGGGTGGTAGCAGCGGGAGAAGTAGGCCTCGCGCAGCGCCTTGCCGCACTCACCCCGACCATGTCGAGCCCGGGCCCCACGGTGATCGCCGGCACGCCCTGCTGGGCGAGGGCGAAATGGCGTCAGCGGCGAGCGCGATCCAGCCAGCAGGCCAGGCCCTGCGCGTTGAGTTCGATGTCCATGGCCAGCGCCTCGTGCACCTGCGCCTCATCCAGCGGCACCTGCGCCTCGCGGGCACGCTGCTGGTAGAGCGCGGTCAGGCCTTCGAGCAGTTTGCCGTGGCGGTCCGGGTGGCTCTCGAAATCCTGGCCGAGCTTGGCCATCGCATTGATCTGTTCGTACAGCGCCTGGGCGAGTTGCTCGACCTGCGCGTAGGTCTCGCCGACACGCCCGTAATGGGTCAGGTACATGCCCTGCGGCTGGTAAGCCAGCAGGCGCGCAATGGACTGCTTCAGCGCGTCCGGTTCGAACTGCACCGGCGAGCTGGTCGGCAGGATGAAGGCGCCCTGCGGGCCATCGAGTTCGCGATAGGACAGGCCGAAGGTGTCGCCGGTGAACCAGCAGACGCTGCGTGCATCCCACACGCAATAGTGGTGCCTGGCATGGCCCGGTGTATCCAGACACAGCAGCGGGCGCCCGTTGTGGTCGACCACGTGTCCGTCGGCGGCCACGACCACACGCTCGGCCGCCACCGGCTGCACCTGGCCATAGCTGCGCGCGATCTCCGCCTCGCCATAGACCGCCGTGGCACCGGCCACGATGCGGCTGGGGTCGATCAGATGGGGCGCGGCGCGCGGATGCGCGACCGCTCTGGCATTGGGCAGGTGCTGCAGCAGCAGTCCCGCGCCGCCGGCATGGTCCAGGTGGATATGGGTGACCAGCAGCCAGTCGATGTCCGCTGGCGTCAGTCCGGCGCGCGCGATGGCCTCCAGCAGCAGCGGCACCGAATGATTGGTGCCGCAGTCGACGAACGCCCCGCGCCCGTTCTCGACGATCAGATAACAGGCGTCGAAGTGATCGCGCTGGAAGGCGGTGTCGACGGTATGGATGCCGTGCTGGCTCATGGCGGGCCGAAAGACGCGTTGACGAAGCTCCAGTCTAGGCAGCGCGCCGTGAGCGCGCGATGCAGCGCGCGCCGGGCCCTACGACGCGGCGGCGGCTTCGCGCAGCGCCGCCAGCGCCGCCAGCACTACCTCGGCCGGGACCAACAGGCTGATCTGCGGCGTCTCCATCTGGTCGGCAGTCTCGGCATTCTTCAGCGCGGCGACCAGCTGCCCGGCGTCACGCGGCGAATCGAAGCCCTGGCTCTGCACCAGCACAGTGCCCTGCGCATCGGAGAGCTTGAAGTAGAAGCGCCCGTCGGCCTCTCGATACTGCTTGAACACCGGCAGCGCGGCCTTGGCCACGGCCTTGGGCGCGGTGGCGGCGGCGGCCGACAGATCGCGCAGGCCCACCGCCTCGCGCAGTTCGCGCAGGAACGGCGTGGCGTACTTGGCGCGCAGCCGCGCTGCGCCATCGCGCAGGATCTCCTCGATCCGGTCCGGTCTGGCGACCAGCGTTTCGTAGCGCTCGCGCAGCGGCGCGATGTCGCGCTCGACACGGTCGAACAGCTGCTGTTTGGCATCGCCCCAACCGATGCCATCGGCATAGGCCTGGGCGAACGCGGCAGTCTCTTCCGGCGTGGCGAAGGCCTGGTAGAGCTGGAACAGCGGCGAGCCTTCGGTGTCCTTGGGCTCGCCCGGCGCGCGCGAGTCGGTGAGGATGGAGAAGATCAGCTTCTTCAACTCGGCAGGCTTGGCGAACAGCGGGATCGTGTTGCCGTAGCTCTTGCTCATCTTGCGGCCGTCCAGGCCCGGCAGTGTGGCCACGTGGTCGTCGATCAGCGCCTCGGGCAGGGTGAAGTAATCGCGACCGTAGACATGATTGAAGCGCTGGCCGAAGTCGCGCGCCATCTCGATGTGCTGGATCTGATCGCGACCCACCGGCACTTGGTGCGCGTTGAAGAGCAGGATGTCGGCGGCCATCAGCACCGGGTACATGAACAACCCGGCAGTGATGCCGGCATCGGCGTCCTCGCCCTCGGCGGTGTTCTTGTCCACCGCGGCCTTGTAGGCGTGCGCGCGATTGAGGATGCCCTTGCCGGCCACGCAGGTCAGGAACCAGGTCAGTTCGGAGATCTCGGGGACGTCGCTCTGCCGATAGAACCACACCTTGTCCGGCTCCAACCCCGCAGCCAACCAAGTCGCGGCGATCTCCAGCGTCGAGCGCTGGGTGCGCGCCGGATCCTGCGCCTTGATCAGGCTGTGCAGGTCGGCCAGGAAGTAGAAGCTTTCGGCATCGGCCGCGTGGCTGGCGGCGATGGCCGGACGCACGGCGCCCACGTAGTTGCCCAGGTGGGGCGTGCCGGAAGTGGTGATGCCGGTCAGGACTCGGGTGGTCATGCGCTAGTGTCGCGTGGAAATCGGGCCGTGCAGTTTACCCGCCCAACTGCGGTTCACCTTGTTGGGACTACGCACGCGTAGGAACTAGGTCGCTGCAGTGTGGAATCGTCCATCTTCGGGCTTGCCTCGGCCGAGCAGCCGATCGACCCCTTTCCCTATTTCCGTACCCACGCGTGAGTACGGACGACCGTCAGCAAGAGCGCACATGGAATGTTGGGTCGCATACGACGACGGGCCCGAAGGCCCGTCGTCAGTGCGTCACCGCAGAATCAAATCAGTGACGGTGATCCAAGTCGCGCTCGAACGCCGATACCTCACGGTTGGCGCGGTCGCGATCCCAGCCATAGCGTTCCTGCAGCTTGCCGGCCAGATATTCGGAGTTGCCTTCGGCCACATCGAACACGTCGTCTGTCAGATCGCCCCACTTGGCCTGGGCCTTGCCCTTCAGCTGCTTCCAGTTGCCGGCGATGATGTCCTTGTTCATACGTCACCTCTTGTCGTTTGGTTTGGTGTTGCCGAATCGCGTGACCAGCATCGCCATCGAGGCGTTGTGTGCGCATGAGCGAGCCGTGGAGGCGCCGTTATCTGTTCAGGCAAACCATCGTGCATTCCATGCGACAAAGAAAAGCCGGCTTTCGCCGGCTTTTCTCGACAACCGCGGCGCGTGCCCCGGTCATGTCGGCACGCTTACTTGGTGCCGGTGCCGCCGGTGTTGTCGGCAGCGTCTTCCATCTTGCCTCCCACCTTCTGGACGTCCTGGCCAGCACCCTTGACGGTGTTGCAGGCAGCCAGCGAGCCAGCGAAAAAAGCAGACAGCATCAGCATGCAGATCATGCGCTTCATGGGAGTTCTCCAGTCGTGTGGTTTCCCGGTTTTCCCCATCGGAAAACCTTGGCGCAGAGGCTGACGAGGACGCCGTGGAAGCTGCGTGAACCCTGCACGTGCCGGTCAGCCGCGGTTGCGGCGGCGTTGAGTGATGGGCTTCAGGAAGATGGTGCCGCTTGTCCGAATCGAACGGACGACCTACCGCTTACAAGGCGGTTGCTCTACCAGCTGAGCTAAAGCGGCGCGGGGCCCGGGCCCGCATTCTAGCCGCTGATGCGCCCGCAGTCGCGCGTGGCGGCCCGGGAAGCCTGGGCCTGGACGCGTACCGCGGCACTGTCGCCCGCATCTGACGGCAGGGCGACATCCAGCCACCATTGTGAGGCGCCTTCCTCCCCGACCGGTTGCAACTGCGCGCTGAAGCCCGCCTTGCGCAGATCGGCCTGGCGGCGCAGCGCGGCCTCGCGGCTGCCGTAACGCCCCAGGGCCACGCCGTTGGCCGTCTCGCCGGTGTTGATGATCATGTAGTCGGTGAAACCCGCCTGGGCGATGCGCTCGACCATGGCCTGCGCGGCGCTGCGATCGGCCAGTGGCGGCAGGATGACGCTGTAGGCGCGCGCTGGCGCGGGCTCGGAGCGGACCTGCGCGCGCCGCGGGGCCTGCTGCAGGCGGCCGCGCGCGGCCCGCGCGGCCTCGGCGCTGTCGAACGGTCCCAGCGCAAGGCAGATCTCGGCCGCTGTCGGACTGGGCGGCGGCACTGATGCCTGGGCCGGGCTCGGCGGCGCCGCCGCTGGCGGCGCTGCCACGGATTCGGACGATGTGGTCGGCGCCGGGGATGGCATCGAAGGTGCCGGGACGGGCTCCTGCGTCTCGGTCGCCGACGGCGTGGGCGGCGCGATGGCCGGCTCCGGCAAGGGCAATGCCGCGGAGGGCGCCACCAGTTCCAGCTGGGCGACTGCCTGTGGCGGTTTCGTCGGCGGCTCGGTCTGCGCAGGGCGGCTCAGCCACCAGCCGGCCACACCCAGATTGAGAAAGACCAGCAGGACGATCAGGGCGCGGATCAGCATGGGGCCGGATTCTATCGGGCCACCGGCGTCAGCGTGGACGCCTGCCCGCGCGCCCACACCGCCAGCCCATCGAGCACCAGGCTGTCGGCGCGGCGCGCCTCCGGCAACAACGCGAGCAGCGAGGCGATGCCGCCGCCGTGCAGCAGCAGTCCCGGACGCGCACCCAGCATCCGCTCGGCCTGGGCCAGGCTGCGCTCGATCAGGGCCGCGGCGGCCCCGTCGCAGCCAGAGGCCAGCGCATCCTGGGTGTCACGCGCGAACTCGTCGAAGTCTCCCCCTTCCGCCGGCAGCTGCCTGGCGGCGCCGTGCAGGGCCTGGCGCATCAGCTGTGGCGACGGCGCGATGCGCCCGCCCAGGTGCCGTCCCCGCGCATCGAGCAGATCGATCGTCAGCGCCGTCCCGACCCCGGCCACCAGCCAGGGCCCCGGCCCCTGGCCAAGCGCTCCCAGCAGCGCCAGAAAGCGATCCACGCCCAGGCGCGACGGATCCGGATAGGCGACCTGCAGATCGCCCAACCGCGCTTGGCTGCGCGCGAAGGACACCAGCCGGAAGCGCGCCTGCAGCAGATCCAGTAGGCGGGCGGTCAGCGCCGGCGAGGCCACGCTGGCGATGCTGGCCGACAGCCCCTGCGCAGGCAGCGCGGCGGCCAGCGCCTCGAAGCCGGCGTCATCGGCGTGACCCAGGGCCAGGACCGGACCACGGCGGCCATCGGCCTGGAGCGGCGCGCACTTGAGCCGCGTATTGCCCAGATCGAACACCCAGCGCGCGCGATCGGTGCTCATGCGCGCGCCGGCCGCACACTGACCTCCCCGGCATGGACCGCACGCAGCTCGCGCCCGACCCGCAGGCGCAGCGCACCGTCCTCGCCGATGCCCTCCGCGGTGCCGGTGATGTCGCCCTGTGCCTGGTACACCACCACGCGCCGCCCGCGCAGGGCATCGAGCGCGGCATAACGCGGCAGGAACGGTGCCAGGCCCTGCGCGTCGAACAGCGCCAAGGCCGGCAGCAGCGCCTCCAGCACCTGAGCCACCACCCGGTCGCGTGGCGGACGCGCGGGCAGCGCTTGCGCCAGGTCGATCCATGGCTGGTCGATCGCCGTCCCCTGGACGACGGGCATGTTGACGTTCAATCCGATCCCGACGACCGCCCGGACCGGGCCACCGGCCTCGCCACCGCCCTCCACCAGCAGGCCGCCGAGCTTGCGCTCGGCCACAAGCAGGTCATTGGGCCACTTCAGCCCGATGCCCTCCACGCCCAGCCCGCGCAATGCCTCGGCGACGGCCACACCGGCGACCAGGCTCAGCCCGCCCAGGCGGGCCAGCCCGCCACCGAAGCTGCGCGCCACCGACAGATAGACATGGGCGGCCAGTGGCGAGGTCCAGGTCCTCCCGCGACGCCCCCGCCCGCCGGTCTGGCGCTCGGCCAGCAGCACCAGGCAGCCCTGGCTCGGCGCGGGCCGTCGCAATAGCTCGCTGTTGGTGGAATCCAGCGACCAGGCCACTTCCAGCGACGCGATCTCGGCACGCACGGGCGACGGAAGCGACGCGGTGATTCGCGCGGGCTCCAGCAGGTCCAGGGGCTGCTCCAGCACATAGCCCTGGCCGGCACTTCCGGCGATGGCCACGCCGGCTTCGCGCAGGGACTGGACCCGCTTCCAGATCGCCGCGCGGGTCAATCCGGTCTCCTGCGCCAGCAGGTCGCCAGACACCGGCCCGACTGCCAGCCGCAACAGCAGTTGTCGCTCACGTTCGGCGGGGCTGGTTGGCTGAACAGGACGCGCGGTCATCCCTGGCATTATGCGGCACCTTCACGGCGCGCCGAAGCGCGCTATGATTGGGGCTTGCCGCTGTGTGCCCGCCCCGGAGTCTTCCGATGCTTCGCGCCTGCCTTGCCATCGTGCTGTTGAGCTGTGCCGCCTCGCCCGTGCTCGCGCAGAACGGACGCGCCGAACCGTCGGGCGCCGCCAGCGCGGCCGGCTCGGTGCATGGCGCTGACGCTGGCGCTTCCCCGGCCTCGCCGGACAAGACCAGCGCATCGACCAACTACGTGCGTGGCAGCAGTACGCCGGCCTCGGGCCAGGGCAGCGGCGGAGACGACGACAGTATGCTGCGCGTCCGCGTGCCCAAGTGGAACAGCTTTCTGCCAGGCATGTTCCGCTGATCCAGCGGCTGTGGCGCTGGCTGCGCGGCCAGCCTGCTTCAATCGATGACGCCCGTTGGGAGCATGCCGTTTCGGCATTGCCCTGGGCGCGTGGTCTGACTGCCGACCAGCGCGAGACACTGCGGCCACTGGTCGCCCGCTTCCTCCAGCAGAAGACCATCAGCCCGGTGGCTGGACTGCAGCTGGACGATGCCGCTTGCCTGCAGCTGGCCGTCCTGTGCTGCCTGCCGCTGCTCGGCATCGGCCCCGGCGGCCTGCACGGGTGGTCGCAGGTGATTGTCTACCCGGAAGCCTTTCGGGTGCAGCGTAGTCATGTCGATGCCGCTGGGGTCCTGCATGAGTGGGAAGACGAACTCGCCGGCGAGGCCTGGGATGCCGGCCCGCTGATCCTCTCCTGGGCCGACATGCAGGCCGACATCGCCGATCCGGCGGCGGGCTATTGCCTCGCCGTCCATGAGATGGCCCACAAGCTCGATGCCCTGGACGGCGCGATGGACGGCACGCCGCCTCTGCCCGCAGCCTGGCGGCGCACCTGGGCGCGAGACTTCCAGTGTCATTACGACGCCCTGTGCCAGCGCGTGGATGCCGGCAAGCGCACGGCCATCGACGCGTATGCCGCCGAGTCGCCGGAGGAGTTCTTCGCGGTGGCGAGCGAATATCACTTCACCGATCCGGCCACCCTGCGCCAGGCGATGCCGGAGATCGCGGATCATCTGGCGCGGCTGTACGGCGCCCCGCCCGTCCTGTAGGCCAGGCGCTACAGGCCAGGCGGCAACTGGACCTCGAAGCGCGCCCCGCCCAATTCCTTGGAGCGGCTGACGGTGAGTTCGCCCCGATACCCGCGCACCAGATCCTGCACGATCGCCAGGCCGATGCCGTGGCCCTGGACGCGCTCGTCACCGCGCACGCCGCGCTGCAGGACCTTGGCCACGTCGTCCTCGGCGATGCCCGGGCCGTCATCGTCGACGGCCAGCAGCAGTCCGGCGCGACGATTGGCGGTCCCGCCCAAGGGCGCCACGGTCAGCAGTACGCGTGAGCGCGCCCACTTGAAGGCGTTTTCCAGCAGATTGCCCATCAGCTCCTGCAGGTCACCGGGCTCGCCATGGAAGCGCGCGGTCTCGTCGATCTCGAATTCGCAGATGACGCCCTTGGCCGCATAGACCTTTTCCAGCCCGCGCACGATGGATTCGGCGTAGGGCTCGATCGCGACCGGCGCGGAAAACAAGGCGTGGCCGCTGGAAGCCGCACGCGCCAGCTGGTAGGACACCAGGTCGTTCATGCGCTTGAGCTGGATGTCCAGTTCCTCGCGCAGGGCCACGGCATGCACGCCATCGTCCAGCTGGGCGCGCAGCACCGCCAGCGGGGTCTTCAGGCTGTGGGCGAGGTCGGCCAGCGTGTTGCGCTGACGCTCCAGGTTCTCGCGCTCGGAATCGATGAAGGCGTTGATGCTTTCGGTCAGCGGTTCCAGCTCGCGCGGGTGGTTGCCCGTCATGCCCTGCGCCTGGCCACGCTGGACGCGCTTGAGCTCGGCGATCACGCGCTGCAGCGGCCGCAGGCTCCAGTTGAGGATCAGGCCCTGCAGCAGCAGCAGCACCACGCCGGCGCTGCCCAGATACACCCACAGCGCATGACGGAAGGTCTGCAACTGCGAGGTCAGCACCTGGGTGTCTTCCAGCACATAGATCGAATACTGGAATTCGCTCTGCGGCCCGCGCGCGCCCCACACCGTGCCCAGGCCGAAGCGGTACACCGTGCCGGCGCTGCCATCGAGCTGGGTCATGTCCAGCGGCCCTTCGAAATCGCGACCGCCGGGCTTGAGCAGCTCGCCGGAGGGCAGGGACGGGCCCAGCGAGGAATCCGAGCTCCAGCGCCCGTTGGGCAACACGATCTCGGCGTAGAGCCCACTGCCGGGCTGGCCGAAGCGCGGGTCGATGGCGCTGTCCGACGGCGGGATCAGCGACCCGTCACGCCCGAAATCCACCTTATTGGCGTAGGACAGCGCATAGCCCTCCAGGCGCCGCTCCAGATTGTCCTCGGCGGTGGTGACGAAGGCCCGGTCCAGGGCCACGCCGGCCAGCGCCAGGAACGCCAGCAGGCCGACACTGGCCGCCAGCAGCTGGCGCGCCCGCAGCGAGCGTGGACGCCACTTGACGATCGGCTCGCGTGGGCCGCCCGCAGGCGGCGCAGGGGACTGCGCCTCGGGCATCAGCCCTCGTTGCGCGGAATCGCGAAACGATAGCCGCGACCGCGCACGGTCTCGATGGGCTTGAGCGCCCCGTCAGAGTCAAGCTTCTTGCGCAGGCGGCCGATGAAGACCTCCAGCACGTTGGAATCGCGATCGAAATCCTGCTGGTAGATGTGCTCGGTCAAATCGGCCTTGGAGACTAGTTCACCGGCATGCATCATCAGGTACTCGAGCACCTTGTACTCGTAGCTGGTCAGATCGACATTGCTGCCGTTGACGCTGACCGTCTGCGCCGCGAGGTCCAGGGCGACCGGACCGCATTCCAGCGTCGGCTTGGACCAGCCGGCCGCGCGGCGCAGCAGCGCATTGACGCGCGCGAGCAGTTCCTCGACGTGGAACGGCTTGACCAGATAATCGTCCGCACCGTGCTTGAGGCCCTCGACCTTGTCCTGCCAACTCGAGCGGGCCGTGAGGATGAGCACCGGGAACTTCTTGCCCTCGTCCCGCAGCGCCTTGATCAGCTCCATGCCCGACATCTTGGGCAGGCCCAGATCGATGATGCCCACGTCGAACGGGACTTCCCGCCCCATGTACAGGCCTTCCTCGCCGTCTTGCGCGGCATCGACGGCAAAGCCCTCGCGCTTGAGGCGCGCAGCAAGGGTTTCACGCAGGGGGGCTTCGTCTTCGACCAGCAGAATGCGCATGGACTCTCCCTAGAAATCAGTGTCGGTATTGAACGGGCGGCACCTGAATGAACCACCATTTCGTTCAGATTACGGTTGTGGGGGGTTAGCCCCGCGTGGACGCTCGGCGGGAGCGTCGTTCCGGGCCGAGCCGCCGCCGCGGCGTTGACGATTGCGCGAGGCCATGTCGTCGTCCATGTAGCGGACCCGGCCCTGATCGTCCATCACCTTGACCCGCATGATGTCGCGGCCATCGAACTGAACCCGCTCTGCACCCAGCACACGGCCGCCGCTCCTGGCCTGGGCGCGGCGCACGGCTTCGGCCGCCTCCGCACGGGAGCGCGCACCGCCGTCATCGAATCGACCGCGACCGTCCTGGGGAATATTCTCGCGACCGCCGCCGGGCGGCCATGCGCCCCGATGCTGCGCCCAGGCCGGTGCGACCGCGCACAAGGCAGTCGTTCCGGCGAGCAATAGGCAGTAAGCGCGTGAGCAGGTCATAACGGAATCGTAACGGAGCATTCCCCGATAGGGATGAACCGCTGCCGATCCTCCGATCAGGATGGACGACCAGTCTTGAAAGCACGCGGTGAATTGGCTCTGAACTTCCTGAACGGGGATCGGTGGGGATTCAGCGCGGTGAAGCCTCAAAAGATTTCCGCCACGCAGCACCGCAGCGAGCCTCCCGCCGCCTCGATCGCCTCCAGCGGCACGCTGCGCACCGCAAGGCCGAGCGCCTGCAGTCGGCCCAGTTGCGAAGGGACCAGCGCCTCCCGTGCGGTTTGGCTCATCCAGACCGCGCCGGGATCCAGGCTGATCGCGTTGGCCGCGAAGGCGCGCTTCTGCGCCGCCGTCAGGGTCAGCACGCCGTCGCCATACAGCTGTTCGAGCACCCTGAGCAGGGAATCAGGCGCGGCCACCCCATCCGGGCACACCAGCGCCGCGCGGCCCGCCAGCAGCGCCAGCACGACATTGGTGTGGTACTCGCCCGGCGCCAGATCGAACACGAACGTGGCGCGCAGCCCGAAGGCCGCGTGCATGAGCGCGGCACCCTGCGCATCGCAGCGTTCGGACAGCCCGCAGAATCCCAAGCCGCGGGCGCGGTCCATGACCAGCGCGCCGGTCAGTTCGCAGGGATGCGCCTGGGTGGACAGGTCGGTTTCGGCATAGCCCAGCACGTCGGTGAAGAACCGCCTGATGTCGGGACGATCCGCCTCGTGCTGACGCACCGGATGCCGCATGCGCCCCACGATCAACCGTCCGGATGTCGTGGCGAAGACGTTATTGGGAAACAGCGCGTCGGGCGTGCGGGCGTCCCCTGCGAACGTGATCACCGGCACCGAGGCGACCAGCGCGCAATGCAGGGCGCGGTGCTCGGCTGCAGCCGCACCGGGATCGAATCCCCCCTTGGCCATGTACACGTTGTCCTGTGCCGACTCGGCGGCGCGGGCAAACCCATCAGGCGAGACGAGAAAGGCCGCGCGGGCCGTCGCCGGACCGGCGTCGGGCGCACAGGCCAGCGCGCGTTGCAAAAAGACCGCCGGATCGCGCGTCAGCATCGAGGACTCAGGCCGCGGCCGTCAGGCCCGTGTCGGTGCCTTCCATCGCCTCCTCCACCAGGCGCCAGTCCGCGCCGGGACGATGGGCACCCTCGCTCAGGACCTGGCGAAAGCGCCGCCCCCCCGACTGCCCTGCAAACAGTCCCAGGACGTGGCGGGTGATGTGCTTGAGCGGCGTACCTTGCGCCAGCGCGGCTTCGGCGTAGGGACGAAACGCCTCCAACAGCACACGACGCGAACGCGGCAGGGCCCCGGCCAGATGCGCATCGGCGCGATGCAGCAGATAAGGGTCGTGATAGGCCGCGCGTCCGAGCATGACCGCATCGACCTGCTGCAGGTGTTCATCGATGGCCGGCAGCGAGGCGATGCCGCCATTGAGCGAAATCGTCAGTCCAGGCCGCTCCTGTTTGAGCCGGTAAGCCCATTCGTAGCGCAACGGCGGGATCTCGCGATTTTCCTTTGGCGAGAGCCCATCCAGCCAAGCCTTGCGCGCATGCACGATGAAGGTATCGCAGCCGGTCTGGGCCACCTGGTCGATGAAGCCGGCGAAGTGCGCGTAATCCTCCAGCTCATCCACGCCCAAGCGGCACTTCACCGTCACCGGGACCTGCACGGCCGCGCGCATGGCGGCAATGCACTCGGCCACCAGCGCCGGTTCCTTCATCAGGCACGCGCCGAAGCGGCCGGCCTGCACCCGGTCCGACGGACACCCGACATTGAGGTTGATCTCGTCGTAGCCATAGTCCTGGCTCACACGCGCCGCCGCGGCCAGGCGCGCCGGCTCGCTGCCCCCTAGTTGCAGCGCCACGGGATGTTCCGACGGGTCATATCCCAGCAGGCGCTCACGATCGCCCTGCAGCACCGCGTTGGCATGCACCATCTCGGTGTAGAGCAAGGCGCCTGGCGCAAGCACACGATGAAACGCCCGGCAATGCCGGTCGGTCCAATCCATCATGGGGGCGACTTGAAGCCTGGGCAGCGTCATCGGCAGTCGGGGCGGCGCGGTCGGGGCGCCCGCGGGTCACTAGGGGAAATGTGGATTATGCCAGCCCTGCCAGGTAGGCCCGCTCAGTCCAACGGGCGGGCCCAGTGCGCGTAGCTGGTGCGCAACAGGCTGCGCAGCGCCTGTACCGGCATGCGCTGCTCCGGTGCGAGGCGCTCGGCCACGCCGCGCCAGCCGTCTTCGTCGTCGCGGGCCCTGGCGCGGACCACCTCCCGACATGGGCGCGCCAGCGCCTTGGCCAGCGCGCAGGCGAAATACACATCGCCCGGCGCCCAGCCCGGCTGCTGCCCGAGCGCCACGACATAGCCACGCGGCACGTCGAGATAACGCGCGATCTCGTCGACGAAGGCGTCGGGATAGCGCGGCGCGTAGGCATTGAGGTCCTTGAGCCGGGCATCGAGCCATGCGTCGCCGGTCTGCGCGGCATAGGGGGGCGGCGCAACGGCTGTCTGGGAAGAGACCGCGCCGCGATCTACGGTCTGGGCCCAGGCACCACAACTGACTGCAAGGCAGGCGATCAACAGGCTCCAACGCACCCAGCTGCGTTTCATCCCACCACGTCCCCGGCTTCGATGCGCGCCAGTGCCCCGGGCAGCTCCCGGGCATCCTGGACCTGCAGCAGTTGCGGCGTGTGCTCGGCCAGGTCGTGCTCGGCCTCATGCGCCCAGGTCACGTGATACGGCATATGGATGCCCCAGCCGCCCAGCCCGACGACCGGCGCGATGTCCGAGCGCAGGGAATTGCCGATCATCGTGAAATGCTCGGGGGCGACCTCCAGTTCGCCCAGCACGCGCTGGTAGGTCGGGGTGTCCTTTTCCGAGACCACCTCGATGCGATGGAACAGATCGGACAGGCCGGACTGCACGATCTTGGCTTCCTGGTGGAACAGGTCGCCCTTGGTGATCAGCACAATGCGGTGATCGGCGGCGATGGCTTCCACCGCTGCCCGGATGCCATCGATCAGCTCGACCGGATGGTCCAGCGTGGCTCGCCCGATGGCGATGATGTCCTGCACGTGGCGGGCGCTGATGCGCTCCTCGGTCAGCTCGATGGCCGCTTCGATCATCGACAGCATCATGCCCTTGGCGCCGTAGCCGAAGATGCGCAGGTTGCGGCGCTCGACCGCCAGCAGGTGTGCCTGGGTGCGTCGATCGCTCAGGTCGATGTACTGCCCCACGATCTGCTCGAAGGCGGCTTCAGCGGCGCGATAGTAGTCCTCGCTCTTCCAGAGCGTGTCGTCACCATCGAAACCAACCCACTCGATACGGGGCATGCGGACTCCTGAAGCGGCACGGGAGGCCTTGAGGATACCGGTTCGCGCAAGCCACCACGCGCCCGCGCCCCGCTGCCCGAACCAAACGAAACGGGCGGCCCATGGGCCGCCCGTTTGACGCTTGCAGCATACGTTGGAGACCCACCGCGATGCTGCAGCCAGCGCTGTTGCTTCGCGTTAGTGCGCCGGCGGGGTGCTCTCAGCCGGTGTGGTCTCAGGCGGGGTTTCCATGGACGGCGGGGTGCTCTCAGCCGGCATGGTCTCGGCCGGGGTCGACTCCGGCGGCATCGTTTCAGCCGGCGCGGACTCGGCGGGCATGGTCTCGGCCGGAGCGGAATCGGCCGGCGGCGCGGTGTCTTCGGCCTTCGGACCGCAGGCGGACAGCACCAGCGAACCGGTCAGAACGGCGGCCAGCACCAGAGTGTTGCGAATCTTCATCGGATCCTCCTTGTTGCGTATGGGATCTCCGCGGTCAGGCGAAGACGGACGTGGGCGGAATCGGAATACGGGTGGAACGTAGCGCAAGACTCCGTGAACGCATGAACGGGAGTCCCGCACGCATGAAACGCTGTCCTACCGTTGCGGTCAAGTGAAGCTTTGTCCCGCGCTGCAAGACATTCGGACCCGGGGGACTACTGCCCGGCCCCTCCGCCATAGTGGCTGACGATGAAGGCCTTGTACTCCTCAGGGGTGAGCTTGCCATCCGTGTCGCTGTCTGCCTCGCCGAAGATCTGGGTCAGGCCGGGGCTGCTGTTGGCTTCTTGCTTGCTGATGGCACCGTCACGGTCGGCATCCAAACTCTCCCAGCTCTGCTGGTTTTGACCGGACACGGCCGGCTGCGCCGGTGTCGCCGCATCGGATTGGATCTGCTGGTGGTCACGCATTGCCGCGTCCTGCAGATCCTGCTGGGTCTGCTGCTGGGCGAAGGCCGTCACTGACAGCGCCAGCGATGTCCCGAGCGCGAGCGCGGCGGCCAGTGGGGAACGGATCGTGGGATTCATGGTTGGCTCCTTTCCTGTCCTGTGGGCGGGACGCCGCCGCGTCAGGCACGTGGCATCCGTGGCGAACCATGAGACCGATCGCCTGAACGTAAAAACTCATGCGCGGGCGCGACCAACGCCGCGTTAACCCGCTCAATCACAAGCCACGCTAGGCCTGTCGTTAGCGGGACGTCGGCGGTCTGCAAAGCCGTCGTTTCGCGCGTGATGCAGCCGACGGTTTCACGCGGGTGGATCGGAGTCCTGCGGTACCTGCGCGGAAGAACGCGCACTGAATGCAAGTCGCGAAAGCACCACGCCGACCACTGCGCCGATGGCTTCGCATGCGACGCGCATGCCGAGGGCATCGGGATCGTGGATCCGTTGCAGCGCCATCCGCGCGTACAACGGCGACTCCAGCTTGACCGTCCCGATGTAGAACAGGTGCCAGGTGTCGATGCCAGCGCCGATCAGCAGGGCGATCCCTAGACTCCAGCCGATGGCGTGGGCCTGATGCAGGCCCGTGCGGGCGGCGATCCAGTGCCACACCGCGTAGACCAGCAGGCCGATCAACAACGCGATGGCGCCGGCCTCGAGCGCGCCGAGCAGGCCAAAGTGCAGGGGAAGATTCATGAAAGACCGGCTTGCGCCGCGACAGGAAGCGCGGCTCGAGGAGCTCACTACTCTAAAGCAAGGTCAGCCGAACGCCGTCAGGCGTCATTCTCGGCCCGGGCGATGACCTGCGCCTGGCCGGCGTCGTCCAGGATCAGCTGGATGCTGATCGGGCGGCAGCAGACCTGGCAGTCCTCGATGTAGGCCTGATCCCCGGCCGAGGCGTCCACCGCGATCTCCAGCGGCTCTCCGCAGTACGGGCAATGGATATCGAGAAAATCGAGCATGGGGGTGAGGATCGGCGCGTCGGCGTGAGGACGGGGTCAGACCGCAGCGCAGGGGCGGCAGGTCTCACGATCACCCCAGCGCGGCCGGCGGCGCGTCGCGGCCGAGCGGCGGACGCAGATGGCGCATCCGCCACCACAGCCCGCCCACATGCACCAGCGAATACACCACCAGCGCCGCGGCGATGCCCATGGTCAGTGGACTGGCCTGCTGACCGCTGGCCGCCATGCCGCCGGTCAGCGCGCCCTGGCTCCAACGCCATGCCAGCCGCCCCAGCAGCACCACGCTGAGCGCACCGCCGATCCAGGGATTGGGCGTATACCAGCCACAGCCATCGACCCATTCGGTGTGGGTATGACGCAGCGAGAACAGACCCAACGCGGTGCCCAGTCCCGCGCCAACGGCCACGCCGAGCGCGACATGCGGCAGCAGGCATGCCGCCAGCGCCAGCATGGCCGTGACGAATGCCAACAGGCACAAGCGCACCATCGTGCGCCGTGGCTTCCATTGCTGGCGTCCGAAGCTGCGCCGGATCCGGCGGTAGTAGAGGAAGGCCAACCCCGCGATCGACAGATACGGGGTCAGCGGGGCAAGGGCGTGGGCAGGCATGGACAGATCCTCGCGGCGGGCACCTGCGCAGACTGGGCCGGCCCGCGGATCGATACAAGGTGCCAAGTGTCACCTCCTGCCCAGGGCAAGGCCGCACGCGGCCCGGTGACGATGTGGTCAGCACTGACGCGGACTGAACAAGCCGCCCCGCGAGCCCGGGTACAACCAAGGACACCCACGGCCGATGACCGAAAGGCGTCCTTCCATGTCCACGTCCCGCACCGCGCTTTCCCTGTCCTGCCTGCCCGCGTTGCTGGCCCTGGCAGCCTGTGGGGGTGCCACCTCCACGCCGGCGGCCACCGATACACGCACCGGGGCCGACACGGTGCCGTTCCAGGTCACCGCCCTGCAGAGCTTCGACGCGCCCTGGGCGATGACCTTCCTCCCGGACGGGCGCCTGCTGGTCACCGAAAAGCGTGGCCAGTTGCGCCTCTTCGACCCCGACACCCGACGCACCGGCACGATCGAGGGCGTCCCGGCGGTGGAAGACGGCGGTCAGGGCGGACTGGGCGACGTGGTCCTGCACCCGGACTTTTCCAGCAACCGGCAGGTCTACCTCAGCTATGCCGAGGCCGGCGCGGATGGCACCCGCGGCGGCGCGGTCGCCCGCGCCACCCTGGTGCTGACCGGAGAAGGCGATGGCCGCCTGGAGGCGCTGCGGGTGATCTGGCGCCAGACCCCGAAGGTCACCGGACAGGGCCACTACGGCCACCGCCTGGCCTTCGGACCCGATGGGCTGCTGTGGATCAGCTCAAGCGAGCGGCAGAAGTTCGACCCGGCCCAGGACATGTCCGGCAACCTGGGCAAGATCGTCCGGCTCCACGACGATGGGCGCGTGCCAGCCGACAATCCTTTCGCCGGACAAGGCGGCGCAGCGGCGCAGGTCTGGTCGCTGGGCCATCGCAACGTGCTGGGCCTAGCCTTCGATGCCCAGGGCCGGCTGTGGGCGCACGAGATGGGGCCGCGCGGCGGCGACGAGTTCAACCTGATCGAACGCGGCGCCAACTACGGCTATCCGCATGTCTCCAACGGCATTCATTACGACGGCCGCCCCATCCCAGACCACGACACGCGCCCCGAATTCAACGCCCCAAAGGTGAGCTGGACGCCGGTGATCTCGCCGGCCGGACTGGTGATCTACTCCGGCAGCCAGTTCCCCGACTGGCAGGGCGACGCCTTCATCGGCGGGCTGTCCTCCCAGGCGCTGGTGCGCGTGGAGATCGACGGGACGCAGGCGCGCGAAGCGGCCCGCTACGACATGGGCCAACGGATCCGCGAGGTGGAACAGGGCCCGGATGGCGCCCTGTGGCTGCTGGAGGATGGCAAGGAGCGCGGCGGCGGCCGGCTCCTGCGACTGACACCACCGGCCTGATCCTGCAGGCCGCGACGCGGGTTATTCCCGGGTGATCTTGTGTCCGCCGAACCCGTTGCGCATGGCCGCCAGCAGCTTGTCGGCATACGAGTCCTTCTCGCGCGAACGCAGGCGTTCGAGCAGGGACAAGGTGATCACCGGCGCGGCGACGTCCAGGTCGATGGCCTCGGCCGCGGTCCAGCGCCCCTCGCCCGAATCCTCCACATAAGGTGCAATGCCGGCCATGGTGGGATTGTCCTTCAGCGCCTCGGCGGTCAGGTCCAGCAGCCAGGAACGCACCACGCTGCCGGTGCGCCACACTTCGGCGATCTGGTGCAGGTCCAGCTTGAAGTCCTGCTTGCCCTGGAGGATGGCGAACCCTTCCGCATAGGCCTGCATCAGGCCGTACTCCACGCCGTTGTGGACCATCTTGGTGAAATGCCCTGACCCCACCGGTCCGACGTGGCCCCAACCCGTGGTCGGCGATGGCGCCAGCGCCTCGAAGATCGGCTTGAGCGTGGCCAGGGCCTGGTCCGGGCCTCCGACCATCATGCTGTAGCCCTCGGTCAGCCCCCAGACGCCTCCACTGGTGCCGCAGTCGACATAGGCGATGCCCTTGTCCTGCAGCGCCCCGGCACGGCGCAGGGTGTCCTTGTAGTAGGAGTTGCCGCCATCGATGACGATGTCGCCGGGCTGCAGCAGCGGCACCAGCGTGTCCAGGGTGCTGTCGACGATCTTCCCCGCCGGCACCATCAGCCAGACGATGCGTGGCGAAGGCAGGCCAGCGACCAGCGCCTCCAGGGTGTCGGCGGGGCCGATGCCATGTCCGGCGGCACGTGCACGCGCTTCGGGCATGGGGTCGAATCCAGCGACTTTATGCCCGGCCTGCACCAACCGCTGGGCCATGTTGGCGCCCATGCGCCCCAGCCCGACCATGCCCAGTTCCATACCATCGTCTCCGAAGACTCGCGCACCATCGCGCGGCCGCCATGATGCCCCCGCCTGCGTGAGTCGGGGGTATGCAAACGATGACCCGAGATGGCCGCGTCCAGCGGGCTAGTCGCGGACCAGGGTTACATAGGCACCGCTGCCGAGGATCTGGAAGGTGTCGTTGTCCACGCGGCGCACCGGACTGCCATCGTCCAACGCATAGCGATCGCGGGGATGGCCGGAAGCGGCCTGCTCGACGTCGGCAGGCAGGATGCGCACGCGGCGACGCTCGCCGGTGCTGTCCTGCGCGAGGAAATAGCGAGATTCCATCGAAGTGTCCCTCCCAGGAGCACGTGGTCCGGGGAGCTTGGAACCGCAGGCGTTAAGACCATCTGCAGACGGTGCGATGCCCATGCGGCCACGCGCGGTCAACAAAAAGCCGACCTGCGAGGTCGGCTCTGGCGCATGTCCGGTGGATGCGGATCAGGGCTCGGATGCGGGCTCGCTGGTCGACTTGGACGGTGCGGGCGCGTCCACGGGCGTGGCGGGCGCGGTGCTGGTCGGCGCCGGGACGATGGTCCCGGCAGACGGGGTTTCGGCCGGCATCGGGATAGTTTCGCCCACCGGCTGCGGCTGCAGCGGCTGCGGCGCGGGCGGAGGCGGCTGGACCGGCTTGGGCGCGGCCGGCGCCGGCTTCTTGACCTGCGGCGGCAGATAGCGGTCGACCAGCTTGAAGAACGAGCGGTAGAAATTGGGATCCTGCACGGTCAGGCTGGCCACGCGCACCAGCGAGTCATCGGTACTACCGAACGGCAGCGACAGCGAGCCCAGCGCGGTGCCCACGCTGGCAGAGGTATTGGACTTGCGCAGGTTGTAGCGATCCTGCGTGGCACTGGCGAAGACCCAGGATTCGCCCGAGGCCTGGCCCACGCAGGACACGCGGATGGCGACCTGTTCGTGGACTTCCGGCTCGGGCTGGAAATTCTTGTTGGCTTCCACCGTGGAGGCATCCGAGCGGCTGACCACGTAGCCCTGGCTGAGCAGCGCCCGGCGCGAGGCCTCGCAGACCTGGTCGGGAGAGCGGTCGAAGGTGCGCGAATAGGTCCCGTCCGAATCGAAGGTCTCGGTCGCCAGCATCTCGCCGCGATTGGAAAAGGGCATATGACCGCAGGCGGTCAGCAGCAGAGCGGCAGTCAAGGGTGCAAGGCGCAGCACGATTCGTCGCATGGGTGGCTGGCAGGACAGGTGCGGAAAACCCCCGAAGCATACCCTTGTCCGACGTAAACGGTTTCACCTCGGCGCACACTTCGCTCAGTCGGCGTTGGGACTGGCCCTGCGCGGGCACCGAACGCCGCACAGGCCCATCACGGCAGCGGGCCTAGGCTCGATGCCTTCCTGAGCAACCCGCGAGGCAAGCACATGCAGGCTTTGATCACCGGCGGCAGCGGCTTCATCGGCCAGGCGCTGTGCCCTGCCCTGTTGGCCGCCGGCTGGCAGGTCTCGGTGGTCAGCCGCGACACGCGCGAGGCGGCGCGGCGCCTGCCCGGGGCGGTGCGCCTGCTGGCCGACATCGAAGGCGCCGGCGGCGCCGATGCCGTCATCAACCTGGCCGGCGCGCCGCTGGCCGGTCGGCGCTGGACCGAGGACTACAAGCACACCCTGCGCGAATCCCGCCTGCGCACCACCGAGTCGGTCCTGGCCTGGATGGAGGGCCTCACCGTGCGCCCCGGCGTGTTGATCTCCGGCTCGGCCATCGGCTACTACGGCCCGCGCGATGACACGCCCCTGCCCGAGACCGCAGCGGCGGGCGAGGACTTCGGGGCCCATCTGGCCGCCGACTGGGAGGCGGCGGCGCTGCCCGCCCAGGAACTGGGCGTGCGTACCATCCTGCTGCGCACGGGCGTGGTGCTGGGCGATGGCGGCGGCGCGCTGCAGCAGTTGCTCACGCCGTATCGCATGGGGCTGGGCGGGCCCATCGGCGATGGCCAGCAGTGGTTCAGCTGGATCCATCGCGACGACCTGGTGCGCATGATCCTGTGGCTGCTGACCCAGGACACCGTGGACGGGCCGGTCAACGGCACCGCCCCCGAACCGGTGCGGCAGAAGGATTTCGCCGGTGCGCTCGGTCGAGCCTTGCACCGTCCGGCGGTGTTGCCCACACCAGGGTTCGCGCTCAAGGCGGCCTTCGGCGAGATGGGGCAGATGCTCATCGACGGCCAGCGGGTCATCCCGGCACGGGCGCAGGGCCAGGGGTTCCAGTTCCTGTATCCGGATATCGAAACAGCCCTGGCGCAGATCCTGGAGACGCAGGCCTAGGCCGTCAGCCAGCGGCCGGCACGGCCAAACGCGCGCGCAATTGCTGCGCGCGCGCGGTGATCGCGGCGCGGCGGGTGTCGTCCAGCCGCTCCAGGCTGCGCCACTGCAGCGCCGCGCGCGGGTGGCGCGCGAAACGCGCCTCATGGCGCAACAGGAAATCCCAATACAGCGTGGTGAACGGACAGGCCGTCTCGCCCACCGCCTCGCCCGGATCGTAGCGACAGCCGGCGCAGTAGTTGGACATGCGCTGGATGTAGCGCCCGGAAGCCGCGTACGGCTTGGACACCATCACCCCACCGTCGGCGAACTGGCTCATGCCCAGGGTGTTGGGCAACTCGACCCATTCGACCGCATCGACATACACGGCCAGGTACCACGCATGGACCTGCGCCGGCTCCACCCCCAGCATCAGGGCGAAGCTGCCGGTCACCATCAGCCGCTGGATGTGGTGGGCATAGCCCAGCTGCAGGGTCTGTCCCAGCGCCTGGCGCAGGCAGGCCATGTGGGTGCGCCCGTCCCAGTAGAACGCCGGCAGCGGCTGCCGCGCCTGCAGCACGTTGTCGGCGGCAAACCCCGGCATCCGCAGCCAGTACACGCCACGCACGAATTCGCGCCAACCGATGACCTGGCGCACGAAGCCCTCTACCGCCTCGATCGGCGCACGCCCTTCGCGCCAGGCCTGCACGGCGGCGCTCACGACCATGCGCGGCGAGAGCAACTTGAGGTTCATCGCGGCCGAGAGCAGCGCGTGATACAGCCACGGCTGGTCGGTCCACATCGCGTCCTGGTAACGGCCAAAGGACGGCAGGCGCAGGGCGATGAAATCCTCCAGCGCCGCGCGTGCCTGGGCCGGGGTCAGGGCCCAGTCGAACCGCGTCAGGTCGCCTGGCCGATCGGCAAAGCGGTCCTGGACCAGGGCAATCACCTCGCGGGTCAGCGCATCGGGCGGGAACGCCGCCGGTAGCGGCACTTCCTGCGGACCGTCCTTGCCGAAATGGCCGCGATTGTCGGCATCGAAGTTCCAGCGCCCGGCCACCGGCTGCTCGCCGTCCATCAGCACGCCTTCGCGGCGGCGGATCCAGCGGTAGAAATGCTCCATGCGCAATTCGCGACGGCCGCGCGCCCAATCGGCGAATTCCCCCGGTGCGCAGTAGAAATGCAGATCGGGCCGCTCCACCCAGCGGCTGCCGGCGGCATTCACCACCTTGGGCAGGGACTGCGCCAGGCGCCACTCGCCGGGACGTACCGCGATCACCTTTTCCGGCCGCAATTCGGGCAGGTCATGGGCGAGCGCGTCTTCCAGCGTGGCGTGCGCATGCCGGTCCAGCGCGCGGTATTGCACCGTCCAGCCACGCACGCGCAGGGCATCGCGAAAGTGGCGCATCGCCGCCAGGAACAGGGCGATGCGCGGCTGCGTGCTCCACACGTGCGAGGCCTCGTGCGCGACCTCGGCCATCCACACCACGTCGTGCGCCGGATCGAAGCCCTCGAACGCTGCCGAATCCACGTCGAGCTGGTCGCCCAGCACGACAATCAGGTTGCGCACCGCCATCGCTGGCCCGTTGCTCAGTCGCCGGCGGGAGCGGTGGGATGCACCACCGCAGCGTCCTGTTCGACGGCCATCAGCGCCAACGAGCGCCCCACGGCTGTCCATTGCGCGCCGGCCGGGACCGCGCGCTCGGCGTGGCGTTCGGCGGTATCGATCTGCACGCGCCAGTGCTCACCCTCCACGACGGGCAGTTGGAACACCACCTCGTCCGGGCTGGCGTTGAGCAGCATGAGCAGGGTGACGTTGGCGCCGACCTCGCGCAGGCCGCTGGCCGGGGTGCGGCCGTCCACGCGCATCATCAGCGCGCGGGCGATCGGGTTGTGCCAGTCCTCCTCGGTCATTTCCTCGCCGGTGGGCGAAAGCCAGGTCACGTCCTTGATGCCCAGTTCCTCGTCGAAGATGCCGTCGAAGAACCGCGAGCGATGCAGCAGCGGATAGCGCCGGCGCAGCGCGGTCAGGCGCTGCACGAACCGGGTCAGCGCCTGGCCGTCGGGCTGGGCCGCCAGCTCCCAGTCCAGCCAGCTCAGCTCGTTGTCCTGGCAGTAGGCGTTGTTGTTGCCGTGCTGGGTGCGGCCGAACTCGTCGCCGGCCTGCAGCATCGGCGTGCCCTGCGACAGCAGCAGCGTGGCCAGCAGGTTGCGCTGCTGGCGTGCGCGCAGGGCCACGATGCCGGGATCCTCGGTGGGCCCCTCGGCACCATGGTTGTAGGAGATGTTGTTGTCGGTGCCGTCGCGGTTGTCCTCGCCGTTGGCCTCGTTGTGCTTGTGGTTGTAGCTGACCAGGTCGGCCAGGGTGAAGCCATCGTGGGCGGTGATGAAGTTCACCGACGACGCCGGGCGGCGACCGCCGCGGTTGAACAGGTCGGCACTGCCGGTGATGCGCGTGGCCAGCTCGGAGAGCTTGCCTTCGTCGCCGCGCCAGAACGCGCGCACGTTGTCGCGGAACTTGTCGTTCCACTCGCTCCAGCCCGGCGGGAAGCCGCCTACCTGATAGCCACCAGGGCCCACGTCCCAGGGCTCGGCGATCAGCTTGACCTGGCTGAGCAGCGGGTCCTGCCGGCAGGCATCCAGGAAACTGCCGGAGGGATCGAAGCCATGACGCTCGCGCCCCAGGATGGTGGCCAGGTCGAAGCGAAACCCGTCCACGTGCATCTCCGAGACCCAGTAGCGCAGCGAGTCCATCACCATGCGCAGGGCGCCGGCATTGGTCAGGTCGAAGGTGTTCCCGGTGCCGGTGTCGTTGATGTAGTAACGGCGGTCATCGGCCAGGCGGTAATAGCTGGCGTTGTCGATACCCTTGAACGACAGCGTCGGGCCCAGCTCGTTGCCCTCGGCGGTGTGGTTGTAGACCACGTCCAGGATCACCTCCAGGCCGCCATGGTGCAGGCGCGCCACCATCTGCTTGAACTCGGAGATCGACGAGGTGGCCATGTAGCGCGCGTGCGGGGCGAAGAAGCCCAGCGTGTTGTAGCCCCAGTAGTTGGACAGCTCCTGCTCGAGCAGGTGCTGGTCGTCGATGAAGGCGTGAATCGGCAGCAGTTCCACCGCGCTCACGCCCAGCCCGCGGATGTGATCCACCAGCGCGTCGGTCTTCAGCCCGGAGAACGTCCCGCGCACGCTCTTGGGCACCTCCGGGTGGTTCATGCTCAGCCCGCGCACGTGGGCCTCGTAGATCATCGAGCGGTACCACGGGGTCTGCAGGCGCTTGTCCGCGCCCCAGGTGAAGGCCGGGTCGATCACCGCGCACTTGGGCATGTAGGCGGCGCTGTCGCGGCGATCGAATGACAGATCGCCGTCCTTGTGCCCGATGGTGTAGCCGAACAGATGCGGCGCCCATTTGAGCTCGCCGACGATCTGCTTGGCGTAGGGGTCCAACAGCAGCTTGTTGGGGTTGAAGCGATGCCCTGCCTCGGGCGCGTAGGGGCCGTGCACGCGATAGCCATAGAGCTGGCCGGGGCGTGCGTCGGGCAGGTAGCCGTGGAAGATCTCGTTGGTGTACTCCGGCAGCGCGATGCGCTCGATCTCGCGGCCGCGTTCGTCGAACAGGCACAGCTCCACCCTGGTGGCATTGGCCGAATACAGCGCGAAGTTGACCCCTAGCCCGTCCCAGGTAGCGCCGAGCGGGAACGGCCGCCCCTCGCGGATGCGGGAGCGACGCTGCAGGCGACGCGGCGTCGGTGTGGGACGAGGGGGACGGCGACCAGAAGCACTCAAGGGGCAGGATCCTTGGAATTGGGACGAAACGGATGGACCTCACCGCCCTGTTCGGCGGCACGCAGTTCGGCGTCGACCAGACGCTCGGCCATCGCCCAGTGGCGGGCCGATTGCCCATCGGGCCGACCCTCGGCCTCCCAGATCTCGTGGGCCAGCTGTTCGATGCGTTGCCTGCGCGTATTGGGATCCATGGCCAGGTCAGTGATAGGTGGCCAGCACGGCCACGGGGGAATGGGCAAACAACTCGGTCAATGCCACCTGCCCGCCGCTGACCGTCAGCACGCGGTCATCGGGCAGGTGCCGGTAGCGGCCGTCGGGCAGCGCCAGCGAGCCGCCCTGCCAGCAGCTTGCCGGCAGCAGGGGGAGCGCAGCGTCGAGACAGGAGGCAGCCAGGCCGCGCGGCACGGCGACCACCAGCGTGGCCTCACCGTACTGGCGGCGGAAGGCCAGCACCTGGCCGGCCGGCAGGCCTTCGACCAGGACCGGACGGTAATCACCGCGGGCGAACAGCTCGGGCAATTCCGCGCGAAGCTGCAGCAGCCGCGCGATCAGACGCGCCTTGACCTGGCCACTGCGCCAGCCGGTGAGCAGCGCCGACCACGGCGTGGTGTCGTCGAGCCAGCGCTGGCGCAGGGCGAAATCCACCGGCCGGCGGTTGTCCGGGTCCACCAGCGACAGGTCCCAGTCTTCGGTGCCCTGGTACAGGTCGGGCACGCCAGGGGTGGTCAGTCGCAGGGTGGCCTGGGCCAGGCCGTTGATCGCACCGGCCGCGCCCAGCGCCTCGGCGGCGGCATGCAGGGCCGCGCGCAGCGGCGCCCCCTTGTCTTCGCACAGCGCGGTCTCCAGCAGCGCGCGCGCGGCGGCTTCGTAGCCCGCGTCCGGCTCGGTCCAGGTACTGCGCAGCTTGGCCTCGCGCAGGGCCTTGGTCTGCCAGGCGGCCAGGCGCTCGGCGTAGGCCGTCAGGCCCGGCTGATCGTCGGGAGCCAGGGCCAGCGGCCAGGCCGCCACCACCATCTGCCACAGCATGAGCGCATCGCCGGCGCTGGGGCCGCCCGCCTGCGGGGCCCGTCCCAGGTCCGCGGCCAGGCCGGTCAGCCGCGCCACCTGATCGCCCCACCACTGGGGCAGGCTGGACAGCACGGCCAGACGCATGCGCACGTCCTCGCCTCGCTTGTGGTCATGGGTCGCGGTGGCCAGCAGCATGCGCTGGCCGGCGGCCACGCGCGCCAGGCAGGCCTGGTGGAACGCATGCGGATCCACGGCCAGATGGGTGGGATGCGAGCCCACCTCGTTGCGCGAGAGCAGCACGCCATGCCGGTAAAAGGCAGTGTCCTCCACCGACTTGGCGTTGAGCGGGGCGGACAACTGCTCGATGCGTCGGCGCAGCACCCGGCGCAGGCTGCGCTGCACTGTCGGGGTCTCCGGCATGTCGCGCATCCACTCGCACAGGGCGTCGATCGCGGCCTGCACCTGCGGCTTGGCCGTGGCCCGGGCCTGGGCGGCGGCCTGGGCGAACAGCGCCCGGTCCGGCGCATCCAGGCCATCGTGCCCGGCGTAGGTGCGGTAGACCGGGAAGCGGCGCATCACCGCGCTCAGCGCCCCGCCGAGCATCTGCGGACTGAAGGCGCGGCAGGCCAGGTCCAGATGCGCAGCCGCCACCGCCGCCTGCAGGGCGCGGGTGAACTCGGCCTGCAGCGGTCCATCGAGGATCTCGCCGCGCGCCTGGAATTCCTCCTGCGCGAAATCGCCGCTGCGGCCACTGCCCGTGCGCCACAGCGCGCGCAGCGGCGCCTCGCCGTCGGCGTCGTGCAGCACGCCCGACACCTGGTCCATGAAGTCGTAGCCGGTGGTGCCCTGCACCGGCCAGTCGCGCGGTAGGCGCTCGCCCGGGGCGAGGATCTTCTCGACCAGCAGCACGATCTTGCCCGGCCGCAGGCCGCGCTTGCGCCCGGCCTTGTCCACGTGGCTGCGCAGGCGCCGCAGGTAGCCGCGCGGGTCGGCCAGGCCATCGACGTGATCCAGGCGCAGGCCGTCGATCACGCCATCGGCGATCAGCCGCAGCGGCAAGGCGTGGACCGCGGCGAACACCTCGGGCCGCTCCACCCGGATGGCCGCCAGCGAGGTGATATCGAAGAACCGCCGGTAGTTGACCATGTCGTTGCCGACCCGCCACCAGACCAGGCGGTAGGGCTGGCGTTCGAGCAGGCGATGCAGGGTCTGTTCGCCGCGGGCGCTGCCCTGACTGATGCGCCAGGCCCAGTCGCGGCGCTGGTCCGGGTCGGCCGGCACCGGCATGCCGTCCACACGCACCGGGAAGCGGCTGTCGTGGTGCTCCAGGCGCAACTCGCCGGCCGCGTCGACCTCGAGCTTCAAGGCCCCGTCGGTCAGCGCCTGGGCATAGGGGCGATCTAGCACCGGCAACCACAGCTTGCCGTCGTGCCCGGGACTGCGCCAGTCGATATCGAACCAGTCCGCATGGCGGCTCCGGCGCCCGTGGCGCAGCACGTCCCACCACCACGGATTGGAGGCATGGGCCGCCATGTGGTTGGGCACGATGTCCAGCAGCAGACTCATCTGGTGTGCCTGGACGGCCGCGTGGAGCGCCATCAGGGCGTCCTCGCCGCCCAGTTCGGGATTGACCGTGCCCGGATCGGTGACGTCGTAGCCGTGGGTGGAGCCCTGCACCGCCGTGCCGATCGGCGACAGATACAGGTGACTGATCCCCAGGCGTGCGTAGTAAGGCACCTGCGCGGCGGCATCGCGCAGAGTGAAGCCGGCATGCAGCTGCAGGCGGGCGGTGGCACGCAGGTCGGTCATGGCGCGGCGTCCCGTGCCGCAGCGAAATTCTCCAGCGCGGTTTTCAACGCCGTTGCCGGCAAGGGTTCGGGCAGGCGACGGCGCCAGTTGGGATGGCCCTCGACGATACCCGGCAGGTTGGGCTGCTCCTCCAGGCCCAGGGCATCCTCAGCCGGGAGCAAGGCCAGCGGCGCAGGCGCATGAGCCACAAAGGCGCGCCAGCCGCCCAGGTCCGTCCCGTCGCCGCCGTCGGCCTGCACCTGGGTGGACAGCGCGGCGACCTCGGCCTCGCGCTGTGCGCCTTCGGCCACACGATCGACCTGTCCGCCCGCGCCCAGGCGCTGGCGCCAGTCCAGGTCACGGCCGATCCGCCAGCCGGCCAGGGTCGGCAGGTCGTGGGTGGTGGTGGTGGCCACCGCCGAATTGCGCCAGCGCGACGGTGGCAGGAACGCGCCGTCGCGGTCACGGGTGAACATCAGTACGTCGATGCCCAGCACGCCGCGCTTGGCCAGTTCCTCGCGCAGGCCGTCGGGCACCACGCCCAGGTCCTCGCCGATGACGATGCAGCGATGACGCCAGGACTCCAGCGCCAGCAGCCGCAGCATGTCCTGGAAGGGATAGCCCAGGTACACGCCGTCGCCAGCGCTGCCCCCTTCGGGCAGCACCCACAGCCGCAGCAAGCCCAGGATGTGGTCGATGCGCACGCCACCGCGCCCCCGCATCACTGCCCGCAGCAAGGCAATGAACGGCGCGAACCCGCTGGCACGCAGCCCGGTCGGCGAGTAGCTGCCGATGCCCCAGGCCTGGCCGTCGGCGTTGAAGGCGTCCGGCGGCGCGCCGAGGACCAACCCGGGCAGCACCGCCTCGGGCCAGGCGGCCGCCTCGGCGCCGTGCGGGTCGAAGCCCACCGCCAGGTCGCTGATCAGGCCGATGCGCATGCCCGCTGAGCGCGCGGCCTGCTGCACGCCGGTCCAGCTGCGCGCGGCCAGCCACTGGGCGAACAGCTGCAGCCCGGGATCCGCGTCGCCAGCCTCGCGCGCGGCAAAGCCGGCATGCTGGGCCAACGCCGGTCCACCATCCTCGATAAAGGCCTGCAGGTCGCGCCACTGCGCGGCGTCCGGTCCGAAGCCGGCATGCAGTGCGCGCAGCCAGGCCCACTTGGCCTGCGCCCCGGCCTCCCAATCGACCCACGGCCCGGCATGCAGCTCCGCAAATCGCGTCTCCAGTCCGGCCTGGCGCAGGGCGGCGGCCGCCGCGTCCTGGCCCAGCACCATCGCCGGCGCGGCATGCAGGGGATCGAAGAAGCGCCGGTCGCTTGGCGAATAAGGACTGTAGTAACGCCCCACCGGACGGGCGGCATGCACCGGGCTCAGGGCCAGGGCATCGCCGCCGGCCGCAGCCACCGCCGCGGCCCAGTCGGCCGCGCCTTGCGCATCGCCGATGGAGGCATCCCACACGCTGGAAGCCGAATACACCTGCAGGCCCACCCCACACGCACGCGGATGGGACACCTTGCAGGCATCGGCCACCGACCAGCAGCGCGCCGGCGCCACGGCGACCTGCAATGCATTGGCCTCATCGCCGCCGATCTCCAGCCGGTAGTAACCGGGTAGGCGCACCTGCGCGGTCTGGCCTTGCGCGTCCAGGCGCCCTTCCTGCGCGTGGCCCTCGGCATCGACCAGCCGATAGCGGGTGCCGGCGGTGGCGCCGACCTGGATGGGCATTCCCGCCAAGGCCGTCACCAGCACTGGCGCCTGGGCCAGCGCGGCCAGGCGGTGCTGGCTGTCCTCGCGCTGGGCCGGCGTCGCGCAGGGATAGCCCATGGCCTCCAGCGCCGCGCGCAGCGTGTCCGGCGCGACCGTGCGGGGACGACTCGCCACATCGACCCAGTCCGGCTGCAGGCCGGCCGCGCGCGCCAGGGTGTCCAGGGAGGGCGGACTCATGACGCCGCATCCCGTAGCCAGGCGCGCAGGCTGTCGGGGGCCAGCATCGTCGCGTGCGCGGTGCTGTTCTGCGCATGCAGCAGCTCGCCGCCCGGCGGCGGCGCCGAAACGGCAACGCGGCCGAAGTTCATCTCGACCTGCAGCACCTGCGCCCCGAGTTGCCAGCTGGCGCGGATCGCGCCCGGCGCGAGCACCTCGGCTCCCAGCGCACGGGCAGCGTCCAGGTGCGGGACCAGCCGTTCGGCGCGCACCCGCAGCAGGGCGGTAAACCAGGCCGCGAACTCCGCACCCTCGCCCTGATCGGCGGCTGCGATATCGCAGCGCGATGCGGCAAAGGTGGACGCTGCATTCGGATCCGGGATTGCCGCGCGCGCCTCAGGGTCGGCGAAGGCGGCGAAGTGCGCGAACTCGCGGCGCCGTCCTTCGCGCACCGCCTCGTCCAGCGGCGGCGCGTAATCGGTGAAGAACAGGAACGGCTCCCGCGCCCCCCATGGCTCCCCCATGAAGAACAGCGGGATCATCGGCGTCAGCGTGGTCAGCGCCAGCGCCGCACGCAGCGCCGATGACGAGAGCAGCGTGGACAGACGATCGCCCTTGGCGCGGTTGCCGATCTGGTCGTGGTTCTGCGCGAACACCACGAACTTCGTCGGCGGCAGGTGCCCGGACGGCTCGCCGCGCCGGTGCCCGCGATGGTCGGCCTGGCCTTGGTAAGCAAAGCCTTCGGCCAGCACTCGCGCCAGGTGCGCGCTGGGATCGTCGGCAAAGCCGGCGTAGTAGCCCTCCTCCTCGCCGGTGAGTAGCACGTGCAGGGCGTTGTGGAAGTCATCGTCCCATTGCGCGGTGAAGCCATCGGCCAAGCGGAAGGCCTGGTTGAACTCGTTTTCCAGGACCAGATGCACGTGGCGATGCGGCGGCAGGCTGGCCACCACCGTCTGGCGCAAGGTCTCCAGGAAGTCGTTGGGCACGATGGCGTGCACCGCATCCAGGCGCAGGCCGTCGAAGCGGTACTCGTGCAGCCACATCAGCGCGTTGTCCAGGTAGTAGCGCTGCACGGCGGGCTGGTTGAAGTCGATCGCCGGCCCCCATGGCGTGGGCGCCTGCGCGTTGAAGAAGCCTTCGGCGTATTGGTGCAGATAGTTCCCGTCCGGGCCGAAGTGGTTGTAGACCGCATCGAGGAACACCATCAAGCCGTGTCCGTGCGCCGCATCGATCAAGGCCTTGAGTTCGTCCGGGGTGCCATAGGCCGCGACCGGCGCATAGGGGAGCACACCGTCATAGCCCCAGTTGCGCTGCCCGGGGAAGGCGTTGAGCGGCATCAGTTCGATCGCGGTGATGCCTAGCGCGGCCAGCTTCGGCAGCTGCGCCTGCACCCCGGCATAGCCGCCACAAGCGCCGACGTGCAATTCATAGAGCACCGCTTCGCGCCAGGGCCGCCCACACCAATCGGTGTGCTGCCAGGCATAGGCCTCTGGATCGACCACCACGCTATGACCATGGACACCGTCGGGCTGCCAGCGCGAGGCCGGATCGGGCACGGGCTCGCGCCCGTCGATGCGATAGCGATAGCGCGTGCCCGGCGGTGCGTCGAGCGTGGCGTCGAAGCTGCCATCGTCGCGGCGCTGCAGCCGGTGCCGCCGTGCGTCATCCAGCTCCAGCACCACCTCGGTGGCATCCGGCGCCCACAGGCGGAAACGGGTGCGCCCATCCCGGCCCGGCGCCGCGCCCCACCACGGCTCGCCGGCCTGTCCCCCGGGCGCGGCCATCAATCCGCCTTCAGCCAGATGGTGGCCAAGGGCGGCAGGGTCAACGCCAGGGACTGCGCGTGCCCATGCATGGGCACCGCCTGGCTGGTCACCGCGCCGGCATTGCCGACGTTGGAACCGCCGTAGTGGCCGCTGTCGGTGTTGAGGATCTCGCGCCACTGGCCTGCCCGCGGCACGCCCACGCGATAGCCGTAGCGCGGCATCGGGGTGAAGTTGCTGACCGCCAGCACTGGCGCCGCGCCAGTGTCGCGATCGTGGCGCACGAAGGCGAACACGCTGTTGGCGTGGTCATCGCCCACCGACCACTCGAAACCTTCGGGCATGTGGTCGTTGCGGTAGAGCGCCGGTTGCTCCTTGAGCCGGGCATTGAGGTCGGAAACCAGCTGGGCCAAGCCGTGATGCTCATGCACCCGCATCAGCGGCCAGTCCAGGTGGGCATCGTGGTTCCACTCGTCCCACTGGCCGAACTCACCGCCCATGAACAGCAGCTTGCGTCCCGGGTGCGCCCACATGAAGCCGAAGTACGCGCGCAGGTTGGCCAGTTTCTGCCAGGTGTCGCCCGGCATCTTGGTCAACAGCGAGCCCTTGCCGTGGACGACCTCGTCATGCGACAGCGGCAGCATGAAGCGCTCCGAGAACGCATAGACCATGCCGAAGGTCATCTCGCTATGGTGGTGCTTGCGATGCACCGGATCACGCTTCATGTACTCCAGCGTGTCGTGCATCCAACCCATGTTCCACTTGTGGGTGAAACCCAGCCCTCCTAACTCCGGCGGCAGGGTGACCCCGCCCCAGGCGGTGGATTCCTCGGCGATCATCATCACCCCGGGAAAGCGCCGGCCGACCTCGCTGTTGAGGCGCTTGATGAATTCCACCGCCTCCAGGTTCTCGCGCCCGCCATGCCGGTTGGGCACCCACTCGCCCTCGGCGCGGCTGTAGTCGCGGTAGAGCATCGAGGCCACCGCATCCACGCGCAGCCCATCGATGTGGTAGCGCTCGATCCACTCCAGCGCGCTGCCCACCAGATAGGCCGAGACCTCATGGCGGCCGTAGTTGTAGATCAGCGTGTTCCAGTCCTTGTGGAAGCCTTCCCTGGGGTCGGCATGCTCGTAGAGCGAGGTGCCGTCGAAGCGCTCCAGGCCATGCTCGTCGTTGGGGAAATGCGCGCTGACCCAATCCAGCACCACGCCGATGCCGGCGTTGTGGCAGGCATCGACGAAGCGGGCGAAGCCTTCCGGCGAACCGTAACGCGCAGTCGGGGCGTACATGCCCAGCGGCTGGTAGCCCCACGAGCCGCCGAAGGGATACTCGGTGATCGGCAACAGCTCGATGTGGGTGAAGCCCAGCCACTGCACGTAGGGGATGAGCTCGCGCGCCAGGCCGTCCCAGTCCAGTGGCTGGCCATCGCCGCCCCAACGCCAGGAGCCGGCGTGCACCTCGTAGACGGCCATCGGCTCGGGCGTGGTCGCGCGCGCCGCACGCTGCGCCATCCACTCCACGTCGGTCCAGGCGAAGGCCTCGGCCTGCGGCACCACCGAGGCGGTGGCCGGCGGCAGCTCGCATTGACGCGCCATCGGATCGGCCTTGTGCGGCAGGCGGGTGCCATCGCCGGCGGTGATTTCATATTTGTAGCGGGCTCCGGCGCCCAGGCCGGGAATGAACAACTCCCACACGCCCCCGGCATGGCGCAGGCGCATGGGATTGCGCCGCCCGTCCCAGCCGTTGAACTCGCCCACCAGCGAGACCCGCTGTGCATTGGGCGCCCACACCGCAAACCGCACGCCCTCCACGCCTTCATGCACCATGCGGTGCGCGCCCAGCGCCTGTCGCGCGCACTCGCCGTCGCCATTGACCAGCCCATGCAGCCAGGCCTCTTCGAGCACCGGACCGAAGGCGTACGGGTCATCCATTTCCTGCATGGCCGAAGGCCACGCGATGCGCAGCCGGTAGCGCATTGCGGTGCCCAGTTCGGCTTCGAACAGCCCGGCCGGGTCCAGACAGCGCGTCAAGGCCACGACCTTGCCGTGCTCGTTGAGCAGCGCCATGGCCTCGGCGCCCTGGGCCATCGCACGCACCCGGATCTTTCCTTCGGGGGTCGCATGCGGCCCCAACAGCGCGAACGGATCACCACCGTGACCATGCAGCAGCGCTTCAAGCCGGGGATCCAGGCCCGTTTCCACGCGCTCCTCGCCCGTCTCGCTCTCTCCGTCGCTCTTGCGCATTGCCTGCTTGGCCGACATCCGTTCGCTCATGCCAATGCCGTGGTCCGATCGTAGAGCGCCAGGTACTTGCTGCCGGCCAGGTCCCAGCCGCTGGGGCGCAGCATGGCCGCGCGCCGCATCGCATGCATCAAGCCCGGCAGCCGGAAGGTGCGGAAGGCGCGCGCCAGGCACCGGCGCAGCGCATCGGCGGACGGATCCTGGAACAGGAATCCGGTAACGCCATCATCCACCGTGTCGATGAGGCCACCGGTCGCATGGGCGATGGGCAGGCTGCCAAAGCGCTGGGCGTACATCTGGCTCAGGCCGCAGGGCTCGAAGCGCGAGGGCATCAGCAGGAAGTCCGATCCGGCGAACATGCGCCGGGCCAACTGCTCCTCGAAGCCGATGTAGGCCCCGATGTGGCCCGGGTAGCGCCGGGTCAACATCCCCACCGCCTGCTCGATCTGCGGCTCGCCGCCGCCGATGATCACGATCTGCCCGCCGGCCGCCACGATCTGCGGCGCCACCTCGCAGATCAGGTCCAGGCCCTTTTGGTGGACCAGGCGCGAGACCACCGCAAACAGTGGCCCATTGCGCTCCGGCAGGCCGAAGTCACGTCGGACCTGGCGCGCATTGGCATTGCGTCCGGCCCAGTCGTTGACGCTGAAATGCGCCTGCAGATGGCGATCGGTCCGCGGATCCCAGCTGGCGTCGATCCCGTTGAGGATTCCGGTCAGGCCACCGGTCGCCGCGCGCCGCGCGAGCAACCGGTCCAGGCCGCAGCCCATCGCCGGCAGGGTGATCTGCGCCGCGTAGCTGACGCTCACCGTATTCACATGCACGGCATGGACGATGCCGCCACGCAGGAAGGACATCTGTCCATAGAACTCCAGGTCGCCACGGCCTTCCTCTGGAATCCCCAGCAGCGGGGCCACCGCGTGCGGGAACAGGCCCTGGTAGGCCAGGTTGTGAATGGTCAGCAGGCACGGCGTCTTGCCGCCGGACCACTTCACATACGCCGAGGCCATCGCACAGGGCCAGTCGTTGAGATGCAGCAGGTCCGGGGTCCAGTCCATGCTGGCGCGTCCGCCGGCGATCTCCGCCGCCGCCCGCGACAGGGTGGCGAACCGGATCGCGTTGTCTTCCCATTCCGCGCCCAGGCTGGTGACGTAGGGCGAACCCTCACGCTCGAACAGCTCCGGGCACAGCAGCACATAGACCGGCAGACCATCGGCCTGGCGGGTATAGCCCACCTTGCAGGCCGGCAGCGCGGCGTGCGCGCCGATGTGCCCGACGATCTCCAGCTTGCCGGCCCTGGCCAGCACCGCGCGATAGCCGGGGATCAACACCCGCGCGTCGTAGCGGCTGCGCAACGCGCGCGGCAGCGCGGCGGCGACATCACCCAGACCGCCCGCCTTGATGAAGTCGGCCATCTCCGAGGTGACGAACAACGCGGTGCGCCGGGCCACCGTGCCGACCCGCAGCGTGTCCGGATCGTTCGCCGCCCCGGGAATGAAGCGCCCACGCGCATCGCGATGCCGGGAGCGGTGACCGCGCGCAGGTACGGCCGGCACGCTGTCCGGCAGCGGGCTAGAAACGGGAGACATCGCAGACGCGACCATGGGGGAAAATCCGTCGAAATCTGAAGGGGGAAGGACGGAACAGCACGAACCAAAACAGCGCGGAGCACAAACCGCCGCCATGGCGCGAAACCAGGCGACGTGACGCGAAGAGAATTGGACGGCGCGGCCATGAGGGGCCGGAGGACGTCCGCGATTAAATCTACGAACGCCCCAATAAAAGGGATGTGAAACGTCTACCTCAATCTCATGACATCACGCAAGCCTTGTCCGCCTGGGTGTTGCAGGAAAACGCCGAACGGTACCCAGCCCCCTGTCGGCGCTGTCAGACATCCGCCCCGATGGGTCGTCTTCCCAGTGACCAGTGACGTCACCGTGCGGTGCCGCGCTTGGCCTTGAACGCAAAACGCCGCCATCGCACGAAGCCATGACGGCGCCTGGCAGGCCTTGGAGCGTGGCGGACTAGAAGGTCGTCCCGATGGCCATCACCACGTTGTCGTGGTCGGCCAGCACATCGTAGGGGGGGTCGCCCAGGTAATGGGCATAGGCCACCGAGGCGAAGGCGTGGCGCGCAAATTTGGCGGCCAGCCCCAGCGAGACCGTCTTGCGATCCTGGACCAGGCTGCTGTCCACCGCATAGCCGTGCACGTCCTGGCCCCAGGTCAGGCTGGGCGACAGGGTCGTGCCGCCCACCGTGTAATTGAGCTGGCCTTTGACCCGGTAACCCCAGGCCATCTTGGTGAAATACCCCCTATTCACGCAGCCATCTGGGTTCTGCACCGCCGAGCAACTGCCATCGAAGCCCTCCGGCGAATAGCCCCAGGCGAAGCCGCGCCCGTAACGCGCCGTGTCCAGGCCTGGCAGGTTCACGTACTGCCAGGCGGCCTCGCCGGCCAGCAGGCCGCTGCTGGCGCCGAGCATCGGTCCCAGGGTGCGCACCGCCGACAGCTGCCCCTGCCACTTGTCGAAGCGGTCATAGCCGCGCAGCAGGAAGCCTTCGGGCCGGCCCAACGTCCGCCCGCCAATCGGCCCGCCATTGCGGGTCAGCGCGGCAAACATGTCGGCGGTGTTGATCTGAACCGGCAGGTTGTCCGAATAGCTCACCTCGCCGGCGAACTTCCACGATCCTCCCTTGTGCGAGGCCGACACACCCATCAGGTGGATGCCGTTGGGATATTCCCAGGCCTCGGTGATGCCGCTCAGGCGCTGGGACAGCGCGGCATAGGCGGCCGGCACGCCATCGGCTTCCAGCGCCGCAGCCAGCGCGGTGTTGGTGATGGCGCTGTTGGGCGTGGTGGCATTGAGAATCGGCAGGCGCGCGTTGTAGCGCATCCAGTACACGCCGATCTCGGTCGCGATCGGCTTGAGCAGGTAATGCGCCGCCACCCCATACTGGCCGCCGTCCTTGCCGTCGATGTCGGGGCCGCGCGGCAGGATGCCGCCAGCCGCGTTCATATAACCGTCGCTGAGCCACTGGCCGGCACCGGCCGCGGTGCCGTTGATCGGATAGTAGGCGTTGGACTGCAGGCCGGCGCAGCCGTTGTCGATGCCGATGTCCGTGCCCGACCAATAGGTGCCGCAGGGATCCAGTTCGGTGCGGCGCCAGTTCCACTGCCAGAATCCTTCGATGGACAGGCCGTTGTCGAAGCTCAGCCTGTTCCACAGCATCTCGACCGGCAGCTGCGCCTCGGTGGCCGCATCGGTGCCTGGGCGGCGCAGGGAGGTGTAGTCGAACGGGTTGACCTGGTTGAGGCCGACAAAGAACAGCCCCTCGCCCCACTTCACCCGCTGCTTGCCGACCCGCGCATCCCAGTGGGCATGCTCGCCCACGTCCCAGCCTCCATACAGATAGGCATCCAGCAGCATCGCGCCGGAAAACTTGTTGGATTGCGAGAACCCGTCGTCGCTGAGTGGCGCGTTGGCCTCAAAGCCGCTGGGCTGATTGCCCTGCGGGACATCGTTGTCCTGTTGCGCGGTGTCGTACCAAGCCCGCCCGCTGACGGCCAGGCCGAGGTTGCGGTACTTCAGGTCCACCCCGGTACTGATCTTGAACAGTGCCGAATACACATCGCCGGCGCCGTAGTTGAGGTTGCCGTCATCGGAGGTGTCGCTGCCGTCGCCGCCCTTGGCCCGACCGTCGGAGCGGAAGCCCTTGCCCACCAAGTGCGACGAGGCACCCGTGGTGCGCACGCCCATACCGAAGGTGGCGCGCGTGGTCCAGGCCCCGGTGAGCTCGCCATCGGCAAGGCTGAAGTCGGCGGCGTGCAGGGGCGCGGCGATGGCCAGCGCCAGCGCACACAGCGGCAGGCGTGCGCGCGGGGTGAAACGGACAGCGTGGAGCATCAAACCTGACCGGCATGCCGAAAACGGCGTGCTTTATACCACCGCGCCAACCCGCTGCCGACTTTGGTTGCAGGCGTTACCGGATCAGCTGAAAACAAGCAGTTTTCGAGCACGCGCGCGCAGTGCTCACCTGGCTTACGCCGCGAGTCGTTCGCTGGATACCACATGCCGCCCAGGGCGCGCCTGCAACGCGGCATCGACCAGGGCAGTGGCGATGCATTCGGCCGGGTTGATCCGCAAGCGAGCCGGCAGCAGCGGGCCGAGCATGCGCAAGGTCATTCCCGCAGCGCGTTCGACCAGACGCGACGCATGACGCTCGCCATCGATCAGTCCGGGGCGCACCAGGGTCAGGGAGACATAGCCCAGGGCGGTCAGGTCACGCTCCAGGTTGCCCTTGACCCGGTTGTAGAAGAAGCGCGACCCGGGGTCGGCGCCGGCCGCCGAGGTCAGCGCGTAGGACAGCGCCCCCCGGCCCAGCGCCTGTTGCGCCACCTGGAGCGGATAGTCGTGGTCGACGCGCGCAAAGGCGTCGCGCGAACCGGCCTGCTTCATCGTCGTGCCCAGCGTGCAGACCACGCTGTCGACCTTCCACCACTCGGCATCGCGCGGCAGGGCTTCGAAATCCACCACCGGGTTGATCAGCTTGGCATGGGCGGTGGCCAGCGGCCGGCGCGTCGGCGCGACCACGCGCTCGACCGTCTCCTCGACCAGCAGTTGGGACAGCACAAGGCTCCCCACCAATCCGGTCGCACCGACCACCATGACCTGCATCATCGCTGCGGATACCCACGCGCACCTGTCTCGTTGCTCCCCAGCCTAGCGCAGGCGTGCGCGCCGGTGCACGCGCGCGCACCGTTCAGGCGTTCACGTCGACCACCACGCGTCCGCGCACCTTGCCGGCGAACAGGTCATCGACCACGCGCGGCACCTCGGCCAGACCGACTTCCGTGGTGACCGACGCGAGCAGCACGGGATCCAAGTCGCGTGCCAGACGCTGCCACGCGGTTTCGCGCACGGCCTGCGGGGCGTTGACCGAGTCGATGCCCGCCAGAGTGACATTGCGCAGGATGAAGGGCGCCACCGTGGTCGGCAGGTCCATGCCCTGGGCCAGGCCACAGGCGGTGACCGTGCCGCGATAGCGCGTCTGCGCCAGCACATTGGCCAGGGTGTGGCTGCCGACACTGTCGACCGCGCCGGCCCAGCGTTCGCCCTGCAGCGGCTTTCCGGCTTCGCCCAGCGGACGACGGTCGATCACTTCGGCGGCGCCCAACGCCTTGAGGTGGTCGGCTTCTTCCATGCGTCCGGTGGAGGCCACCACGTGGTAGCCCAGCTTGCCCAGGATGGCGATGGCCACCGAGCCGACACCGCCATTGGCGCCGGTCACCAGGACCTCGCCGTCGCCCGGCCTGACGCCGTTGTGCTCCAGCGCCAGCACGCTCAGCATGGCTGTATAGCCGGCCGTACCGATGGCCATGGCCTGGCGCGCGTCGAAGGCCGACGGGCGATGCACCAGCCACTCACCCTTCACCCGCGCGCGTTGCGCATACCCACCGTGGTGGGTCTGGCTCAGCGCCCAGCCGTTGAGTACCACCGGATCGCCCGGCTTGAAATTCGGGTTGGACGAATCGACCACGCTGCCGGCCAGGTCGATGCCGCCAATCAGTGGAAAATTCCGCACGATCCCACCCTTGCCGCTCAGCGCCAGCGCATCCTTGTAGTTGACCGTGGAGTACTCCACCGCGACGGTGACATCGCCTTCCATCAAGTCGCTGTCTTCCAGCGTCACCAGCTGCGGCTGCACGCCACCGTCCACTTTGTTCACCTGCAATGCCTTGAATGCCATGGTCCTGGTTCCGTCGTGTCGATGGCGGCCATGCTAGCCGCCATGAAGTGAGCGCTACAGAACGTACACTCGTGTGCCTCGGTATCACCGGTGATCCTGTGCCATGCGCAAGCAACCCGAGTTCAAGAGCGGCTGTACGGTCGAACTGACCCTGCACGTGATCGGTGGGGTATGGAAGCCCCTGATCCTGTTCCACCTGCTGGGCGGCAAGAAGCGCTTCATGCAGCTGCAGCGTCGCGTCCCCAACGCCACCCAGCGCATGCTGACGCGACAGCTGCGCGAGCTGGAGGCCGACGGGGTGATCCGCCGCGAGGTGTTCCCTGAAGTGCCGCCACGCGTGGAGTACGAACTGACCACTTTCGGCCGCACGCTCGAACCGGTGCTACTGCTGCTGCGCGACTGGGGCGAGCAACATCGCCGGACCCTGTTGCCGGGCGACACGCCTACCGAGGACCGGACCCTGGAGCGCGGTGGCGCGATCCGCGCGCGGGCCCGCGTACAAGAGAGTGACCCCTCGGTTGCGTCGAAGGTTGATCGGGCCTGACTGGCAGCTTCGTCAACGCGCCTGGTGCTGGTTGAGAATCGATGGCTCGTGAACAGCCCACCGCCTGGCTCCGGGGCGCCGTAGGTTTGGGTCACACGCGACCGGGAGACCTCACATAACGACGACGACCGATTGCGCAGCCTTCTTCCGCTGAACAGGCCCCTCGCAGCGCGTGCATCGCATCGTCCCCATAGGGCGACTAGAATCGGACGCCTGCACGATGCAGCAGAACAGACCCATGCCAGGAACGGCAACCCGTACCGAGACCGTCATCGCCGCCACGCCCGCCCATCAGGACGTGCGCCCCCAAGCAACGTGGCCGCGCCTGGCGCTGTCCAGCCTGGGCGCCTTCGTCCTCATTACCGTGATCGTGCACTTGCTGCGTCCGGACCTGGACGTGGTGGACGATCAGATGAGCCTGTACCTGATCGGCCCATGGGGCCATCTGCTGCAGACCGCTTACTGCGTGCTCAGCGTGGGCATGCTGGCGCTGGTGCATGGACTTCAGCGCGACCTGGCCCCGACGGCGCGCAGCCGTGCCTGCCGGGGATTGTTCGTCACCGCAGCGGTGGCGTTGTGCATCACCGCCTTCGCCTGGATGGACATGCCCGAGGCCACGGTCACCCTGCAGGGCGACATCCACCACATCGCCGCGACCACCGCGTTCCTGTGCGCGACGATGGGGATCATCTGGCAGGCGCACATCTTCGGCCGCGATGCGCGTTGGCGCCAGCATCGTCGCTGGGCATTGCCGTGGGGCATGTTGTGCTTTGCCTCGCTGTGGGCGATGGGGGCGTGCCCGGACACCTTGAACGGCCTCGGACAGAAAGCCGTGATCGTGCTGATGCTGGGCTGGCTGGCTGCGGTGAGCCTGGTCCTGCTGGGCCACGCGCGCCGCGCGTGAACTGAGCCTCAGTCCGCGGCCGTGTTGCCGCGGGCCTTCCCCACCAGTTGGACCACGCCGAGCACGATCGCACCGGCCAGGATGCCGACCACGGCATTGGCCACGATCGACACCACGCTGCCCAGCGTGCCTTGGGGCAGGATGCCTTCGATGAAGTGATGCAGCGGGCCGATGTTGTGGACCAGGATGCCGCCGCCGACCAGGAACATGGCGATCGTCCCGGCGATGGAGAGGAACTTCATCAGCAGCGGCGCAGCCACCAACAGTCCACGTCCGATCGCGGCCAGCCCGGCGCCCTTCTTCGACAGCCACAGGCCCAGGTCGTCCAGCTTCACGATGGCGCCGACCAGGCCGTACACGCCCACCGTCATCGCCAGCGCGATCAGCGTCAGCACGATCACCTGCTGCAGGAACGGCGGCGTCGGCGAAGTCGCCGTCAGCACACCCAACGACAGCACGATGATCTCCGCCGAAAGGATGAAGTCGGTGCGGATGGCGCCCTTGATCTTGTCCCGCTCGTAGGCGACCACATCCACGCTTTCATCGGCCAGCGCACGGACCTGTTCGGCATGGCGCGCAGCCTCCTCTTCCTTCGAATGCAGGAACTTGTGCGCGACCTTCTCCACGCCTTCGAAGCACAGGTAGGCGCCGCCGATCATCATCAGATAGGGGATCGCCACCGGAAGCCAGGCGCTGATCGCCAGCGCGGCCGGCACCAGGATCGCCTTGTTGACCAGCGAGCCCTTGGCCACGCCCCACACCACCGGCAGTTCGCGATCGGCCGTGACCCCGGTCACCTGCTGCGCGTTGAGCGCCAGATCGTCACCCAGCACGCCGGCGGTCTTCTTCGCGGCGACCTTGGTCATCACCGCCACGTCGTCGAGCAGGGTGGCGATGTCGTCAAGCAGGGTGAGCAGGCTGGCTCCGGCCATGGGCGCAACTTCCAGTAGAGGGGCAGGCATTGTGCATGCGTGCGCGCCGCGCGGGGCGACCAGGCCTGCGCGTTCGGCTCACATCGCGTCCATTAAGCTCGGACGCCCGTGACAGATCAGACAGGTTGCCTGTATGCAGCAGTTCCTCGGGGCGCCCCGCGCCATCGTCGACGACATCCTCACCGGCACCGCGCAGCTGATGCCCCTGCTACAGAGCACGCCAGAATCCGGCGTGCGCATCGTCCTGCGCGCGCAGCGCGATCCGGCGCAGGTGGCGGTGTTGTCCGGCGGCGGATCCGGGCATGAGCCTTCGCACGCCGGCTTTGTGGGCAAGGGCATGCTCAGCGGCGCCATTGCCGGGGAGTTGTTCGCCTCGCCTGGCGTGGAAGCCGTGCTGGCCGCCATCCGCGCCTGCGCCGATGCGCCCGGCGTGCTGCTGGTGATCAAGAATTACACCGGCGACCGGCTCAATTTTGGTCTGGCGGCCGAGCGCGCCCGCGCCGAGGGGATCGACGTGGCCACGGTGCTTGTGGCCGACGACATCGCCCTGCCCGAGGCCAAGCAGCCGCGCGGCCTGGCCGGCACGGTGCTGGTGCACAAGTTCGTCGGTGATCTGGCCGCGCAAGGTCTGCCACTGGCCGAGATCGCCCAGCGTGGCCAGGCCTTCGCCGACCGCCTGCTGTCCCTGGGGATGGCCCTGTCCAGCTGCACCGTGCCCGGCCAGACCCAGGGCAAGCGCTCGCCCGAATTGGGCTTGGGCATCCACAACGAGCCCGGCGCGCGCAAGGTCGACCCGCAAGGTGTCGAAGACGCCTTGGAGCTGGTACTCGCCCCGCTGCTGGATGCAGCCGATGCGAAATACGGCGCGGGCGCGCGCCTGGTCGTGATGCTCAACGACCTGGGCGGCTGTTCTACCCAGGAACTGGGCACGCTGACCCGCGGCATGCTCACCCGTATCGGGGTGGAGCGGATCGCCCTGATGCCGCGCCCGGCCGCGCTGATGACCTCGATGGACATGCATGGCTTTTCGGTGACGCTGGCACCGGCCGATGACGACGTGCTGGCCGCGCTGCGCACGCCGGTCGAGACCCTGGGCTGGCCCGGCGTGGTCGAACCGCATGCGGTGAAACACTTCGCCCCTTCGCTGTCGCGCCAGGGGGCCGAGTCAGGCGGTGGCCGGCGCGACGCGGCACGCGGCGCGGCGCTGGGCAGGCTGGCCGAAGTCCTGATCCAGGCCGAGGCCGAACTCGATGCGCTTGACGCCCGCACCGGCGACGGCGACGCCGGTTCCACCTTCGCCAATGGCGCCCGCGCCCTGGCCGATGCGCTTGCACAGGATCGTCTGAGCACCGGTGAGGACGCCGCGCTGGCAACCGAACTCGCCGCACTGATCGAGCACAGCATGGGAGGCTCCAGCGGCGTATTGCTGTCGATCCTGTTCACCACCGCGGCGACGACGCTGGAGCACGGCGACGGCTGGCCGGCCGCGCTGGCCGCGGGCATTGCGCGCATGCAGGATTACGGCGGTGCGCGCGAAGGCGACCGCACCATGCTCGATGCGCTGATTCCCGCCATCCAGGCGCTCGATGGTGGCACGCTGGCCGATGCGATCAACGCAGCGCGCAGCGGCGCGGACGGCACCGCGCAGATGACCCGTGCCGGCGCCGGCAGATCGGCCGCGGTACCCGAGGACGCGTTACGTGGCGTGGTCGACCCGGGCGCGGAAGCCGTGGCGCGCGCCTTTGCGGCCTACGCGGGCTGAGGCCATCGAGACCTGCGTTCTTTCACAGGGCGCAGTCCGGCGCATGTGGCGTGCCGGTGTAATCCAGGCAATGGCGGAAGCCGGCGGGCAATCCCTTCAGTTCCCGGCTCTGCCCGGCGGCGAGCTGGAAGGCGAGCTCGGTCGCATCTGGCGGCACCTGGACCGCTGCCGGTCCGGCCACCTTGAAATAGCACGCGCCGCTTCGGCTTTGCATGCACGTGAAGCGGACGCGATCGCCCCGCGCCACGATCCGCGCGGCATCGACCTTGACGTGGTCCAGGCTGACGACCGACTCGATGCTCACATCGGCATGCACATGGCAGCCGCCCAGCAACAGCAGGATCGGAAACAGCACCGCCGGCGATCGCCAGCCGCGTTGGATGGAATGCAGTCGCATTGTGGGTCTCCTTGGCTTACATCGCGCGGAACAGCGGCATGAAGGTCGGGCTGACCGCGAGGACATCCGGATGCGTCTTCAGGCGCAGGCAGCCACGGCCGCCGTCCTCCCGACTGACCGATGCCACCGCGCGCAGGTTGACGATCGTGCCGCGATGGATCTGCTTGAAGTGCGCCGGATCCAGCGAAGGCAGCAGTTCGCGCAGCGGCGTACGCAACAGCGCCTCCCCCTCGCGCGTGACCACCACGGTGTACTTGTTGTCGGCGCGGAAGTACGCCACGTCTTCCACCAGGATCAGGCGCGTGTCGCGGCCGACGCTGGCGGTGAGCCAGACCAGGGGTTCTGCGACCGTGCGCGGCAGCGCACCACCCAGCTGCTGGAACAGCTCCGCCAGCGCTTGCTGAGCGGGCAGCGTTGGCGCCTGGCGTGCCAGCACGCGCTGCACGGTGGCCTTCAGCCGCTCCGGAGCGATGGGTTTGAGCAGGTAATCCACCACTCCGTGTTCGAACGCATCGACGGCATACTGGTCATAGGCCGTGGTGAACACGACCTGCGTGCGATATCCGGCCTGGGCCGCGGCCGCAGCCACTTCCAGCCCCGTCAGTCCGGGCATGCGGATATCCAGGAATGCGACGTCGGGCTGAGCGCTGGCGATGGCCTCCAGCGCGTCGGCCCCATCTTCGCACTCGGCGACCACGCGCAGCTCCGGTGCGACTTGGGCCAGGTGCGCCACCAAGGCGGCACGCAGCAAAGGCTCGTCTTCGGCCACGATGCAATCAGGCACGGGACGCCTCCTCTGCGATCGGCAGGGTGGCCGCCGGCACGCTGAGCGTTGCCGCGACCCCCTTGGGGAAGTTGGAGACCACCGCCAAGGTGGCGTGTGCACCGTACAGCAGGCGCAGGCGTTCGCGGACATTGCTCAGGCCGATTCCGGTGCCTCCCGTGCCGCCGGCAAAGCCCCGGCCGTCGTCGGCCACGGTGATGGACACCTGTCCCTCCATCACGCGCGCCAGCAGCCAGATCGTGCCACCTCCCGACTGCGGCTCCAGCCCGTGCTTGATCGCGTTCTCGACCAGGGTCTGCAGCATCATGGCCGGCAGCGGCAGGGGGAGCAGTGCCGCAGGGACGTCGACCTGCAGGGTCAGGCGCGGTCCCATGCGGATCTTCATGATCTCCAGATAGGCGCGCGCGCGTTCCAACTCCTCGCCCAGTGTGGACCAGACTTCTTCGCCGCGCGGAAGCGAGCGCCGCAGATAAGTGATCAGATGCCCCAGCATTTCGTCGGCACGGGCGGCATCGGTCCGGGTGAGCAACTGCGCGCTGGTCAACGTGTTGTAGAGGAAATGCGGCTCGATCTGCGCATGCAGCAGGCTCAGCCGGGCCTGCGCGACTTCCTTGTCGGTCGCGATCTGGCGCGCGCTGTCCTGCTCGGCGCGCCGGCTTTCCGCAATCCGGCGGCTGATCGCCCGGCTGATCGCATCGGCATGCTCCAGATTGGCGCCGTGATCGATTTTCAGCCAGTCGGTCCAGGCGCCGCTTTCGGGTTCGCAGATCAGCGACAGGCTGCTGCTCTCGGTGCCTGGTGTGATCGTCGCAAGCAGCTGGTTGCGACGAAAGCCCAGCCAGGGAATCAGACTGAAGCGGCCCGGCGGCCGCTGGCGCCCGTAGGGATCCGAGTAACCCACTTTCGCCCGCACCTGCAGACTGTCACGCGCACTCTGGATCTCCTCGACGCCCGGCAGTTCGCGTACTGCCGCGTCGACCAGGGCAAACGCCTCGCTAGCGCCGAGCGGGATCTCGATCTGGCGTCGTTGGCGGTTGGCAAGGGTGACCGGATCCACGCGTCCGGTGATCAGGCGCACCCGGCGCACGTGCGAAAACGCCCCCGCACTGACATAGCCGATGAAGAGCAGCGCTGCCAACACGACTGGCCATGCTGGTCCGTTGTCGATGAAGGGAATCGACGCATAGATGATCAGCAGCAAGACAAATGCGAGCACCCAAGCCAGCGTGATCCGCATGACAAAAAAAAGACCAGCCATCGCCCCTTCCCCAAGACATTGAATCGTGCCGCGAGGATAGACCGCCGCTCGCAGAGCCGGGACGGGCAGGTGACGAAACGCCACAAACGCCGACGAAACACCCGCGGTGGGCACTCAATCGGACCGGAGGCGCCCAAGCGCCGGGTTTGGCGCTTCCATTGAGTCGCCAAAAAGAAAAGCGGGGCCATGACTGGCCCCGCTCTAGGTCTCAAGCTCGGGAAGGCGATCAATTCGCCAATCGATGGCTTACTGGCGGGTGCAACGCTTCTCCACCACGCGATCGCCCTGCTGTTCCTGATGGTGCCCCTGCACCGTGCGCCCGACCGCGCCGCCAGCCACGGCGCCACCGACCGTTGCCAGCTTCTTTCCGGTCCCGCCGCCAATCTGATTGCCTAGCAGGCCGCCGACCACCGCGCCAGCGGCGGTCCCGGCGATACGGTTGGGATCCTTGCTGTTCTTCTGCACCTCGACGTTGTGGCAAACCACGCGGGTTCCATCATTGAATCGGCGCCCTTCGTCCTGCGGCCCATAGCTCTGCGCCATCGCGGCATTGGCCGCCATCATCATTCCACCGACCAGCATGATGCGAATCGTGTTCATGCGTGTTTCCTCGCAACGGTTTGAAACGTGTGGCCATGACGCCACCCGTCCCAGCAGCGCACCGTGAAAAATAGCGGACTCTGCCCTGAACAGGGCAGGTTGTTCACGTGTGGCTTCTTGATGTTTGGACGAGGTGATCGCCCTGGCTTCTTGCGCTGGCGTTGTCCGTTCCCGGTGCTGTAGCGCAGGACACTCACCTGGTGCCTCTGATGAACCCTTTATGCAGGCAAGTTCGCCGAACTGGGCGGGCATTTGCGTCTTGTCTCCCACAAGGCAGAATGACATTCAAAAGCGAGAAGCTGGATGGTCGCCGCCCTTGAGTTGTCTCCTCGGGCATTCCGGCTGCACGCCTTCTCGACCTGCAGCCTTGATGACACGCTGTATCCGCAGATCTGGAGGCTTTCCTTTGTGCGGAGTGGCGTGGGATCTGGTCGAGCGTTGGCCGGCGTCGGTAAGCGCTCTGGCTCAGGCTTGAAGCGTTCGAAGTTTTCACGAACACGCCTCGGCATTCTGCCTTCGCCGATGTTCTGCGTTTGCTGGTTGACGGGTCGCTCTGTGCCTACGACGCAACCGTAGGACTGAAAAGTCCGCCTGCGTCGCCCGATTGGGTTCCCATGCTGCGTCTGGCGCCGTATGTCCTGACCACGCGCGCGTTGATGGGGCAGTCGCGCAGATGAGAGGTTTCTGCGATTTGCCGCGCAGCGGGTGCTGTATGGCACGGCGTTGGGGATTAAGTCGCACGGCGCCGTTGGGCGTTTGTCGGGTTGCGGACGGACAAAGAAAAACCCCCCAGATCTTTCGATCTGAGGGGTTTTAGGTGTAAGGCCCTGGCGATGACCTACTCTTGCATGGCTTAAGCCACACTACCATCGGCGCAACTGCGTTTCACTTCCGTGTTCGGGATGGGAACGGGTGGGACCACAGCGCTAATTTCACCAGGGAGACGGTTGGAGCGTCGCCATCCAAACAACGGATGAGGCGCACAGTCTCGCGTAGTTACTTGTGATGTAGGGAGTGTATAGATGGCATCGACGTGTTGTCGAGGCTAAGTGTGTGGTGCATCGGCGTATGCCGAAGCCACTTGAGGTTATATGGTCAAGCCGCACGGATCATTAGTATCAGTTAGCTCAACGCCTTACAGCGCTTACACACCTGACCTATCAACCACCTAGTCTTGATGGTTCCTTTAGGGGACTTGTGTCCCGGGAGATCTCATCTTGAGGCGCGCTTCCCGCTTAGATGCTTTCAGCGGTTATCGCTTCCGAACATAGCTACCCGGCAGTGCCACTGGCGTGACAACCGGAACACCAGAGGTTCGTCCACTCCGGTCCTCTCGTACTAGGAGCAGCCCCTCTCAAATCTCCAACGCCCATGGCAGATAGGGACCGAACTGTCTCACGACGTTCTGAACCCAGCTCGCGTACCACTTTAAATGGCGAACAGCCATACCCTTGGGACCGACTACAGCCCCAGGATGTGATGAGCCGACATCGAGGTGCCAAACACCGCCGTCGATATGAACTCTTGGGCGGTATCAGCCTGTTATCCCCGGAGTACCTTTTATCCGTTGAGCGATGGCCCTTCCATACAGAACCACCGGATCACTAAGACCTACTTTCGTACCTGCTTGATCCGTCGATCTTGCAGTCAAGCACGCTTATGCCTTTGCACACAGTGCGCGATGTCCGACCGCGCTGAGCGTACCTTCGTGCTCCTCCGTTACTCTTTGGGAGGAGACCGCCCCAGTCAAACTACCCACCATACATGGTCCCCGATCCGGATAACGGACCTAGGTTAGAACGTCAAGCACATCAGGGTGGTATTTCAAGGATGGCTCCACTGCAGCTAGCGCCACAGTTTCATAGCCTCCCACCTATCCTACACAGACGAACTCAACGTTCAATGTAAAGCTATAGTAAAGGTTCACGGGGTCTTTCCGTCTTGCCACGGGAACGCTGCATCTTCACAGCGATTTCAATTTCACTGAGTCTCGGGTGGAGACAGCGCCGCTGTCGTTACGCCATTCGTGCAGGTCGGAACTTACCCGACAAGGAATTTCGCTACCTTAGGACCGTTATAGTTACGGCCGCCGTTTACTGGGGCTTCGATCAAGAGCTTCGCCTTGCGGCTGACCCCATCAATTAACCTTCCAGCACCGGGCAGGCGTCACACCCTATACGTCCACTTACGTGTTTGCAGAGTGCTGTGTTTTTGATAAACAGTCGCAGCGGCCTGGTCACTTCGGCCTCCCCCAGCTATTCACCAGAAGAGGCGCACCTTCTCCCGAAGTTACGGTGCTATTTTGCCTAGTTCCTTCACCCGAGTTCTCTCAAGCGCCTGAGAATTCTCATCCTACCCACCTGTGTCGGTTTACGGTACGGTCTGTGTAAGCTGAAGCTTAGGAGCTTTTCCTGGAAGCGTGATATCAGCAGCTTCGCTCTAAAGAGCTCGTCCTTCGTCTCAACGTTGCTCCCCCGGATTTGCCAAAGGGAACCGCCTCAACGCTCTCACCAGGACAACCAACGCCTGGCCTGCCTAACCTTCTCCGTCCCTCCATCGCACTTACACGAGGTGCAGGAATATTAACCTGCTTCCCATCGACTACGGCTTTCGCCCTCGCCTTAGGGACCGACTAACCCTGCGTCGATTAACGTTGCGCAAGGAAACCTTGGGCTTTCGGCGTGCGGGCTTTTCACCCGCATTATCGTTAC